>JBOGYE010000127.1:0-7174 GCA_050696635.1 Solirubrobacteraceae bacterium | reverse complement strand
GATGATCTGCGCCGGATCATCGTCCTCGAACTCGCCAATACCTCCAGTATTGGCTTCGTTCTGCGTCCTTGACCGGCTTGATCCCCGAATCCCCCGGCCCCACGCGGCCGCGGAATCAACCATCTAGTCCGATGCCAGACCGGTCAGCGGTGCCGCATCGCCCACTCCATCGCGGGCAGCTTGATCGCGTTGGGAAGGTAGTGAGCCGCCAGCATCGCCGCGCGCACCGGGACGCCGGGGACGACCACGCGCCGGCCGTCGCGCACGCCGTCGACGCCGGCGCGGGCGGCCTCGTCGGCGGTCACCCAGGCCAGGCGGGGAACCGCGCTCTCGAACGACTGACCGCCCGACAGCTGCCAGCCGGCGTTGTCCCAGAACTCGGTCGCCACCGGCCCCGGCGCGAGTGCCGTGACCGTCACGCCAGCGGGCGCGAGCTCCTCGTGCAGGGCCTGCGAGAAGCTGAGCACGTACGCCTTGGCGGCGGCGTAGCCGGCCGAGTACGGCATCGGCTGCATCCCGGCGGTCGAGGCCAGGTTCAGCACCGCGCCGCTGCCGCGGCCGACCATGCCGGGCACGAACGCGCAGCTGAGCGAGACGACGGCCTCGACCAGCACCCGGACCTGATCGAGCTCGCGCGCCGGATCAGACTCGTGGAACGCGCCGCCGGTCGCAAAGCCGGCGTTGTTGACCAGCACGCTGACATCGAGCCCAAGCGCCCGCACCCGAGCCGGCAGCCGGCTCAGTGCGGCCGGGCGGCTGAGATCGCAGCCAAGCGCCTCGGCGCGAACCCCGTGTTCCGTAGCGAGTTCGCGCGCCAGCACGCGCAGGCGATCACGCCGCCGGGCGACCAGCACGAGGTTGTGTCCCCGCATGGCCAGGCGCACGGCGATCGCGGCGCCGATCCCGGCCGAGGCGCCGGTCACCAGCGCGGCCGTCGCGGGAGTGGGATCTGGCAGGCTCACGGGGCGGTCCTCGGTGCAGGCTACCGGCTGGGTCCCCCCGAACGGGGGGAAGTTCGCGCCGAGGCTGTACCCGGGGCCCGCCGGGGGGCGTAGGTTGGGCGCAATGGCGCGCACCGCGATCCTGTTCCCCGGCCAGGGCAGCCAGACACCGCAGATGCGCGAACTGGTCGCCGAGGTCCGCCCCGACCTGCTGGAGCTGGCGGTCGCCGCTGTCGGCCAGGACCCGTTCCCGCGCGCCGACGAGGGCACCAACTTCGCCCAGCCCGCGATCTTCTGCGCCAGCCTGGCGGGCTTTGAGGCGCTCGGTCGCCCGGCCGCCGAGCTGATGGCCGGCCACTCGCTCGGCGAGCTGGGCGCACTGGTGGCTGCCGGCTCGCTCAATGAGCGCGAGGGCCTGGAGTTGGTGGCGCTGCGCGGTCGGCTGATGGACGAGGCCGGGCGCGTCGCCGGCGACGGCGGGATGATCGCCGTGCTCGGTGCCGGCGCGTCCGAGCGCGCCGACGAGATCGCGCAGGCCCACGAGCTGACCGTCGCCAATGACAACTCGCCCCAACAGGTCGTGCTTTCGGGTTCCCGCGCGGGGCTGCCGGCAGCGATCGAGCACGCGTCGGAGCTGGGCCTGCGCGCGATGGCGCTCGATGTGACCGGTGCCTTTCACTCGCCGATGATGGCGTCGGCGGTGCCCGAGTTCGAGCGTGCCCTGGCGGCGACAACGTTCTCGACGCCGCGCTGCACGGTCGTCTCCGCGGTAACCGCGCAGCCGTTCATGGACCCGCGGGCCGAGCTGGCGGCGGCGCTGACGAGGCCGGTCCGCTGGCGCGAGACGCTGTTGTGCCTGCACGAGCTCGGCGCCGAGCGGTTCGTCGATGTCGGCCCCGGGCGGGTGCTGACCGGGCTTGCGAAGCGGACCCTGAGCGGCGTGGAGCTGGTCAATGCCTGAGCCGCGCGCCGAGTCGCGCGCAGAGCAGCGCGATGACGGCTGCGCGCTCGTGACCGGCGCCTCGCGCGGGATCGGCGCCGCGATCGCGGTTGCGCTGGCCGCCGACGGCTGGGCCGTCGGGGTCAACTACCGAGCGGACGCGACGGCTGCGGGGGCCGTCGTGACGCGGATCGAATCCGACGGTGGTCGTGCGCTGGCGCTGGCAGGCGACGTCGCCGACCCGGCGACGCCCGGGCGCCTGTTCGACGAACTTGAGACGCACTACGGCTGTCCTGTCCTGGTGCTGGTCAACAATGCCGGGATCAGCGTCGACGACCTCACCCCGACGCTCTCCGACGAGGCCTGGACCGCGGTGATCGACACCGATCTGACCGCCGCCTTCCGTCTAACGCGGCGAGCGCTGAAGCCGATGATGCGCGCCCGCTTCGGGCGGATCGTGAATGTCTCGTCGGTCGTCGGGCTGCGCGCCAACGCGGGGCAGTCCAACTACGCCGCCGCCAAGGCGGGACTGATCGCGCTGACCAAGACATCGGCGGTCGAGGTCGCACGCCGGGGGATCACGATCAACGCGGTCGCGCCCGGCTGGATCGAGACCGACATGACGGCCGGCGTGGACGGTGAGCTGCTTTCGCACGTACCGGCCCGCCGCGCCGGCAGGCCGGAGGAGGTGGCGGCCTGCGTCCGCTTTCTAGCCTCTCGCGAGGCCAGTTATGTGACCGGCGCCGTCCTGTCGGTCGACGGCGGGCTGGCCGCGTGAAGCGCACCAACGAACAACGACTGGACAGGAGCAGCGAATGTCAGTGACAACGGAGCAGGTCGAGAGCCGCGTGATCGAGACGCTGGCGAGCTTCGGCCCCGACGCCAGCCAGATCACCCGTTCGGCGACCTTCGAGGAGCTCGACATCGACTCTCTCGATCTAGTCGAGCTCGCCCAGGTGGTCGAGGACGACTACGGGGTGGTGCTCAAGGGCGAGGACATGAAGGAGCTGAAGACTGTCGGTGACGCGATCGACCTGATCGTCTCCCGGGCGGGCTGATGGCGCAGGCGCCGGACAGACGCCGGGTGGTCGTCACCGGGATGGGCGCGGTGACGCCGCTCGGGCTCGGCGCCGCGACCCTTCACGAGCGCTGGGCGGAGGGCGAGATCGGAATCGTCGACGGCGCCGGCGCGTGCCGGGACTTTCAGGCCTCCGACCACCTGTCGGTCAAGGAGGCGCGGCGACTGGACCGGTTCTCGCAACTGGCTGTGGTCGCCGCCGGCGAGGCGATCGCGCAGGCCGGCTGGGACGGCGAGCCGCCGTATGATCCGCTTCGCGTCGGTTGCGTGATCGCTACCGGGATCGGTGGCCAGTCGACCATCGAGTCGCAGATAATCCTGATGCACGAGCGCGGCGCCAAGGCGGTCTCCCCGCTGGGGATCCCGCAGTACATGCCCAACGCGGCCGCGGCGGGTGTGACCATGCGCTACGGCTTGCGCGGGCAGAGCTACGGCGTGGTCTCGGCCTGCGCGAGCGGCGCACACGGGATCGGCTCGGCGCTGCGGATGATCCAGTACGGCGACGCAGACGCGGTCGTCTGCGGTGGCGCCGAGGCCTCGCTGACCGAGTTCGGGATCGCCTGCTTTCGCTCGATGCAGGCGCTGTCTGAGACGGGCGTGTCGCGCCCGTTCGACCTGCGCCGCGACGGCTTCGTGATGGGCGAGGGAGCGGGCGTGCTGGTGCTGGAGGAGGAGGACGCCGCCCGCCAGCGGGGGGCCGAGATCCTGGGCGAGATCGCGGGCTACGGCTCGACCACCGACGCCTACCACCTGACCGCGCCGGAGCCGACCGGCGAGCCAGCCTCGCGCGCGATCGAGCTGGCGCTGCTGGATGCGGGCGCGACGCCGTCCGAGGTCGACTACGTCAACGCGCACGGAACCTCCACGCCGCTGAACGACGCCGCCGAGACCTTTGCGCTGAAGCTGGCGCTCGGCGACGATGCCCGGCGGGTCCCGATCTCGTCGACCAAGTCCTCGATCGGCCATACGCTCGGCGCGGCCGGAGCCGTCGAGGCGGTCGCGACGCTGCGAACGCTGATCACGGGAGTGATCGCGCCGACGCTCGGCTACGAGGTGCCCGACCCGGAGCTGGATCTGGACTACGTGCCCGGCGAGGCCCGGCCGCTGCTGCGGCGCAACGGGCACGCCCCGCTGGCGCTGTCGAACTCGTTCGCGTTCGGCGGTCACAACGTCGCCCTGGCGCTGCGCGGTCTCGCCGCATGAGCCTGACCGCCCTGCCGCCCGAGGCACGCGAGCGCCTGGCCCCGGTGGAGCGCCTCGAAGCGCTCTGCGACCCCGGCTCGCTGCGCGTGCTGCGCTCGCTCGCGCGATCCTCGCGGCTCGGCGAGCGCGCGATCGCCGGTGACGGCGTCGTCGGCGCCACGGGCGCCGTCGACGGGCGGCCGATCGCCTGCTACGCGCAGGACGGTGCCTTCCTGGGCGGCTCGCTGGGAGAGCGCCACGCCGACACGATCGTCCGGGTGCTGTCGATCGCGGGGCGCGCGCGGATCCCGGTCGTCGGATTCGTCGAGTCCGGCGGCGCGCGAATGCAGGAGGGGACCGCTGCGCTGGCCGGCTACGGGCGGATCTTCCGCGAGACGGTCGCGCTGAACGGGGTCGTGCCGCAGATCTCGGTCGTGTCCGGGGCCTCGGCCGGCGGCGGCGCCTATTCCCCGGCGCTGACCGACCTGATCGTGATGACCCAGGACGCAGCGATGTTCCTGACCGGTCCCGGCGTCGTGCGCGAGGCGCTCGGCGAGGAGATCGACGCAGCCGGACTCGGCGGCCCCCATGTCCATGACCGCAACGGCGTCTGCCACCTGGTCGAGCCCGACGAGACGGCGGCCGCCCTGCGCGTGCGCGAGCTGCTGTCCTACCTGCCGTCGGCTGCCGGGGGCGCGCCGCCCCGCGGCCTGCCGGTGGCCCCCGCGCATGCCGACCCGGGCGCGTTCGTGCCATCCGAGCCGCGCCGCGCGTACGACGTACGAGACGCGCTGCGCGCGATCGTCGACCGCGACTCGCTGCTGGAGCTGTGCCCGCGCTGGGCTCGCAACGTGGTCACCGCGCTGGCGCGGATCGATGGGCGCCCGGTCGGGATCGTCGCCAACCAGCCGCGCTACCTGGGCGGCGTGCTCGACGCGGAGGGCTCCGAGAAGGCCGCCAGGTTCGTGAACCTGTGCGACGACTTCGGCGTACCGCTGGTCGCGGTCGTCGACACCCCGGGGTTCATGCCCGGCTCCAAGCAGGAGCGCGCCGGGGTGATCCGCCACGGCGCCTCGCTCGTGCGCGCCTTCGCGCGCGCACGGGTGCCGAAGCTGACCGTCGTGCTGCGCAAGAACTACGGCGGCGCCTACATCACGATGAACTCGCGCGACCTCGGAGCCGACCTCGTGCTGGCCTGGCCGGACGCGGAGATGGGGATCATGGGGGCGCGAGCGGCGGTCGGGATCGTCAACCGGCGCCAGCTGCGCGCCGCCGCGGACCCGGACGTCGAGCGCGACCGGCTGGCCGCCGCGTACGCGCACGAGCACCTGCGCGCGTCGAGCGCGGCCGCCGAGGGGTTCGTGGACGAGATCATCGAGCCCGCGGAGACGCGCGACCGGCTCGTGTGGGCGCTGAGCTCGTTCCAAGGCTCGGGCGCCGGCGGGCTGCCGTGATCCTGGAGGGGCGGCGGCTGGTGATCACCGGCGTGATCACCAGGGACTCGATCGCCTATCACGCCGCCGAGCAGGCCCAGCAGGCCGGCGCCGAGATCGTGCTGACCAGCTTCGGGCGGGTGCGGCGGATGACCGAGCGCGCCGCCCAGCGGCTGCCGACGCCGGTCGACGTGCTCGAGCTCGACGTCAACCGCGAGCAGGATCTGGCGGCCCTGACCGAGACGCTGCGCGACCGCTGGGGCGGCGTCGACGGCGTGCTGCACGCGATCGCGTTCGCGCCTGCGGACGCGATCGGCGGGAGGTTCATGAGCGCACCGGTCCAGAGCGCAACGCAGGCGTTCGCCACCAGCGCCTTCTCTCTGAAGGCTCTTGCGGGCGCGCTCGCGCCGCTGATGGCGTCCGGCGGGTCGATCGTCGGGATGGACTTCGACGCCAGCGTCGCGTGGCCGATCTATGACTGGATGGGCGTCGCCAAGGCCGCGCTCGAGTCGGTCGCGCGCTACCTGGCGCGCGACCTCGGGCCCGACGGGATCCGCGTCAACCTCGTCTCGGCCGGCCCGCTGGCGACCGTCGCCGCGCAGGGGATCCCGGGTTTCGAGCGGCTCGCGGAGCTGTGGACGGCGCAGGCGCCGCTGGGCTGGGACACCACCGACCCGGTGCCCGTGGCGCGCGCGATCTGCTGGCTGCTGTCTGACTGGTCGCGCGGGATCAGCGGGGAGATCGTGCACGTCGACGGCGGCTTTCACGCGGTCGGCGCTCCGAGCGCGGTCTGAGGCGCCACGCCGTGGTCAGCGAAACAGATCCTGCGCGGCGTCGCGCAGCAGCTCCCCGATGCCCGATCCGTCCTCTTCGGTCACGTGCCGCTCGGCGCCGCCGATCAGGATCGCCGGCGCCATCCCGTCCTTGGTTCGCGCCAGATCAGCCGCCGCCGCCAGCTCATCGGCGACCGCAACCTGCGTGGCGCGTAACTCGCGTCCGCGCGCGTCGCGGCGTCCGCGCCAGTCCTCTAGCGGCCGCAGGCCCGCGCAACCAATCGCCACGTCGCACTGGCCGTTACGCCACGCGCGGCCGAACGAGTCGGTGATCAGGACCGCCGGCGCTGCGCCGTGGAGCCGCCTGAGCCCGGCCCGCAACCGCCTGGCCGAGGCGTCCGGGTCGCGCGGCAGCAGGATCAGCGTGTCCTCATCGGGGGCGTTGGAGGCATCGACGCCCGCGTTGGCGCACACGAACCCGTGGTGTGTGACCGCGATCAGCACCCCGTTCTGGGCGCGGCGCACCTCGCGCGTCTCGTCGAGCACCGCCTGCACGTGACGCGGATCCTTGCCGAGCAGCCGCCCCAGCTCGTGCGCGCGCTCGGTCGCCACGATCTCAGACAGCGCGCGGGTGCGGCCCTCCGCCTTGGAGATCAGCTTGTGGGCGACGACCAGCACGTCCCCGGGCGCCGGGCGCCCCGCCGGCATCGCGGGCGCGATCAGCGCCGCCGGGTCGTCGCCGGCGCGCGCCTCGGGCAGGCCGGCGAGCGCGGTCGCGGTGATCTGGTGAGCCACGGCGTCTCGGTTGGCTGGAGTCAGGTGAAGCT
>JBOGYE010000126.1:0-4380 GCA_050696635.1 Solirubrobacteraceae bacterium | reverse complement strand
GGAGACCCGCTGGTGCCCGGGCTGCGGCGACTACGCCGTGCTCTCGGCCGTGCAGCAGTTCATGCCCGAGCTCGGGATCCCGCCCGAGAAGATCGTGTTCATCACCGGCATCGGCTGCGCCGGCCGGTTCGCCTACTACATGAACACCTACGGGATGCACAGCATCCACGGCCGCGCGCCCGCGCTGGCCACCGGGCTGGCCTCGACCCGCGAGGACCTGTCGATCTGGATCGTCACCGGGGACGGCGACTCGCTGTCGATCGGCGGCAACCACCTGATCCATTCGCTGCGCCGCAACGTCCCGATCAAGATCCTGCTGTTCAACAACCAGATCTACGGGCTCACCAAGGGCCAGGCCTCGCCGACCTCGGAGCTGGGCAAGATCACCAAGTCAACTCCGTTCGGCGTTTCTGACCATCCGTTCAACCCGGTGGCGCTGGCGCTCGGCGCGGAGGCGACGTTCGTCGCGCGCACGATCGACCGCGACCGCCACCACATGACCGAGGTGTTGCGGGCCGCCGCGGCTCACGAGGGCGCGGCGCTGGTCGAGATCTACCAGAACTGCCCGGTGTTCAACGACGGCGCGTTCGCCGCGCTGACCGAGAAGGAGGAGCGCGACGCCAACCAGATCCGGCTGCGCGCGGGAGAGCCGATCCGCTTCGGCGCCGACGGCCGGCGCGGCGTGACCCGCGGCGACGACGGATGCCTGGCGATCGTCGACGTGTCCGAGCGCAACCAGGCCGAGCTGTTGGTTCACGACCCCGGCCGCGCGGACCCGGGGCTGGCGTTCTCGCTCGCAAAGCTCGCCGAGACCCCCACCGGGCCGACCCCGATCGGGATCTTCCGCCAGGTGGCGCGGCCCAGCTTCCGCCGGGCGTCGGCGTCGGCCGCGACCGAGGCTCAGCTCGCGGAGCTGCTGGGCGCGGGCGACAGCTGGACGATCGCCTGAGGGGCCGCGTGCCTGAGCGCGGAGGGAACGCCGCGGCACGGACACCGGACCGACTTTGCGCCGCCCCGGGACGCTATGCCACCTGGCCGTCCTCGGGCTCGAGCGGCAGCCCCGCGGCCTCCCATGCCAGCAGTCCGCCGGTCATGTTGTGCGCATCGAAGCCGGCCGCCACGAACGCCTCGGTCGCCATCGCCGATCGGCCGCCGCTGCGGCAGTAGAACACGACCGCAGGCTCCCGCTCGATCGACTGCGCCTCGGCGGCCAGCCGGCCTAGCTCGATCAGACGCCCGCCGGCGATCCGGCCCGCATCGTGCTCGTGGGGCTCGCGCACATCGATCAGCTGGATCTCGTCGGCCGCCAACAGCTTTGAGACCTCAAGCGGCGTGTAGTCGGCCATCGCAGCCAGCGTAGAGCAGCACGAGTCCTTGCGTTATGACGCGCTGCACTCCTGCTTGTGACAGCCGTCTTGCAATTCGTGTACTGTGCTCGACCGATAAGTACCCAGAGCCGAGTCGCCTCACACCTGAGTTGGGGCGATCGGGGAACCCGCCGGGGCCGATCTGGTCCCAGGGGCGAATCGCCGGAGCACCGGCGTAGCGCGACTCTTTCAGCGCGAGCCCGACAGCTAACCCCGTAGGCATCACGAAAGAGAAGGGGTAGTTCCGTTGGTCAAAAGCCGTGCTCGTATCCTTGCCCGTATCGTGGGCGCGTTCGCGCTGGTCGTCGTGCTGGCGCCGGCATCCGCGGCGCTCGCCGGTCCGCGCGCTCCCCGGCTCGGCGGCCGGACGCTGCGCCGGGGAATGTCAGGCGCCGACGTGCGCTCGCTTCAGGCCGACCTGACGAGGGTCGGCTTCCGCACCCCGGCGGTCGGCATCTTCGGCCCGATAACCCAGCGCAACGTGACCAGGTTCGAGCACCGCTACGGACTTGCCGCCAATGGGATCGTGACCGCGAAGGTGGTGCGCCGGCTGCGCCTGGTGCTGGCCACCGGCGACGGTGCCACCAACGCGGTCGCGGGCAGCGGCGGGATCGGGCTGGGCGCCACCGGCGGGAGCCGCCGCGGGCACCGGCGCCGGCACGCCGTCGACGGTCCCAACGCCGCCGACCCGACCAGCGCGACCGATCCGATTACCGCCCCGGTCGCCCAGGACGGCGGCTCGCAGCACCTCGGCGAGCGCGTGCTGAAGCCCGGGATGAACGGGCACGACGTTCGCGTGCTGCAGGGATACCTGACGCTGGCCGGCTACCAGACCGCGGTTGACGGAAGCTACGGGTCGGCGACCAAGGCCAACGTGATCGCCTTCCAGCAGGCCAACAACCTATCTCCGGCGGACGGCGTCGTCACCTACGCCGACACGCTGACGTTGCGCCAGGTCGTCGCCGCCGCCGTTACCGGCGGTCCCGTGACCCCCGCGACGCTCAACCCGGACGGGACCGTGACGGCGCCCGCGGGCGCCCCCAAGGTCGTCCAGGATGTGATCGCGGCCGCCAACCAGATCATCGACACGCCCTACATCTACGCGGGCGGGCACGCTCACTGGAACTCAAAGGGCTACGACTGCTCGGGAGCCGTCAGCTACGCCCTGCACGGCGGTGACCTGTTGACCTCGTCCGAGGACTCCTCAGAGCTCGAGTCCTACGGCAGCCCAGGTCCCGGCCAGTGGATCACGATCTACGCCGACGCCGGTCACACGTTCATGGTCGTAGCGGGCCTCGCGTTCGACACCGCGCACTACGGGCCGACGACGCCGGGCGGCACCGGGCCGCGCTGGCTGGCGCCGGCGGACGCGACCGCCAATCTCGGCGACGGCGGCAACTATGTCGTGCGCCACCCGTCGGGCTTGTAGCGCTCCGATCGGAAGTGGGTGACGGGAGCCCTCAAGGGCGGGCTTCCGCGTGCGCGCCTCCCCGGCGCCGCGCCGCCCGGCCCGCGGGCGTAGGATCAGCAGGACCTCATGTCCGCGCTGTCTGAGCTTTACACGGTCCCGCCCGAGCAGCTCGATCTGCGCGATACGATCCGCGCGATCGCGCGCTAGCGGATCGCGCCGCGCGCGGCCGAGATCGATGAGCAGGCCGCCTACCCGCACG
This sequence comes from Solirubrobacteraceae bacterium, assembly GCA_050696635.1. GTDB lineage: Bacteria > Actinomycetota > Thermoleophilia > Solirubrobacterales > Solirubrobacteraceae > Palsa-465. The sequence goes on along the minus strand of JBOGYE010000126.1, from coordinate 1,343 downwards.
ACCTGCGTGAGCTGCTGGCCGAGCACGACATCCTGGGGCTGGCGTTCGAGTCAGAGCACGGCGGCACCGGCACCGGCACGCTGATGCTGAACATGGCGGTCGAGGAGATCGCCAAGGCCTGCGCGTCCACGGCGCTGATCCTGATGATCCAGGAGCTGGGCACGCTGCCGATCAAGCTGTTCGGCACGCCGGAGCTGCAGGAGCGCTTCCTGCCCCGCTGCGCGACAGGCGAGTGGTCGCCCGCGTTCGCGCTATCAGAGCCCGAGGCGGGGTCTGACCCTGGCGGCATGATCACGCGGGCCACGCTCAGCGAAGCCGGGGACGAGTGGGTGATCGACGGAACCAAGAACTGGATCACCAACCTCGGGATCGCCGACTTCTACGTCGTGTTCGCCGTCACCGACCGGGAGGCGGGCCACTCGCGCGGGATCACCGCGTTCGTGGTCGAGGCCGACCGCCCCGGCTTCAGCGTCGGCAAGCTCGAGCACAAGCTCGGCATCCGCGGCTCGCCGACCGGCCAGCCGATCTTCGACGGCGTCCGCGTGCCGCCCGAGAACGTGATCGGCGAGGTCAACCAAGGGTTCAGGGTGGCGATGGCGACGCTTGACCGGTCGCGGCTCGGGGTGGCCGCCCAGGCGCTCGGGATCGCCCAGGGCGCGACCGACTACGCGGCCGCCTACGCGCGCGAGCGCCGACAGTTCGGCAGGCCGATCAGCTCGTTCCAGGCGATCCAGTTCAAGCTCGCCGACATGGAGACCCAGTGCGCCGCCGGGCGCGAGCTGCTCTACCAGGCGTGCGCGAAGGTCGACAGGGGCGACGCCGAGATCGGCAAGTACTCGGCGATGGCGAAGCTGTTCTGCTCGGATACAGCGATGCGGGTCACCGTCGAGGCCGTCCAGGTGCTCGGCGGCTACGGCTACGTCAAGGAGTACCCGGTCGAGCGGATGCTGCGCGACGCCAAGATAACCCAGATCTACGAGGGCACGAACGAGATCCAGCGCCTCGTGATCGCGAGAGCGCTGGGGTGACGGTCGTGCGCGGCCGACCACCGACGCGCGCACGCGTGCTCGTCGCCGCGGTCACTTCGGTGCTGTTCGGGCTGGCGTTCGTCAGCCTCGCCACCGGTGCGTCCGGCTCGCCCGTGGTCCGGATTGCGCAGGGGCTGGCGGTGTTCGCCGCCGGGACGGTGCTGTTCATCGCGGTCGTGGTGCTGGTTCTGACCCGCGTTGCCGGTTGGCAGGAGCCCGAGTCCGAGGCGGAGTTCGAGGCGATCGTCCGCCGCGCGGAGCGGCTCGCGGTGCAGGACCGCCTGCGCTCCATCCCGCCACCGGGCTACGCCGATG
>JBOGYE010000125.1:0-4498 GCA_050696635.1 Solirubrobacteraceae bacterium | reverse complement strand
GCGGCTTTGCCCCAGGCCGAAGCCTGGTTCGTCGCTCCACTTGCATGTGTTAGGCACGCCGCCAGCGTTCGTCCTGAGCCAGGATCAAACTCTCCGTGAAGAACTTCCACAAAGAGTCGTCAGGAATAGCCGGCCGCTCGATCGACTCGGCCGCGTTGGACCGAACCGGAAGCAGACCGGGTCCTGGGCCCGTCCCTGGAGGGATCGGGCCCTTGCGCCACTACCCGCCGGCCTGTGGTGACCAGGCGGCAAACGCCGCCCGGTCAAGGCGCGGTGGTCTCGGAGCCCTGGTACACGGTGGGCTCCGACAGCGCAAGACGGGGTCAATCTTGGCACCGCCGTTCCTGCACGGCCCGAGGGCCAGGCTGGAGCGACGGCGTCGAACCTGGACACACAACTCGACCGACGGATCGGCCAAGAGTGCGCATGCTGTTGAGTTTTCAAAGACCGTCGCACCTCATCCGAGGGGTGGATCCCCCCGGCGGCGCATCCGGACCGCTGCATAGCGGCCCAGGGCAGAACGGACGAGTATAGCGCTCAACGGGGGCATCATCGCCTGGTGGCGATCACCGGCCTGCGGCGACCCGTCCGGACCGTCAGGATAGGACCTGGACGTGGATCGTGCGTCCCCGCTCGCGGTCGTTGAAGTCGATCAGCACTCGCCCCGCTCGTCCCGCTCGTCCGGCCTTATCTGGATCCGCGCGGAGCGCCGCCGCCCGAACTGCAGCACGCGGCCGTCGAGCGCCGCCGCCGGAAGGTCAAGCGGCTCGGCGACCAGCACTGCCCCGTCGACCCTCACGGCCCCCTGCGCCAGCGCTCGCCGCGCGTCGGAGGTGGAGAGCGAGAAGGCACGGGCCAGCAGCGCCGGCATGTGGACCGCGCCACCGTCGCCCGCCGAGAAGCACACGACCGGAGCGTCGCCGGGAACCTCGTGGCGCACGTGTACGGCGTCGAACCGCTGCTCGGCCGCGGTCGCCGCAGCCTCACCGTGGAACCGCCGCACAAGCGCTCGCGCGAGAAAGCGCTTGGCATCGCGCGGCGGCTCGCCGGCGGGTAGCCCGGTGCCCAGCAGCAGCTCGTACCACGTGGCCAGCGCGGGGTCAGGGACGCTCAGCGTGCGTCCGTAGATCTCGTTGGGCCCGTCGGCTACGCCGATCTGGTTGCCGTAGCTCTTTGACATCTTGCGCTCGCCGTCCGTTCCGGTCAGCAGCCCCATCGTCAGGATCACCTGCTCGGGCTGCCCGTAGTAGCGCTGGATGTCGCGCCCCAGCAGCAGGTTGAACTTCTGGTCGGTCCCTCCCAGCTCGACGTCGGCCTCGATCGCGACCGAGTCATAGCCCTGCATCAACGGGTACAGCAGCTCGCTGACCGAGATCGGCTCGCGCGCCGCGTATCGCTTGGCGAAGTCGTCGCGTTCCAGCAGCTGGCTGACGGTCGTCGTGCGCGTCAGCTCGAACAGGCGCGCCATTGACATGTCCAGCCATTCGCCGTTGAAGCGAACCTCCAGCAGGCGGTCGTCGAGCACCGCCAGCGCCTGCTCCTGGTAGGTGCGCGCATTGGCGTCGATCTGCTCGGGCGCGAGCACCGGGCGCAGGCTCGAGCGACCGCTCGGGTCGCCGACCCGGGCGGTGTAGTCGCCGACGATCAGCACCACGGTGTGCCCGAGCTCCTGGAACTCGCGCAGCTTTCCCAGCACGACCGTGTGACCGAGGTGGATGTCGGGAGCGGTCGGATCGACGCCCAGCTTGACGCGCAGCGCGCGACCCAGCTCGAGCTTTCTGGCCAGCCCCCCGTCCGGCAGGCAGTCGACCGCGTTGCGGGCCAGCCACGCCGCGGTGCTCGCCGGATCAGCGGCCACGAACGACCCGAACAACCCCGGGAGAGAACCCAAAGACCCGGGCCAGGACCCGCACCCAAGCGCACGGCGCCACCCGCAAAGATGCGACCGAGCTCACCGCTGAGCCTCCGCGAGTGGGCCCTTTGGGCGGCTGGATCTGGACCGGTTCACAGGGGCGCCAATGCTAGACTCTCGACGCCGCCCGGGAAGGCCCGTCGAGCATCGACCGGGGCCGTTGGGCCCCGTACGCCGCGGCGCCGTCGCCATACCGCGCCGGGGCTGGCGGTCGATCGCATGAGCGACGAAGACCACACATCCAGCGAGCCGCGGGATCCAGGTGCGCCGATCCCGTTCGCACCGCCACGCCGGCGCCCCCGGGCTGGTCGAGGCGGCCGACGCCGACGCCCGAAGGTCAAGAAGCTGCGGCTGTTCTCGATCTTGATCGGCCTGGGGGCGCTGGCGCTCGTCTCGACGGTGTTCGGGATGATGATGTCGGTCGCGTCCGATCTGCCGCAGATCGAGAACAGGGCGGAATACCGCGCGGCCCACAACTCCTACCTGTACGACGACCACTGGCGGCCGATCGGGATCTTCGCGCCGCCCACGCACGAGGTGGTCGACACCTATGGCCAGCTGGGGTCGATGGTGCGCTACGCGGTGGTCTCGGTCGAGGACAAGCGCTTCTGGTCCGATCCGGGCGTCGACCTCAAGGGCCTAGCGCGCGCCTTCATCGCCGACGTGACCGGCAAGGCGACGCAGGGCGCGTCGACGATCGCCGAGCAGTTCGTCAAGGGCGCGCTCAAGCAGGAGGCCAACCGCACGATCTTCGAGAAGCTGCGCGAGGCCGCACTCGCGTTCCATCTCACGCGCGAGTGGCCGCGGACCAAGATCCTCACCGAGTACATGAACTCGATCTACTTCGGCGAGGGCGCCTATGGGGCCGAGTCCGCCGCGCGCGTGTACTTCGGCAAGCAGCTCGGCTACAACGCCAACGCATCGGCAACCGGCGCCAAGAGCGGCTGCGGAGATCCGCCGCTGCGCTCGTGCGCGTCGGTCCTGTCCCCGGGCGAGGCGGCGCTGCTGGCCGGGATGATCGCCAACCCCTCGGCGTTCAACCCGATCGCGTTCCCGCAGGCCGCGCTGCACCGCCGAGACCTGGTCCTGCAGGACATGTTCAATCAGCACGACATCTCGCTCGCGGAGTACCAGCGGGCTCGCAATCCGCGAACGGACCCGCTGCCCACCGCCTCAAACATCGAGCAGCCGGTCGAGCCGCCCGCCGCCCCGTACTTCACCAGCTGGCTGCGCCCGCAGATCCTCGACGCCGTCGGACTCAGCCACGGGCTGTCCCAGCAGGCCGCCGAGTACCGCGCCTACTACGGGGGCCTGAAGATCCGCACCACGATCGATCTGCCGATGCAGCAGGCGGCCCAGCAGGCGGTCGCCCAGAACCTGCCGAGCGGGCCGGGGGAGCCGACGGCCTCGCTGGTGGCGATCGACAACAAGACCGGTCAGGTCCGGGCGATGGTCGGCGGACCGCTGGTCAACGGGGCCTCCGACTTCCAGCGCCACCCGTTCGACCTCGCCACCGAGGCACAGCGCCAGCCGGGATCGGCGTTCAAGCCGTTCACGCTGGCGGTCGCGCTCGAGCATGGCTACGGGCCCAGTTCGGTATTCGACTCAAAGCCGCTGAACCTGGTCGTGCCCAACAGTGGCGGCAAGGAGATCTACCACGTCAAGAACTTCGGCAACGAGTACGTCGGCCCGGAGTCGCTGGCCCAGGCGACCACGATCTCGGACAACAGCGTCTTCACCCAGCTAGGACTATCCCCCGGGGTCGGCACCCGGCGAATCGCACGCATGGCCAGGGCGATGGGGATCCAGACGCCGGTCTCGCACAACTACGCGATGATCATCGGCGGCCTCAAGGTGGGGGTCTCGCCGCTTGACATGGCGCACGCCTATGAGACGATCGCCGAGGGTGGGCGCCGCGTCTATGACCCGGGCCTGGGGGCACCGGCGGAGGGAGCAACGGGAATCGCGCAGATCTACTGTCCCAACCACTGCAACGGCAAGTCGGAGCTGATCGACAAGCCGCACTACCGCCAGGTGATCCCGACCGCCGATGCGCAGACGATCCAGACGCTGCTCGAGGGCGTCGTCACGCATGGCACCGGCACGGCGGCAGCGATCCCGGGAGTGATGGTGGCAGGCAAGACCGGCACCACCAGCGAGTACGGGGATGCCTGGTTCGTCGGCTGGACGCCACAGCTGACGGTCGCGGTCTGGGTCGGGTTCCCCAACGGGTACGTGCCGATGAAGACGCTGTTCAACGGCGGCCCGGTCGAGGGCGGCACCTTCCCAGCGATCATCTGGCGCAGCTTCATGACCCAGGCGCTGCAGATCTACGCCACCGAGGGCGACGGAGGCACGAAGAAGAAGGCCAGGATCACGACCGCCGGCGGCTCCACGTCGGGCAACGGCACTACGACCGGGTCGGCGGCCACCACCGGGGGCGGCAATACCGCGACCGCCCCCGCTGCCACCACGCAAGGCGCGACGACCACCAACACGGCAACAGCGCCCACGGGCGCCACCAACGGCGGCGGCACCGCGACCGCCCCGAGCGGCGGCGGCACCGCCACGGCCCCGGGCGGCGGG
>JBOGYE010000124.1:0-7951 GCA_050696635.1 Solirubrobacteraceae bacterium | reverse complement strand
ACGGCAGGCCGGTGAAGATGGGGCGGATCTCGGTCACGTTCCGCTACGGCCACACGACCGTTCACCACACCTTCTACACGACGCGCTGGGGCGTCGTCACGACCGTCTCCGCGGCCGGCTATCAGTGGACGGCGACGACCGCGTACGCGCTGGACGACTATACGATCGCCGCCGGTATCCGCGCCGCCAACCAGTACTTCCAGATGGGCCAGGCGACCTCGGTGCAGCGCCTGTTCGACGTCGAGGCCAAGTGGCTCGCGATCCCGACCTTCAACACGATGGCGGCGGACGACCACGGCAACGCCTACTACGGCGACATCGGCGACACGCCCGCGGTGACCGCCGCCAAGCTGAAGCAGTGCCTGCCGGCCGGGCTGCCGACGATCGTCTACAACGTCGCCGGCGTGATCACGCTGGACGGCAGCCGCTCGTCCTGCGCGACCGTCGACTTCGCCGGCACGCCGCAGCGTGGGATCCTGCCAGCGCGCCTGCTGCCGCACATGTTCCGACGCGATTACGTAGAGAACTCCAACGACTCCTACTGGCTCGCCAACCCGTCGCATCCGCTGACCGGATACGCGCCGATCGTCGGCAAGACCGGGGTCCAGCAGGACGGTCGTACGCGGCTGGGCAATCAGATGATCGCGGCGCGGGTCGCCGGCACCGACGGGCTCGGCGCGCCCAAGTTCACGATCTCGACCCTGCAGCGGATGTGGGAGGGCGACCGGTCCGAGCTGGCGCAGCTGGTCCTCAAGGACCTGGTCGCCGACTGCCGCGCGCATCCGACCCAGAACGCCACCAACGGCCGCACCGTCAACCTGACGGCAGCCTGCGCCGCGCTCGCCGCGTACGACTCCACCGGCAAGCTCAACGCGCACGGCGGCTGGCTGTTCGACGTCTGGCAGGCCACCGACACCGACAGCGACTTCTACGCGATCAAGTTCGATCCGGCCAAGCCGCTGACGACCCCGGCCGGGCTGAACACGGCGCCGCCGGCGACGCCGCTGAAGTGGCTCGCGGATGCGGTCCTGAACCTGCAGGCCCACCACGTGCCGATCAACGCCAGCTTCGGCCAGGTCCAGAGCGCGCCGCAGTCGCGCCGGATCGCGGTCCCCGGCTGTCCGGGCGAGGGCGCCGGCCAGGGGATGGGCTGCTTCAACGCGATCTACTCACCCACCGGCACGACGGGGACGGCCGGTCCGGTCACCGGCGGCCCCTACGGGCAGGTCAACGACGGCTCGTCGCTGGTGATGACCACGCAGCTGAACCCGTCGGGGCCGGTGTCGCAGGGGATCCTGACCTACTCGCAGGCCAGCGACCCCACCTCGCCGTGGTACTCGAACATGACGAAGCTGTACGCCGCTGGGCGCTGGGTCAAGCTCGCCTACACCGCGGCCCAGCTCAAGGCCGAGCACCCGCTCAGGGCGGTCACGCTGACCGTTCGCTAAAGGCCGGCTCGCGCGGCTCGCGTGCACGGCTCGTGCGCCGGGTGGCCGAGCTCAGCGCTCGGCCACCTGGCGCAGCTCATCGCCCGACAGCCGGTGGCGGTCCCATTCGCGCATCCGGCGCGCGCCGATGCGCCGGTAGAAGCCCAGCGCCGGCTCGTTCCAGTCCAGCACGTTCCACTCGAGCCTGGCGCAGCCTCGCGCGACCGTCAGCGCCGCCAGCTGCTCCAGCAGCGCTCGCCCGGCCCCCGCGCCGCGGAACCGCTCCCGAACGTACAGGTCCTCCAGCCAGATCCCGGGCAGCACCTCCCAGGTCGAGAAGGTGCCGAAAAACAGGGCAAACCCGGCCGGTTCGCCCCCGGCCTCGGCGATCAGCGCCTCGGCGCAGGGCGAGGGCCCGAACAGCGCCCGCGCGAGCATCGCCTCGCTGCCGGTGACCGCGTCCGGCTCGCGCTCGTAGACCGCCAGCTCGACGATCATCGCGTGCAGCAGCGCCACGTCGGCCGGCGCGGCGGCGCGGACGGTGACGGCCGATGCGTCCGCGGCCGGGGGTGGAGAGGCGCCCTCGGGGCCCATCGTGGACCCGGCGCTTAGGCGCCGGTGAAGCGGGCGGGGCGCTTCTGCAGGAAGGCCGTGACGCCCTCGGCGAAGTCGCCGGACACCAGCAGGCTGCGCTGCACCTCGGCCTCGAGCGCCAGCAGCTGCTCGAAACCGTCGTAGGCACGGTGGTTGAGCGTTCGCTTGATCGCGGCGAAGGACCGTGGCGGACCGGTTGCCAGCCGCGCCGCCAGCGCCGCGGCGCACGCCTCCAGCTTGTCGTCATCGGCGACCTGGTTGACCAGCCCCCAGGCGAGCGCCTGCTCTGCGGCGATCCGATCCCCGAGGTAGGCGATCTCGAACGCCCGAGCGTGGCCGACCCGGGCGATCAGCGTCTGCGATGCGCCTCCGTCGAGCCCCAGGCCGACGTTCACGAACGCCATCAGGAAGTAGGCGGAGCGCGCGGCGACGATCAGGTCGCACGCGAGCGCGAGCGAGCACCCGATGCCCACCGCGGGCCCGTTGACGGCGGCGATCACGGGCTTGGGAAGGGTGCGCACCCGCATGATCAGCGGGTTGTAGACGCGCTCGAGCGCGCTTCCCACGTCGGCGTCGTCGCCGGCCCGCTCGCGCAGGTCGGCGCCGGACGAGAACGCCCGTCCCGCGCCGGTCAGGACGATCGCTCGCACGCCGTCGTCGTGGGCGGCATCGTCGAGGGCGCGGGTCAGCTCGCGCCCGAGCTGGAGCGTCCAGGCGTTCAGGGTCTGGGGGCGGTTGAGCGTCAGCCAGGCGACCCCGTCGGCCTGCCTCACCGCGATCGTCTCGAGGTCCAGCGCGGTCATCGCCGCCCACGATACCGACGTGCGGTATCTACGTAACGCATACCGTTACATAGATACCGCACGTCCTGAAAGGGGGGGCGGTACCGCACGTCTCGGATGCTGGCACGCTATGCGGGCAGCGACTCGCCGGAGTAGAGCTTCAGCACGCGGACGGCGCCCGCCGGCGCGGCGTTGATGCACAGCTCGCAAAGGACGCACTCGTCCAGGTGGCGCTCCACGATCTGCACGCCGTCAGGGCCCGCGTGGAAGATGTCGACCGGGCAGACCTCGGCCAGCCGCGCCGCCAGCTCCGGATCGGCCGCGTGCGCAGGGTCCACGACGACGTCGATGAACGTGCCCGCCATCGCTACAGCCGCTCCCTGATCATCCCCGGAATGTCCTCGATCCGCTCGGCGACCGCGATCCCGGCGGCGGCCAGCCGGGCGATCTTCTCCCCGGCCGTGTCCTGGACGCCCTCGACGATCGTCCCGGCGTGGCCGAAGCTCATCCCCGGCATCTCGTCCATGAAGCGGCCCGCCATGAACGCCACGATCGGCAGCCGTGACTGCCGCTCGGTCACCCAGGCGGCCAGGTCGGCCTCCATCCGGCCGCCCGGCTCGGTGTAGATCACGATCGCGCGCGTGTCCGAGTCGGCCTCGAACAGCGGCATCAGCTCGGCGTAGCTTGAGCCGATGATCGCGTCGCCGCCGATCGACACGGCCGTCGACTGACCCAGCCCCGCGGCGCTGAGCGTCGAGGACATCTCGGTCGTCATTCCGCCCGAGCGCGAGATCACGCCGACGGGGCCGGGGCGATAGGACTTGGCGGCGTCGCGCGCCGGGCCGCCGATGCCGCCCATCTTGACCACGTCGGGGACGATGATCCCCAGGCAGTTGGGGCCGATGATCCGCGCGCCCCGCTGCGTCGCGACCTCCACCATCTGGGCCACGTCGCCGCGCGGGATCCGCTCGGTCACGATCACGACCAACTCGATCCCGTTCTCGAGCGCCTCCAGGACCGCGTCCCTGGTGAACGCCGGCGGGACCGTGACGACCGACCCGACGACCGGCGCGCCGTGCTGCTCCACGGCCTGCGCGACGGTGTCGAACACCGGCACGCCGTGCACGTCGCGGCCGCGCCGGCCGGGGGTGACGCCGCCGACGATCTTCGCGCCGGCGCCGTAGTCCAGACACTCGCGGGTCAGGTTGACCGCCTCGCGGCCCGTGATCCCCTGGACGATGAAGGTCGTGTCGGCGTCCACCAGGATGCTCATGCGGCGCCCGTCCCCTGGATCCGCTCCACGGCGCGCCGGGCGGCCTCGTTCAGCGACACCGACCGGTCCGCGTATGGGACCCCGTAGCGCCTAAGGATCTTGAAGCCCTCCTCCTCCCAGGCGCCGGGGATGCGGAAGATGGCGATCTTCTCCGCGGGGTCATGGCCGAGCTCCAGGCAGGCCTTGATCACGCCCCGAGCGACGATATCGACCCGCGTGTTGGAGACGATCGACATCATCACCGCGATCTTGTCGACGCCGGGCTTGGACAGCACCAGCTTGGCCAGCCCGCACGCCTTGGCGACCGACGGGTTGCCGCCGATCTCGCAGTAGTTGGCCGGCCGGCCGCCGGGTGCGCGGACCGCATCAAATAGCGTCAGCGAGCCGCCGCCGGCGCCGATCACCAGGCCCAGATTGCCGTCGAACTCGGTCACGTTGCCCGCCACGCCGCGGTGGTCGGTGGCGTCAACCTGCTCGCCGGCGAGCTCGAACGGGGTCGCCTCGCGAGCCTGGCGCGTCTCCTCGTCGCCCACTCCCAGTTCGTGCAGCAGCTCCTTCTGTCGCGGGCGGGCCTCGTTCTCCATCTCCATGTGGGCGTCGAGCGCGACGAACGAGCCGTCGTCGAGCTCGCCCAGCGGATTGATCTCGGCCAGCGTCATGTCGTGCTCCAGGAACAGCCGCGCCAGCCGCGCCAGGATCGGGGTCAGGCGGTTGAGCGCCGGCCCGGTCACGCCCAGCGAGGCGATCAGCTGCTTGGCCTGCCAGTCCGAGAACGGGGTCCGGGTGAAGAAGTGTGCGCGCGCGACGCGATCGGGGTGCTCAGCGGCGACCTGCTCGATGTCGATCCCGCCCATGTCCGAGAACAGCATCACGGGGCGCTTGCGGGTCCCGTCCCAGACGACACCCGCGTAGTACTCGTGCGCCACGGCGGCGCGGTCGTCGACCAGCACCCCGCGCGGCAGGTGGCCGTTGATCTCCAAATCGAGGATGTGCTCGGCGTGCCGAGCGGCCTCCTCGGGAGTGTCGGCGAACTGCACGCCGCCGGCCTTCATCCGCCCCCCGGACAGGACCTGCGACTTGATCACGACCGGGCCGGCGATCTGCTCGGCCGCGCGGCGCGCCTGCTCGGCGGTCTTGACGAACGCGTGCTTCGTCACCGGGATCCCGGCCCTGGCGACGATCGCGCGGGACTCGTACTCGAAGAAGCGCATGCGGGGTCGCGGCAATGTAAAGCAACGACGCGCCCGAGCGCGGCGAGGCCGTCAGGCCGCGGACGACGCGCTCGCCCGGCGGCGCGCTGCGTGCACGCGGCGAGAAGCCAGCCGCTGCTTCGGGGCCGCTGGGGCCGCATGGGCGCGCAGCAGGGCGACCAGTCGCTCGGTCGGGCGAAACGGGTCCGCGATCACGGTTCCGTCGGCCAACGAGATGGCGGCCGCCAGCTCGCCATCGAGCTCCGCGAGCAGCAACGGCGCCGGGGGCGGAGCGGCGGCGCTGTCGAGCTCGGCCAGCCGCGTCAGCTGCTCGAGGTCATCGCCATAGCCCGGCCGGATCGTGATCTGAGCCTCGAGCAACGCGTCCATACAGTGATCTTGAACCAATTGCTCCATACAAGCAAATACGAACTTGCTGGGTCTGATATACCGTTTGGTAATGCTCGACACGCGCCGACTGCGGGTGCTGTGCGAGGTCGCCAGGCGCGGCTCGTTCTCGGCGGCGGCGGACGCGCTCGGCTACACCCAGCCGGCGATCAGCCGCCAGATCGCGACGCTCGAGGCCGAGGCGGGGGTGGTGCTCGTGCGGCGCGTGCCCCAGGGGGCCGTCCTGACAGATGCCGGGCAGCTGCTCGTCAAGCGCGGCGAGGCGATCCTCGCACGGCTGAAGGACGCCGAGGCGGAGCTGCGGGCCCTGCGCGGGCTGCAGGGCGGGACGGTGGCGCTGGCGACGTTCGCGTCAGCGGCGGCGACGATCGTGCCGCTCGCGGTCGCGCGCTTTCGAGACCGCCATCCCGAGGTCGCGCTCGACGTCCGCCTGCTGGATCCGGATCGCTCGATCCCGGCACTGCGCGCCGGCGAGTTCGATCTGATCCTGTCGCACTTCCCGCACGGCGAGCAGCATGCGGCGCCGCTCGGATCCGAGCTTGAGCTGATGGCGTTGTTCGACGATCCGATGTACCTCGCGCTGCCGCGCGGGCACCGGCTCGCCGGCGCGGCCCGGTTGACGCTGGCGGACTTCTCGCAGGAGCCGTGGATGCTGGGGGTCGGGACCAGCTGTCCGGACTCACGGCTGTTCATGCGGGCCTGCCACGACGCCGGCTTCGAGCCGCGGATCGCATTCGAGAACGACGACTACCCGGCGATCCTGGGGTTCGTGGCCGCCGGCGTGGGGGTCGCGCTGATCCCGGACATGATGTCGCGCCGGGTCCGCGACGACGTGGTCATCCGGCGGCTGGAGCCCGCTCCGCCGCCCCGGCCGATCAGCGCCCTGTTCGCGGCCGGCTATCGCTCGGCGGCGACGGCCGCGATGCTGGAGGTGCTGGGGGAGGTGTGCGACGAGTGGGTGCGCGGACGCCGGGCGCCGCTGGTCTACGCCGGCGTCGCGTCGAGCCCGTAGGCGGCCGCCAGCTCCGGGTCCTTCTCGGCCAGCATCTCGGCCAGATCGACCATCACACGGCACTGTTTCCAGGTGGCGTCGTCCTGCATCTTGCCGTCGATCATGTGCACCCCGCGACCGTCAGGGATCGCCTCGATCACGCGCCGCGCGAACCGGACCTCCTCGGGGTCGGGGCTGAACACCCGCTTGGCGATCTCGATCTGCACCGGGTGCAGCGACCAAGCGCCGACGCACCCGAGCAGGAACGCGGCCCGGAACTGCGTCTCGCACCCCTCGACGTCCTTGATATCGCCGAACGGCCCGTAGAACGGGAGGATCCCCGCGGACGTGCACGCGTCGACCATCCGCGCGATCGAGTAGTGCCACGGATCCTGCTGAGCGATCGTCCGCGGCGCGTCCAGATCGTCGGAGTCCGGGTCGCCGATCACCCGGTAGCCGGGGTGCCCGCCGCCGACGCGGGTGGTCTTCATCCGACGGCTGGCGGCCAGGTCGGCCGGCCCGAAGCTCATCCCCTGCATCCGCGGGCTGGCGGTCGCGATCTGCTCGAGGTTGACGACGCCAAGCCCGGTCTCGAGGATCGCGTGCACGAGGATCGGGCGCGTCAGTCCCGCCTTGGCCTCCAGCTGCGCGAGCAGCCGGTCGACGTAGTGGATATCCCAGGCCCCCTGGACCTTGGGGATCATGATCACGTCCAGCTGGTCGCCGATCTCGGTCACGAGCGTCGTCAGGTCGTCGAGCGCCCACGGGGACTCGAGGCTGTTGACACGCGTCCACAGCGACGTCTGCGAGAAGTCGATCTCCTTGCCGAGCCTGACCAGCCCGGCGCGGGCGGGCAGCTTGCGGTCGACCGGGACCGCGTCCTCGAGGTTGCCGAGCAGGATGTCCGACTTGGCGGCCAGTTCGGGCAGCTTGGCCGCCATCTTCTCGTTGGACGGGTCGAAGAAGTGGATCATCCGGCTCGGTCCGAACGGGATCTCTGTCAGCGGGTCGGGCGCGCCGATCGCCAGCGGCCGACCGAACTCACGGGGGTTTCGCACGGCTCGTCGTCTCCTGGTCGGGGAGCCGTCAAAGGTACCCGGTCAGCGCAGCGTCGTCTGGCGCGCCGCGCCACCGTTGGTCCAGCTCAGCGTGTCACCCGTCAGCCGCAGGTCGCCGAGCACTGTCCCCGTGCCCTGGGGCGCGGTGTCGAGCACCGCCATGCCGCGGTCGTCCAGCGCTGCGACCTGCTCGGCCAGGCACGGCGTCGCCGGGTAGCAGGGCAGCAC
>JBOGYE010000123.1:0-11328 GCA_050696635.1 Solirubrobacteraceae bacterium | reverse complement strand
CCGAGCGCCTGCCCGACGCCAGCGTCACGGTCGTCCCCGGCGCCGGCCATGCCGTCCACCTCGAGGCGCCGGCGGCCGTCGCCGCGGTGATCGCCGGCCGAGCGCAGCGGCCCGACGCGCTGTCACTCTGAAGCGCACACCAAACCCATGATCGGTGCGCGCTTCAGATTGGCAGCGGGCTGGTCACCGAGCAGCCCGCACGGCGTCCGCACCCGGTGCGCGCTTCCAATTGCCAGCGGGCTGGTCACCGAGCAGCCCGCACGGCTTCCGCGGTCGGTGCGCGCTTCAGATTGCCAGCGACGACGGTGGGCGACCCGGACCCGCCCCGTACCACGCCAGCAGGCCGTCGCCCAGCCCGGCGCCCGGGGTCGGGGCGAGCGTACCCCGGATCGGTGCGATCGGCACCGGGCGATCGGCGAACAGCGCCAGGGTCGCCAGTCCGCAGGCGCGATCGGGCGCGATCGCGGCGGCGGCCTGCAGCGCGCCCGCGATCCCGAGCGGCCCGTCCAGGGTGGAGGCGAGGTAGACCTGATAGCCGGCGGCGCGCGCCCGCCCGGCGGCGTCGACCAGGCCCGAGATCCCGCCGCAGCGCCCCAGCTTCAGGCACACCGCGTCCGCCGCCGCCGGGGCGTCAAGCGCGTCCGGCTCGGCCGCCGACTCGTCCAGCGCCAGCGGCACCTCGACGTCGGCCCGCAGCGCCCGGATCGCGTCGACGCCGTGGACGGGCTCCTCGCAGAGCTCGATTCCCACCGGCTCCACTGCCTCCAGAACGGCCCGCGCCTCGTCCGGCGACCAGGCGCCGTTGGCGTCGAGCCGGATCGCCATCGCCGGGCCGGAGAACGCGCGCACAGCCGCCAGCCGCGCGCCGTCGTCGCCGATTCCCACCTTCAGCTTGACCGTGTCGAAGCCGTCGAACCGCGCCTGCGCGGCCTCGGCGGCGGCGCCGGCGCGGTCGGCCGCCGAGATCGTCCAGTTGACCGCCACCACCGGCGGCGCGGCCGCTCCCAGCAGCCGCCAGACCGGCTCGCGGACGCGGCGACCGGCGAGGTCCCACAGCGCCAGGTCGATCGCGGCCAGCGCCTCCGAGACGACGGTCGCCTCCGCGCACCTGGCCATCACATCGGCGACCGGCACCGCGTCCGGGTAGGCGTCGAGCACCGGGCGGCACTGCTCAAGGGCCGCGCGCACCAGGTCGACGTCGACGCCGTCGTAGGAGGGCAGCGGCGCCGCCTCGCCGTACCCGCGCAGGCCATCGGCCGCCTCCAGGCAGACCAGCAGCAGCGCACGTCCGCAGACCGTCCCGTGCGCGGCCGCGAACGGCGCCCGGAGCGCCGCTTCCAGCCGCTGCACGCCGAGCTTCACGGCCGTCCGCTCACCGGCTCAGCAGCAGCCCCGCCGACAGCAGCAGGCAGAACAGCAGCTGGAGTTGCCCGGTGCCGGCCAGCGCCGCGTTCAGCGTCGGACCGTCGGCGTGGCGAGCAACGGTCCGCACCAGCCGCATCGCGAGCGGGATCGTCAGCCAGCCCAGCAGCAGCCAGGCCCGCAAGCCGGGTCCCAGCAGCAGGATGACCAGCAGCAGCGGGTAGGGCGCTGCGATCACGGCCGCGTACAGCGTGCGGCTACGCGCGCGTCCCATCCGCACAGCCAGCGTCCGCTTGCCGGCACGACGGTCGGAGTCGATGTCACGAACGTTGTTGACGACCAGGATCGCGGCTGCCAGCAGCCCCACCGGGATCGCGAGCGCGAATGCCTGCCACTCCAGCGCCCGCGTCTGTACGAAGTACGAGCCGGCGACCGCGACGATGCCGAAGAACAGGAACACGAACAGCTCGCCCAGCCCCTCATAGCCGTAAGGTCGCGGGCCGCCCGTGTAGGCGACACCGGCGAGGATCGAGGCGGCTCCGATCACGAGCAGGATCCAGCCGGCGACCACGATCAGGTAGACGCCCGCCAGCACCGCCAGGCCAAAGCTCGCGTAGGTGGCGATCAGCACCTGGCGGGGCGGAACCAGACCGCCGGCGGTGACCCGCACCGGACCGAGCCTGTCCTCGGCGTCGGCACCGCGGCGCGCGTCAGAGTAGTCGTTTGAGAGATTGGTGCCGACCTGGATCAGCAGCGCCCCCGCCAGCGCCGCGACGAACCGCAGCGGATGAAATACATGCGCGAACCCCGCCAGTGCGGTTCCGACGAGCACCGGGGCGATGGCGGCCGGCAGGGTCCGCGGACGCGCCGCCATCAGCCAGATCCGCAGCCCGGAGATCGCCGGCGACGGGCGCCCTCGTTCGCCGATCCCGCTGGTCATCGTCTGCACCCCGCGCTCGCCGACGCCGCTCGCCACTGTCCGCTACGAGCGCCGTGGGAACTTCGAGAAGTCGGGGGTGCGCTTGCCCAGGTAGGCGTCGCGGCCCTCCTGGGCCTCCTCGCTCATGTAGAACAGCAGGTTGGCGTCATGGGCCAGCTGCTGGATCCCGGCCAGCCCGTCCTCGTCGGCGTTGAAGCTGGCCTTCAGCATCCGCAGCGCAAACGGGGACATCGCAAGCATCTCCCGGCACCACGAGACGGTCTCCGCCTCCAGACGCTCGAGCGGCACGACGGCGTTGATCAGTCCCATCTGCAGCGCCTCATGGGCGTCGTAGCGCCGGCACAGAAACCAGATCTCCTTCGCCTTCTTGGGGCCGACCAGGCGTGACAGGACGCTCGCGCCGAAACCGCCGTCGAACGATCCAACCCGCGGGCCCGCCTGCCCGAAGCGCGCGTTGTCGGCCGCGATCGTCAGGTCGCAGACGACGTGCAGGACGTGGCCGCCGCCGACCGCCCAGCCCGCGACCATCGCCACCACCGGCTTGGGCAGCCGGCGGATCTGGATGTGCAGGTCGGTGACGTGGAAGCTGCCGACACCGTTCTGCGAGCCCGCGTTCTCCGGGTCGGCGCCCTGCACGTAGCCGCCGCGGGCCCCGCGCACCCGCTGGTCGCCGCCCGAGCAGAACGCGGCCGTGCCTTCGCCGGTGAGGATGATCACGCCGACGGCCGGATCCTCGCGCGCGCGATTGAACGCGTCGGCAAGCTCGATCACGGTCTCGGGCCGGAAGGCGTTGTGGACCTCGGGACGGTCGATCGTGATCTTCGCGATCCCGGCGTCGCCGCCGGTGGCCAGTTCGTAGCGGATGTCGGCGAACTCGCCTGCGGCCTCCCAGCTCGTGCTCACGTCTGCTCCTGTCGGTTCGTGGACGCCTGCCACTTTAGGGCTCCCGTCAGAATTACTGACGTCTTCGACGGCGTCCGGCCGCGCCTGACGCCACGCGTGGGAATCGCCGATGCTTCGGCATCGACTCATCCCACGTGCGTCGCCAGTCACGCCCAGCCACTCGCCAAATCCGGTCACTAATTCTGGCGGGAACCCTTCGGGCCGCGGACCCTCAGTGGCCCCGCGGCTTATTCCTACCGCCGCGCGGGGAATTGTGTTAGGGTGCCCTAACAACGATGACCGCCGTTACGCGCAAACGGATCGGCTGGGCCACGCTCGTGTCCGCGATCGTCGCCGTGCTGGTCTGGCTGTTGATCGGCGCGTCGGGCGGCACACCGGACCCGACCAGCCCCACCGAGCATCTCAGCCACCTGGCGGTGGTGCTCGACAGCGGCATCCTGGTGCTGCGCGAGGGGCTCGAGACGATCCTCGTGCTGGCGGTGCTGACCGCCAGCATGCGTGGGGCCAACACTGCCTATCGCAGGCCGCTGGCGTTCGGCGCGGCGGGAGCGTTCGCCGCCGCGATCGTGACCTGGTTTTTGGCGATCGCCGTCACCGACGCGGTCGGACAGTCGAGCCTTGACCTCCAGGCGGCGACGGGGGTGTTGGCGATCGTGGTGCTGCTGGTGGTGATGAACTGGTTCTTCCACAAGGTCTACTGGACCGGCTGGATCGCCAGCCACAACCGTCGCCGCAAGGCGCTGATCGGCGAAGCCGGCTCCGTCAGCGTCCAGCGGACGATGCTCGGGCTGGCGCTGCTCGGCTTCACCTCCGTCTACCGCGAGGGCTTCGAGGTGGTTCTGTTCCTGCAGAACCTGCGCCTCAAGTACGGGTCCGGGACGGTGCTCGAGGGCGTCGCGCTCGGGCTCGCGTTCGTGGCGGTCGTCGGCTGGCTGACGTTCGGGCTCCAGCGCAAGCTGCCCTACAAGCGGATGCTGGTCGCGACCGGCGTGATGCTCGGGTTCGTGCTGCTGGTGATGGTCGGCGAGTCGGTCCAGGAGCTGCAGCAGGCCGGATGGATCGGCACGACCCCGATCCATGTCGCGATCCCGGGCTGGCTCGGCCTGTGGTTCTCGGTCTTCCCCAACGTCCAGACGATCGCCGCCCAGGCCGTCGCCGCCGTGCTCGTGGTCGGCTCCTACTTCCTCGCCGAGGAGCTCCGCGTCCGCCGGCCCCAGCGGAAGGGCGATCGGGCGGCCGTCCGCGCAAGCGCCCCGCCGCAGGTCGCGCCGCGGGCGACAGCCGCGCTACGCCACGAGCCCGCCACGACCGCGCCGCGCAAGTAGGGCCCAAGTGGAGGCCTGGCTCGTCCGCGCGGCGCGCGTGCGCGGTCAGCTCCCGGCGCTGGTTGGCGCCGGGGCGACGCTCGACTACGCCCAGCTGTATGCGCGGGCGCGCGACGTGGCCGGCGGTCTGGTGGCGCGCGGCATCGGGCCCGGCGACCGCGTCGCGCTGGCGCTGCGGGCAGAGGAGCTGGTCGTGGCGCTGCACGCTTGCCTGTTGACGGGTGCTGTGGCTGTGCCGGTCGACCTGCGGCTCGGGGCGCGCGAGCGCGCGCTGCGCACCGAGGTTGCCGCACTCGTGCTGGACGACGAGCTGCCGAGCGGCCAGCCGGTGAAGCCTGACCAGATCGCCCCCTACGACGGCGCCCGCACCGCGACGCTGATGTTCACCTCGGGCACGACGGCGGCGCCCAAGCCGGTCGCGCTGAGCCTGGACAACTGGTGCCACAACGCGCTCGGCTCGGCTCTGGCGCTCGGCCTGGACCCTGATGAGCGCTGGCTGTGCCCGATGCCGCTCGCGCACGTCGGCGGCCTGTCGATCGCGCTGCGGTCGGTGGTGTACGCCACCACGGTTGTTCTGCACGAGCGCTTGGACACCGAGCGCGCGCTGGCGGCGCTGATGGACCCCGTGCAGCGCATCACGCTCGTCTCGCTGGTGCCGACGATGCTGGCAAGGCTGCTGGACGCCGGCCTGCGGGACCCGCCGAGCCTGCGACGGGTGCTGCTCGGCGGCGGCCCGATCGCGCCCGCGCTGCTCGAGCGCGCGGCGGGCGCCGGGGTGACCGTGTCGCCCTCCTACGGGATGACCGAGACCTGCTCCCAGATCATCACCGACGGGGTGCCGCTGCTGGGCGCCGAGGTGCAGTTGGCAGCGGACCGGGAGCTGCTGGTCCGAGGTCCCTCGGTGTCGGCCGGAGCGCTGAGCGGCGATGGCTGGCTGCACACGGGCGACCTGGCCGCCCTGGACGAGCGCGGCCGCGTCTTGATCGTGGGCCGCAAGGCCGACACGATCGTGTCCGGCGGCGAGAACGTCGCGCCGGCCGAGGTCGAGGCGATCCTGATCGAGCATCCGTCCGTGCTCGACGCGGCCGTTTTCGGCCGCCCCGATCCGGAGTGGGGCGAGGCGGTGGTGGCGCAGGTGGTCGCGGTCGCGGGCGCAACGCTGGACGCGGACTCGCTGCGCGCGCACTGCGCCGCGCGACTGGCGCCGTTCAAGGTGCCTAAGCGCTTTGAGACTGTCAACACGCTGCCGCGGGGGGCTACCGGCAAGCTGCTGCGCCACGAGCTGCACCGAGACGCTCGATAGGCTGGCAGGCGTGACCCCGATCGACGCCGACGAGCAGCGCGCGGCCTCGCGCGAGACCTGGGAGAAGGCCGCCGGGCCATGGGGGCGGCGGGCGGATCGGATCAGGGAGTGGGGGATGCCGGTGTCGGTTGCGCTGATCGAGGCGCTCGCGCTGCAACCGGGCCATCGGGTGCTGGAGCTGGCCGCCGGGCCCGGCGACACCGGCTTCATGGCCGCGGAGCTGATCGCGCCGGGCGGCACGCTTGTGTGCAGCGACGGCGCCGAGTCGATGCTGGACGTCGCCCGCGCGCGAGCGCAGCAGTTGGGCGTGACCAACGTCGAGTTCCGACCCCTGGAGCTCGAATGGATCGACCTGCCGGCCGCGGACGTCGACGCCGCCCTGTGCCGCTGGGGGATCATGCTGACCGTCGACCCAGCCGCCGCCGCGCGCGAGATCCGACGCGTCCTGGCACCCGGCGGCCGCGCCGCGCTCGCGGTCTGGGACCTGCCGGAGCACAACCCGTGGGCGACCATCCCCAGCGGCGCGATGATCGAGCTCGGGCACGCCCAGCCGCCCGACCCCGCCGCCCCCGGCATGTTCTCGCTCGCCCCCGCGCAGCGGCTGTCGGAGCTGCTGCTCGAGGCGGGCTTCGCCGACGTGCACGTTGGCCCAGTGGAGGTCGCGCGCCGCTACGGCGCGGTGGAGCAGTACCTCGAGGAGACGGCGGAGGTGTCGCCGATGTTCAGCGCCGTTTGGTCCGGGTTGGACGCCGACCAGCGTGGCGAGGTGGCTGCACGGATCGCCGCCGCGGCGCGGCCGTTCACTGCGCAGGACGGCTCGGTCTCGCTGCCTGGCAGCTGCCTGGTCGCCAGCGCCGCCGCCTGACGGCGTTGGTGCGGGGGCCGGCGGGCCGCGTGCGGGCTCGGCCATGTAGCCTGCGCGCGCATGTACTACGACGACGACGCAGACCTGCACAAGCTCGACGGCAAGACCGTCGCGATCATCGGCTACGGCTCCCAGGGCCACGCCCACGCGCTGAACTTGAAGGACTCCGGGGTGAGGGTCGTAGTGGGGCTGCGTGCCGGCTCTGACAGCGTCGCCAAGGCGCAGGCCCATGGGCTGCGCGTGCTCGAGCCCGCCGACGCCGCGTCCGAGGGCGACATCGTGATGCTGCTGGCGCCCGATGAGCTGCACGGGCAGATCTGGGAGGGTGGGCTGCGCGACGGGATCGCCCCCGGCAACACGCTGATGTTCGGCCACGGCTTCTCGGTCCACTATGGGCAGGTGATCGCGCCGCCCGACGTCGACGTGGCGCTGGTCGCGCCCAAGGGGCCTGGCCACCTGGTCCGCCGTCAGTACCAGGAGGGCTCTGGCGTGCCGTGCCTGGTGGCGGTCGCCCAGGACGCGAGCGGCGAGGCGCTCGGCCTGGCGCTCGCCTACGCCAAGGGGATCGGCGGCACGCGTGGTGGCGTGATCGAGACCACGTTCAAGGACGAGACCGAGACCGACCTGTTCGGAGAGCAGGCGGTGCTCTGCGGCGGCGTCACCGAGCTGGTCCGCGCGGGGTACGAGACGCTTGTCGAGGCTGGGTACGACCCGCGACTGGCGTACTTCGAGTGCCTACACGAGCTGAAGCTGATCGTCGATCTGATGTACGAGAAGGGGATCGCCGGGATGCGCTACTCGATCTCCAACACCGCCGAGTACGGCGACCTGACCCGCGGCCGGCGCGTGATCGGGGCCGAGTCGCGCGCGGCGATGAAGCAACTGCTGTCGGAGATCCAGTCGGGCGACTTCGCCCGCGAGTGGATCGCCGAGAACCGTGCCGGCCAGGAGAGCTTCAGGCGGATGCGCACCGAGCAGGCCGGTCACCAGGTCGAGATAGTCGGGCGTGAGCTGCGCGAGCAGATGGACTGGATCGACACCGACTTCCACGAGTAGCCCGCAGCCCGTCGTCTCGCCGACGCGCTACCCGATCAGGTCGACCGCGGTGCGGGTCGAGAACCCGTTTCCGCGATCATCTCCAGACATGACGCAGACAACCACCGAACTCAGGATCCCGCAGCCGCTCAAGCCCTCCGACGGCCGTTTCGGGGCGGGACCATCGCGCGTGCGGCGCGCGCAGCTCGACCATGTGGCCGGGCCCGGCGCGGCGCTGGTCGGCACCTCGCATCGTCAGCGACCGGTGCGCGCGCTGGTAGGCCGCGTCCGCGCTGGGATCGCGGAGCTGCTGTCACTGCCCGACGGCTATGAGGTGCTGCTCGGCAACGGTGGCACCACGGCCTTCTGGGACGCGGCAACCTGCGGCCTGGTCCGCGAGCGCGCGCTGCACCTCGTCTACGGGGAGTTCTCGTACAAGTTCGCGGCCTGCACGCGGGGGGCGCCGTTCCTGGCTGATCCGATCGTGGTGCAGGCCGCCGCCGGTGACGCGCCCGCGCCGGTCGCCGACCCGGATGCGGACGTGCTCGCCTGGGCGCACAACGAGACGTCGACCGGGGTGATGGTGCCCGTCCTGCGACCGGCGGGGTCCGACGGCAAGCTGGTCCTGATCGATGCGACCTCGGGCGCCGGCGGTCTGCCGGTCGACGCGGCCGACGCGGACGTGTACTACTTCGCGCCCCAGAAGGGATTCGCGTCCGAGGGCGGCCTTTGGCTGGCCGCGACCAGCCCGGCTGCGCTTGACCGGGTCGAGCAGCTCGGCGCGGGGCCACGGCGCGGGCGCTGGGTGCCGGACTTCCTGTCGCTGCCGCTGGCGGTGGAGAACTCGCGCAAGGACCAGACCTACAACACGCCCGCGATCGTCACGCTGCTGCTGCTCGCCGAGCAGCTGCAGTGGATGCTCGAGCACGGGGGCCTGGACGCGATGGTGGCGCGGACGACGTCGTCGAGCGAGCACCTGTACCGCTGGGCCGAGAGTCATCCGGCGGCGAGGCCGTTCGTGACCGACCCGGCCAAGCGCTCGTTGGTCGTCGGGACGATCGACTTCGAAGACGCGATCGACGCGGCCGCCCTCGCAACGACGCTGCGCGCGAACGGGATCGTCGATGTCGAGCCGTATCGCAAGCTGGGTGCAAACCAGCTGAGGATCGCGATGTTCCCGGCCACCGATCCGGGCGACGTGCAGGCGCTGACCGCCTGCATCGACTGGGTGCTGGAGCGGCTGTGAGCGACGGCGCAAAGGTGCTGGTCGCCGAGCAGATCGGCGACTCGGGCGTGGCGCTGCTGCGCGACCACTTCGAGGTGGAGCTGGGGATCGGCTGGGAGCGCTCGGAACTGGAGCGGAGGATCGGCGACTATGACGGGATCCTGATCCGCTCGGCGACCCGGCTCGACGAGCAGCTGCTCAGCGCCGCGACGCGGCTGCGAGCTGTCGGTCGTGCCGGCGTAGGGGTCGACAACGTCGATGTGGCTGCCGCGACCAAGCGCGGGATCGTGGTCGCCAACGCCCCCCAGTCCAACGTGATCACCGCCGCCGAGCACACGCTCGCGTTGCTGCTCGCCCTGGCGCGCAATGTGCCTCAGGCGCACGCGTCGCTGCGCAACGGCGCCTGGGAGCGGTCGAGGTTCTCGGGCGTCGAGCTGTACGAGAAGACGCTCGGGGTCCTCGGATTCGGCAAGATCGGCCAGCTGGTCGCCGCGCGCGCCCGCGCTTTCAACATGCGGGTGGTCGCGTTCGATCCCTACGTGTCGGCCGAGCGCTACCGCGAGCTGGGCGTCGAGCGGGCCGCCACGCCCGATGATGTCTACGCGACCGCGGACTTCATCACCCTGCACCTGCCAAAGACGCCCGACACGGAGGGCTGGCTGGATGCCCGCGCGCTGGCAAAGTGCCGCGACGGGGTGCGCGTGCTGAACGTCGCGCGTGGGCCGCTGGTGGTCGACGAGGACCTGAAGGCGGCGCTCGATTCGGGCAAGGTCGCCGGCGCAGCGCTGGACGTGTTCCGCTCCGAGCCGATCACCGACCATCCGCTGTTTCACTACCCGAACGTGATCGTGACGCCGCACCTG
This sequence comes from Solirubrobacteraceae bacterium, assembly GCA_050696635.1. Classification (GTDB taxonomy): domain Bacteria; phylum Actinomycetota; class Thermoleophilia; order Solirubrobacterales; family Solirubrobacteraceae; genus Palsa-465. The sequence continues at coordinate 1,507 of JBOGYE010000123.1, read as the reverse complement.
GGCGCCTCGACCGCCGAGGCGACCGACCGCGCCGGCTATCAGGCCGCCGAGCAGGTCGTGGCGGCGCTCACCGGCGGGGTCGTGACCAGCGCCGTCAACGTGCCCGCGATACCCGCAGAGGATCTCGAGGCGCTCGGACCCTACGTGGCGTTGTGCGACTCCCTGGGGCGGATCGCGGTTGCGCTGGCGATCGCGCAGGGCGGATCGGTCGACCGGATCGAGACGGACTTCTTCGGTCGCCTGGCCGAGCGCGACACGCGCCTGCTGGCGATCCAGGTGCTGCTCGGAGCGCTTGCCGACCACACCGAGGAGGACCTCAACGCCGTCAACGCGCCCTCCGTGGCCGAGGAGCGCGGGATCGAGGTCGTGCAGGCCGGCAACACGGCGGCGCGCGACTACACCGACCTCGTGCGCGTCCAGGTGCGAGCCGGCGCGACCTCGGTGCGGGTCGCCGGCACGCTGATCGGTCGCCGCAACCGGCCCCATCTGATCGAGGCCTGGGGCCAGCGCTTCCAGCTCCAGCTCGAGGAGCACGTGACCCTGTTCCGCTACCGCGACCTGCCCGGGATGCTGGGGCGCGTCGGCACCGCGTTCGGCGCTCACGGGGTCAACATCATCTCCGCCGCCGTCGGTCGGCTGCCCGATGACCACACCGGCGGCGACGGCCATCTGGCGGCGATGGCGATCACCACCAGCTCGCCGCCGCCGCCCGAGGTGATCGAGGAGATCGTCTCCAGCGACGGCTTCGAGGCTGGGCAGACCGTCGCGCTTTAGGGCGCCTGACTCCCGTGACGCGCTCGCGGGCATGACGCCCCGGTGATGACGCACTGCTAGGCTGAGCGTCGCATGTCGCGCAGCATTGACCTTCGACTGCTTCTCCTCCCCCGCAAGGGGGAATAGCGCGTGGGCGGCCGCACGTAGCCGCAAGACCAACACCGAGAAGCAGCGAAGTTCGAGCCAGAGAGGAAGCGACATGACCAAGCCTGACGATCCAGATCGAGTACTGATCTTCGATACGACCCTGCGCGACGGCGAGCAGTCGCCCGGGATCTCGCTCAACACGCAGGAGAAGCTGGAGATCGCCCAGCAGCTGGCCCGGCTCGGGGTGGACGTGATCGAGGCCGGCTTCCCGATCACATCGCCCGGCGACTTCGAGGCAGTGCAGGCGATCGCACGCACCGTGAACGGTCCCGTGATCGCCGGACTGGCGCGCACCCACGTCGCCGACATCGACGCCGCCTACAACGCCGTCCGCGATGCCGAAGGGGCGGGCGGTGCGCGGATCCATACCTTCATCTCCACCTCGGACATCCACATTCGCCACCAGCTCCAGACCACTCGCGAGGATGTCAAGGGACAGGCGCGTGCCGCGGTCGCGCACGCCAAGCAGTATCTGGACGACGTCGAGTTCTCGCCGATGGACGCGACCCGTGCCGAGCTCGAGTTCACCGCCGAGGTCTGCCAGATCGCGATCGACGAGGGGGCGACCACGATCAACATCCCCGAC
>JBOGYE010000122.1:0-24620 GCA_050696635.1 Solirubrobacteraceae bacterium | reverse complement strand
GCGGCGCGTCGTGCTCCCAGGTCGCGCCGATCCCGCCGTGAACGTTGATGCAGGAGCGCGCGGCGAAGTCCAGCGCGCCGCCGGCGGCGCCGCGGGCGGCGCTGGCCGCCAGAGCGAACTCGTCGGGCCGGGCCTCGCGCGCCCAGCCTGCGTAGTACTCGAGCGCCCGGGCGTTCTCCAGGCGCCGCAGGACCTCGGTCAGCTCGTGCTTGATCGCCTGGTAGGAGCCGATCGGGCGTCCGAACGTGTACCGCTCCTTGGCATAGGCGACCGCCATCTCCTTGCAGGTCTCGGCGGCGCCGATCGACTCGGCCGCGATCAGCGCCTGCGCCAGATACCAGGCGTCCGCCAGCACAGCGGCGTCGACGTCCAGCCGCCGCCCCCGCGCGCCGTCCAGCGCCACGTGCCCGAGCGACCGGGTGGCGTCATACCGCATCACCGGCTCGATCGAGACGCCGTCGGCGCCGGCCTCCAACACGCACGCCACCGGCTTGGCGTCGCCGCCAGAGCCCGAGACACCGACCGCCACCAGCAGGTCGGCGCCGGGCGCGTCCGGCACCCACGACACGGTCCCGTCGAGCGTCACGTCGCCGCCGTCGACGGTCGCGCGGGGCGCGGCGGCGCGCTCCAGACCGGAGACGGGGTCGACAGTCCACTCGGAACGCAGCTCGCTCGGCGGTCGCGCGGGCAGATACGTCGGGCGCAGCTCCCCGGCCGCCACCTGCACCAGCGACTCGTCGCCGGCCGCGTCGAGGATCGCGCTCGCCGGCAGCAGTCCCAGCAGCGGCACTCCCGCCAGCACGCGCCCGCACTCCTCGGCGACCAGCAGGGCGTCAAAGCCGCCGAGCTCGGCGCCGCCGTGCCGGTCGCCGATCAAAAGCCCCGGCCAGCCCGCCTGCACGGCCAGCTGCCAGAGATCGGGCAGCGAGGCCGAGTCCTCGAGCGACGTGCGGGCGGCCTCGACCGTCTTGACGCGCGACAGGGCGCCGCGGGCGGACTCGCGCAGCAGCTGCTGCTCGTCTGAGAGGGCGAAGTTCATGACGCCACCGCCTGCTTCTCGATCGAGCGAAGTTCGGAGAACGGAACGCCCTTGTCCAGGCGCGGCTCCGAGGGCAGGCCCATCACCCGTTCGCCGATCGTGTTGCGCAGGATCTGCTCGGTGCCGCCGGCGGACTTCAGCCCGGGCAGGAACGAGATCAGATAGCTCCAGTCGCCGTCGGCGGCCAGCGCGTCGGGCCCGAGCACGTCGGCCGCGAGGTCCATCGCCTCGATCCCGGCGTTGACGGTCGTGACCTTCGCCAGCCCCGCCTCCGGTCCGGGGATCTGCCCGCGCGATAGCGCCGTCAGCGCCCGGTAGCCGTTGAAGCGGACGGCCAGCAGCTCGGTGATCACCTCTCCCAGCCGCCGGCGCGTGTCGGCGTCGGCGCGCGCGGCCGGATCGGCGGCGATCGTCTCGGCCAGCCGCTGCGGCGAGCCGAAGTTCTCAGAGCCGAAGCCGATCGTCAGCCGCTCGAACATCAGCACCGTCATCGCGGTGCCCCAGCCGTTGCCGACGCCGCCCACGACCGCCTCGGCGTCAAGCGCGACGTCGTCGAAGAAGACCTCGTTGAACTCCGCCTCGCCGGAGATCTGGCGGAGGCCGCGGACGGTCACGCCCGGCGCGTCCATCGGCACGATGAACATCGTCAGCCCCTTGTGCTTGGGCACGTCCGGGTCGGTGCGCGCCAGCAGCAGGCCGAACGAGGCGAATTGCGCGTTGGTGGTCCACACCTTCTGGCCGCTGAGCGTGAACCCCCCGTCGTCCTGAGCGCGCGCCCGCGCCTGGATCGCCCCCAGATCAGATCCGGCGCTGGGCTCGGAGAACAGCTGGCACCAGACCTCGTCCCCGTGCAGCATCGGTCCCAGATGGCGGCCCTTCTGCTCCTCTGACCCGTGCGCGATCAGGCACGGACCCAGCATCCCGATCCCGATCACATCCAGGATCCCCGGCAGCTTTGCGCGCGAGATCTCCTGGTTGACGGTCACCTGCTCGATCGGCCCCAGCCCTCGCCCGCCGTACTCGGCCGGCCAGGTGACGGCGGCCAGCCCCGCCTCCGCCAGGCGCCCCTGCCAGGCCCGGCGGGCGCCGATGTAGGCGTCGTCCTCGGACGAGCCCGAGCGCGGCGGCGCCTGATCCCGGTTGGCTGCCAGCCACTCCCGGGCGTGCGCTCGGTACTCGGCCTGCTCGGGCGTGTCGGTGAGGTCCATGCCGTGCTCCTGCTCTCAATCGCAATGAATCGGGATTCACAGACTATCGTTTGGTCGGCTGGCCCGGTCATGGCTGGCCGACGTTTGCGCGGTCGCCGGTCATCGCCTGCCGACCGCGCCTGGTCCGGCAAAGGGACAGATCTGCGCCGGGGACCCTGGCCGAATGGGTGGCTTGCCCTTCCCCGCCGGCGCGCCCCCGAGGTAGCCTGCCTCCTCGAGGGCAAGCGCATGGTGACGATTGCAATTGTCGGGCTCGGGCCGTGGGGCGTTTGCGCCCTGGAACGACTCGTGACCGCGACCCGGCACGGTCTTTCCAACGGGCGCCAGGTCCAGGTGCACGTCGTGGAGCCTGCCGCGCCGGGATCGGGGATCTACGACGTCTCCCAGCCGGACTACTTCCTGCTCAACAACCCCTGCGGGCAGCTGTCCTTGTACCCGTACGAGAGCGAGGACGATCAGCCTTGCTACGGCATCGGGCTGTTCGACTGGGCGGTCGCGCAGGGCTACCGCTGGACCGGAGACCAGTGCGTGATCGATCCGGCGGGCGCGCCGATCGAGGCCCACCACTTCCTGCCACGCCGCCTGATGGGCGAGTACCTGCAGTGGTTCTACCACGCGCTGGTGGCAGGGGCGCCCCCCACGGTGCAGATCGTCTACCACCCGACCGTGGCGGTCGACATCGTCGCCCGCGGCGACGGCCGCGAGTTGGTTGCGCTGGCGGGCGGTGACGCGATCCTCGCCGACCAAGTGATCGTGACCTCTGGCCACACGGCCAACGCAATCGACGCCGACGGCGGCGGCCTCTACCCGGCCGAGGTCGCGCCCTATCCGGTGGAGTCCTACCTGGAACGCGCCGGCGCCGGCTGCACGATCGGCGTCTCCGGGATGGGACTGGTGGCGCTGGACGTCGTGATGGCGCTGACCGTCGGGCGCGGCGGGCGGTTCGCGGACGATGGAGCCGGCCTGCGCTATCACCCCAGCGGCCAGGAGCCGGTGATCGAGATGTTCTCCCGCAGCGGCCTGCCGTTCAAGGCCAAGTCGGTCACCGGATCAGATCTCGCCGGCGCGTATCAGCCCGTCATCTGCACGCCGGAGGCACTCAGCGCGCTGCGCGGCGCCGGCAACGGCGGGCGCCGTCTGGTCGACGTTCGCCGCGAGCTGCTGCCGCTGATGTTCGCCGAGATGCACGTTCGCTACTACACGCAGGTGGCGCTGCAATCCGACGCGAAGGCGGCGGCGACGGTGGGCGAGCGGTTGGGTGGCGCATGGAGACGGGGTACCTTCGAGCAGGCGCTGGGACGGCTGCGCCATCGCTACGGGCACTTCGACCCCGAGGCGGTGTTCTTCGGCCACGAGCCTCGGTATGGCTGCCGGGCCGACTACGAGGCACACATCTACTCCGACATGGCCGAGGACCTGCGCGAGGCCGAGGTTCCCGACGGCGCCAGCCCGGTCAAGACCGCAACCGAGGTGTTCCGGATCTTCCGCGACCCGATGCGGTCGGTCGTCGAGCAAGGGGGCCTATCGCTCGACTCCTACCTGGACTTCAACGCCGACATCCGCAGCCGGATCCACCGGCTCGTCGCCGGGCCTCCGGCGCTGCGCATCCGCCAGCTGCTGGCGCTGATGGACGCGGGGCTGGTGCGAACCCCCTACGGTCCCGCACCGGAACTGGGGCCGGCCGACGGCGAGGGCCGCCGCGTCCGCGGCCACACGCGCATCTCGTCGACGACCTTCGAGCAGCCGCACGCCGGCGAGGCCGAGATGATGATCCGCGGCCGGCTCGACGAGCCTCGGGTCGATGGCTCCGCGTCGCGGCTGCTGTCCGAGCTGTACAACCGCGGCCGCGTCAGCCAGTTCCGGTACGGCGCCGTGCCGGTCGGCAGCGTCCACCTGACACCCGAATCGCACCCGGTCGACGTCGACGGGCACCCGCAGGAGCGACTGTGGATGTTCGGCGTGCTGACCGAGGGGATCCGCCACTTCACCAACTACATCCCCTCCCCCCGCAGCCGGATCCGCGCGTTTGAGGATCTCGGCGCGTGCGTCGACGGGATCCTCTGCTAGGCGCTCTCAGCCGACCGCGCGCGTCAGGGCCTGGTCGAGATCCTCGATCAGATCGTCGGGGTGCTCGAGCCCGACCGACAGGCGCACCATGTCCGGCGTGATCCCGGCGGCGGCAAGCTCCGCCGGGCGCAGCTGGCGATGGGTCGTCGAGGCGGGATGGGTGATCATCGACTTGGCATCGCCCATGTTCAGCAGTCGCTTGAACAGCTTGACGCTGTTGAATACGGCGATCCCCGCGTCGCGTCCGCCGCTGACCGTGAAGGTCATGATCGACGGGACGCGCTCGCCGAGGTAGCGGCGCGCCAGCTCGTGATACGGGTTGTCGGCGAGCCCGAGGAAGCTGACCGACGTGACCCGCGAATCGCCGACGAGGTGCTCGGCAACCGCGCGCGCGTTGGCTTCGTGGCGCGCCAATCGCACCGCCAGCGTCTCCAGGCCCTGGAGGTGCAGGAACGCGTTGAACGGCGACAGCGACGCGCCGGTGTTGCGCAGTCCGACCGTCCTGGCGCGCGTGATGTACGGCGCGTGCGCGAACTGCTCGGCGTACTGGACCCCATGGAAGGCCGGCTCGGGCTCCACCATCAGCGGGAAGCGGTCCGGGTGCTCACGCCAGTCAAACGTGCCTCCGTCGACGATCATGCCGCCCATCGTCGTCCCGTGACCGCCGATGAACTTCGTCAGCGAGTGGACCACGACGTCGGCGCCGTGTCGAAGCGGCTTGAGCAGCAGCGGCGTGGCCACCGTGTTGTCGGCGATGATCGGGACGCCGTGAGCATGGGCCACGTCGGCCACGGCGGCCAGATCGATCACGTTGCCGGCGGGATTGCCGACGGTCTCGCAGAACACCAGCTTGGTCCGCTGGTCGATCAGATCGCCGATCGCACGCGGTGAATCGTCGGCCGCGAACCGCGCCTCGATCCCCATCCGCGACAGCACGTGGGCGAAGTAGGTGTAGGTCGCGCCGTAAAGCTGAGGCACCGAGACGAAGTTGTCACCCGCGCTGACCAGGTTCAGAACCGACATGCTGACGGCGGCGGCGCCCGAGCTGACGGCCATCGCGGCGGCGCCCCCTTCCAGCGCCGCCAGGCGCCGCTCGAGCACGTCAACGGTCGGGTTGTTGATCCTGTTGTAGTGAAACCCGGGCTGCTCCAGGTCCATGATCGCCCCGGCGTGGTCGGCGTCGATGAACTCGTGAGCGACCGTCTGATAGATCGGAACGGCGGCGGCGCGAGCGCCGTCGGCGGCGTATCCGCCGTGGATGGCCAGGGTTTCGTCGCGCAATCGGCTCAGGGTCAGGCGGGGGACGGGAGTCAGGCGGGGACGGCGCAGGCCAGCCGCGCCGTCGCCAGCCAGTTCGCGTACAGCGTCGCCGACCCGCCGGCCCACGTGTTCTGCACGCTGCCGGCGACCTGATCGTAGGGGAACTCGCTCCACAGCGTCGTCGGATCCTCGCGGCCGCCGGTCGCCCGCCGCGCGAACGCGGTCAGGGTCTTGATCGCCTCAGCAGACAGGTACCCATGGGGAAGGCGCGGGTACTCGCACGCTGCGCCGGCCAACAGGCAGCGCCGAACGTCGCGACGGTACTCGCGCAGCAGGCTGAGCGTGGAGTACTCCGGATGCCCCTGGCAGAGCACGAACAGCGAGTCGCCGCGCTCGCGCGCCGCAACCGACCAGCCTTCCCCGCGCGCACCCGAACCGACCACGATCCGGTAGCCGGCGCGCAGCAGTGCCGCCTCGGGGATGTTATTGGCGCGCGAATGCGGCACCGCCACGGTGTCGGGCAGCCCTTCTGCCAGGGGGTCGGAGGCGTCGCAGACCCGGCCGTGAAAGACGCCGCAGCACTTGGACGACCGCCTGACCCGCTCGATGCCGTCGAACACGAGCACGCCGGCGTGCGCCGCCAGACAGGACAGCAGCACGGTGGGCACGTTGGCAGACGCCCACTGCAGCAGGCGCGCCAGTTGGGGCCAGTAGGGCTCGTACACCAGCTGGGCCTGCTTGGGCTCGGTGCCCGTCACGATCAGTGCGTCAGGTGGCTCGGACCACAGCTCGCGCAGGTCCCTGTAACGCGACTCGATCAGCGCCCGGGTCCGGTCCGAGCGCGGAATCTGAGCGATCGTGTACAGCTCGAGCGCGATCCCCTCGCCATCGTCGGGACCCGAGCACAGCGCCCGCCGAAACTGTTCCTCGGTGTCGCGGAATGCCGCATCGGGCATGTTGTTGACCAGCGCGACGGTGATCGGCCGCGCTTCTGGCTCGGATCGGGAAACGACTGCGCTGGCGATCACTTCGCTGCCCCTTGCTGACGAGGAACCTTCGCTCTCTAACAACGCTGCGGCGAGCAGGGCGCTTTTGGTTGCCGGAGACGACCGCTTGGAAGCGGAACGAGCCGGTACCCGTTCTATGGCGATGGCTCTGAAAGGCGTGGTCCTCGTCTCCCCGGCGACGGTGCCCGGCACCGGCGGCGCGCTGCCCGAGACCCACCACGTGGCCAACCAGCCGATCGTCTGTCATGCGCTCCAGGCGCTCGCCGACGCCGGCGCGCAGGCCCTGGCAGTCGTCGCCCCGGCCGCCACGATGCTGGAGTTGCGAACGTGCGTGGAGCGCAGCCTCGACGCGGGCCCCGCAGTGGCGTTCCTACCTTGGACAGGGCGCCAGGACCTGATCGGAGCGCTGCGCAGCGCCAGCCGGTTCGTCGGCCACGACCCCGCTGCCGTCCAACTGGCCGACGGGCTGCTGGGCGAGCGGATCGGTCCGCTCGCCGAACCGATCGCGGGTGGAGCGGCCGACCTGCTGCTGGTGCTGCACCGCAGCACGGACCGCGGCACTGTGCTGGAGCCTGAGCTGCAGGCGTTGCTCGGGCTCTCAGAGCTCGACCACAGGCAGAGCCATCTGGCGCTCGCCGGCGCCTGCCTGTTCGGGCCCGGCGTGCTCAAACGGACCGTCCGCGACCGGCCATCGGAGACCGCGTCGCCGGCGCTGGGCGAGATCGCCGCGCAGTTGGGCGAGATCGCCAAGCGCGTCTCAGAGCAGCGCGGGACGATCGATGCCGCACTCGTCGGCGTCTGGCGACGCTACCGCGGCGATCCCGTCGACCTGCTCGAGCTCAACCACCTCGTACTGGACCGCCTGCAGGTCCCTCGGGCCGATCCTTCCGACGAGCCCGGCAACCGCGTCGAGGGCCGCGTGCTGATCGACCCGACCGCCCAGATCCGGGCCAGCACGATCCTCGGTCCGTGCGTGATCGGTCCGGGTACCCGGATCACCAACTCCTACATCGGGCCATACACATCGGTCGGGGCCGACGTGGAGATCGAGGGCGCGGAGATCGTCGGCTCGATCGTCTGCGAGGGCGTCCGGATCATGCACGTCTCCGGCCGCATCGAAGGCAGCACGATCGGCCGTCGCTCGAGCATCTTCCGTGACTTCCGCCTCCCGCGCGCGATGCGGTTGCACGTCGGCGACGGCGTCGAGATGGCGCTCGACTGAGCGCCACCGGCGCGCCGGCGCCGCGCCGCGAGCAGGCGCCTCCTGAGCGCTGGGCTCCTGCGCCACGACGATTCCCGAGGTGTTGCGCGAGGTCGTCCAGCGGGCCGAGGACGACGAGCTGCTCTCAGGCATGGAGGCAGACTTCGCCCGTCTGGTCGGCGACCCCGAGCAGCTCGCCGACCATCGGGCCGAGGTGGCGGCGTGGGATGCCACGCGTCACCGAGCGTGCTCAACGCCTGCACTTGCCGATCGATCCGCCCGCGGGCGGCCTTGACCGGCGGTCGTTTGCGATGCCTGAGATGACCCGCGCGATCACAGCCACCGGCGCCTGATCAAGCGCTTCGGAGAGGTGGCGCCTGCCACGCTGGGCGAGCTGTGCCGCCGCGTGCATCTGCTCACCCGCCCTCCAGTCCGTGACGGCTGAGCGCCTGTTGCTGGGCAGACGTTGAGCCCATGGCGGTGGCGCGTCCGCCCGCGATCCCCAGCAGCGCCGTCAGGGAGGTGCGAGGTGCTGTTGTGAGGTCGTACAGGCCTGCCGACAGCACTACGCTGTGAGTTCGATGCGCACGCTTCTGCCCGACCCGCCGCCGCCCCCATTCGAGCGGCTGCTCGCCGAGCGCGAGCGGTGGGGCGCTGACCGTCGCGACGAGGTGTGGGAGGGTGTCTTGCACATAAGCCCGCCCGCCAGCCACGAGCACGAGCAGATCGTGGTCGAACTCGTGCTCGTGCTCGCGCCCGCGGCCAAGGCCGCCGGCCTGCAGCTGACCGGTGCCGTCGCGATCGGCGACCAAGATGACTACCGCGTCCCCGATCTGGCAGTCCATCGCCCCGGCGCCAGCGCTCAATGGCATCCGACCGCCGCACTGGCAGTCGAGGTGCTGTCTTTAAACGACGAGACCTGGCAAAAGCTCGACTTCTACGCCGCCCACGCCGTCGACGAGCTGGTGATCGTCGACGGCGGCGCGCGCACGATCAACTGGCGGGCGCTCAATCAGGGCGCCTACGCGCCAGTGAAGCGCTCGAGCGTGCTCGACCTCTCCGCCGACCAGCTGGTCCGGCGGATCGACTGGCCCGCCTGATCGGGCTTGCGTGCTGTCTGACCTACGCGCGGCGTGCGATCTCGTCGATGCGTGCAGCGACGAGATCGGGGTGCGAGAGGAACGGGAAATGCCCGGCCGCGAGCTCGTGCACGATCGTGGCTCTTGTGGCTTGCGCCCGCTGGACGTTGGGACCGGTGTGGCGTTCCTGGGCGCAGACCAGGTAGGTGGACGGGATGCGCTCCCACGCGGCGGCGGTGGTCGCGGCGCCGAACACGACCGCGGACTGCGCGCAGAGGCGCTCGTGGGCGCCGCGGACGAGCCCGGGGTCGGTGACGTCGTGCAGGAAGCGCTCGTCGGTGGCGGTAGTGTCACGGTCGTCGAGGCTGACCGAGCCGTCCTCGTGCGCGATCACCGGGACGGGAGCGGGCCCGCTGCTCGAGCTCGCAAGGTCCTCGCCGGCAGCCGGTAGGAAGGAGGAGATGTAGACGAGGGCTTGCACCGCGGGGTGCTCGCCGGCTTGGCAGACGACGATCCCGCCGTAGGAGTGGCCGACGAGGATCGCTGGCCCACCGTCGTCCAGTACGGCGGTGGCCGCCGCCGCGTCGTCATGCAGGCCTGGGCCGGTGCCGGTCGGAGCCACGCCGGACTCTCCACAGGAGGGCAGCGCCACGGCGGTGCTTGCGATCCCGCTGCGCTCCAGCAGCGCGGCGACCGGCGCCCACCACCACGCCCCGTCGCGGGAGAACGCTCCGTGGATGAAGACGACTCGCATACCGGCGAACATACCGGCACGAGACTCGCGGACGCTGCTCTATCACTTTACGACCCGCGACCAGCTCGTGCTGGAAGCGTCCGGAGGTCGAGCGTCCGGGTAAGAGCGTCACGTTGCGGGACGCTGGGCTACAGCGCCGCGCGCGCCGTCGGCGCGCACTCGCTGGAGACCAGCTCCCGCTGCAACGCCTTGCGCGCGCGGTGGTGCAGCCCGTGAATCGAGGCCTCGCTGCGATCCATCCGCTCGGCGATCTCACCGGGGGTGAGTCCGACCAGATGGCGAAGCAGAACGACGTTGCGCTGCTCCTGGGGCAGCTCGCCGAGCGCCTGCTCGAGTCCCCAGCGACGGTCGCGCCCCACATCATCGGCCTCGCGCGTGCGCTCGTAGACCTCCTCGCAGGGCATCGACCGCTGGCGGCGGAGATGGTCGACCGTAACGTTGCGCGCCACGCGCAGCAGCCACGAGGTGAACGGGACCTGCCGCGGCTCGTACTTGGAGATCACGCCGATCAGCTTCAGGAACACCTGCTGGGTGACGTCCTCGGCCTCGTGCGGGTCTCGCAGCATGCTCAGGACATAGCCGTAGATGTTGTCCTTGTAGCGGACGTACAGGAAGCGGATCGCCTCCATCTCGCCCGCCTTGGCTCGCGCAACCGCAGCCATGATCGCGGAACCCTGGTCGGTCTGATCGAGCACAGTCTTGACGCGAAACCCGGTCTGGCTCGGGCCGGCGTCGACCTGCGCCGATTTAAGCTGAGTCGTTGCCTCATCCATGCTCACTGGCTCGCTCCCCAGTCAGGTCGTACCTGACGGTGAGCTGCCTTCCCCCCTTTTGTGTGTGTCTGGACCGTCCATGGTCTTTGGGTGTCTGCCCCTACATTCGTCCATCCGGCGAACGTGGGTAAAACCTACCGATTGCTGACCCTCGTGCCAAGGGGCTAACCCCCCTAGTCCTGATGCTTTTCGGTTTAGAGCTTGCAAGAATCGGGCACCCACCCAATTTCTATTGCAAGAGCAGGTATTTTTCAGATCAGCGGGACGCAGACGCCAGCCGATATCGCCCCTGTGCCCCCCTAGTATTCTTCCTGTCGGTACTTATGCACGACATTTTCGTGGTTTGGACCGCGCGATGGGCCGCTGAGTGAGCCAACGGGCGACATACGATCGAGCATCCGAACCGGCGCACGGCGTGGGCTTCGAGCTGACGCTCGACGGTCCGACCACAGCTCAGCGGGTCGCGCTCGCCCAGCTGGCGATCGCCGGCTGCCTGCGCGGCGACAGCCGAGACCGGATCGTCGTGCTCGCGGATCTCGCCTGGGAGGGCGATGCGGCACTCGACGACAAGGCTGCCGATGTGATGGTGCCGATGGCCGGCGCGCTCGTGTTCGCCGATGAGCTCGAGCGCTGCCTGGAGATCGTCGACGATCCGCTGATGCGGTCACGGCAGCGCCGCTCGCGCTCGCTGGCGATCACGGCCGCCTTCGCCAGAACATGGAGCCTGTATCACCAGGGGCGTGTGCTCGACGCCCTGCGGACCGCCCAGTCCCAGCCAGGACTCGGACCGCAGCGCGATCGGCGGCCCACCCACGGTGTCGATGGGGCGCTGGCGGCCTGCCAGTGTCAACGCGGGCAGCTCGACGAGGCCGAGCGCTCCCTGTCGATGCTGCACGCACCCGACCGTGTCCTTGCCGTCGATCTGCCGCTGCTCTACGAAGTGCGCGCGCAGCTGCGCCTGGCGCAGGCACGACCGGACGACGCACTCGGCGACGCACTGGAGGCTGGGCGTCGTTCGCAGACCGATGCCGGTGGTACCCACCCGGGCGTCGTTCCATGGCGCTCGACGGCTGCGCTGGCTCTGCTTGAGATGGGCGACCAGGCAGGCGCGCGGCGCCTGGCGTCCGAGGCACTGGAAGCCGCTCGCGCGGGCGGGCCGCCGCGCGCGACGATCCGGGCGCTGCGCGTCCTGGCGCGCGCGACCACGCGCAGGCATGGGCTGCAGTTGCTAAACGAGGCGGTCGAGCTTGGACGTTCGCGCCCGGAGCGGTTTGAGTACCTTCACGCAGTGGTCGATCTCGGAGCCGCGCTGCGTGCCGCGAACCGCCGCGGAGCCGCGCACAAGCTGCTCGCGCATGCGGCGCAGCTGTGCGACGAGCGCGGCGCCACCGTGCTCGCCCAGCGCGCCGCGGACGAACTGGAGCTGCTGCCCGACGACGGGGGGTTGGCGGCCCTGACGCGCGGAGAGCGCAGAGTGGCCGATCTGGCCGCTAGGAGTGCCACCACAAGGCAGATCGCCGCCGAGCTGTTCGTGACGCCAAAGACGGTGGAGTTTCATCTTCGCAACGTGTATCGCAAGCTCGCAATCCCTTCCACGCGCGCCGCCCTGATGGAGGCCTTCGACGTGGAACGGACGCTGAGCGAGGACGCGGCGAGGCCGTGAGGCTGGCGATCATCGATGCCACCGCCGGCCACGCCGACCCCGGTGCGGCCGGCCCCGGCGCGGCCGGCCTCGGTGCCTGCCGCTACTGCACACCGATCGCCAACGCCCCGCTGATCTCGCATGTCCTGGACGAGCTGGCCCAAGGGGGAATCGAGCGGGCGCAGGTGGTCTGCGCAAACGGACTGCAGGGCGAGCTCGAGCGGACCCTCGGCGGCGGTCATGTGTGGGGGATCGATGTCTCGTATCTGGACGCGTCCGAGTCGGATTCGCGCCTGACGGTGCTGGCGCAGCTGGACCGGACGCTGGGCACCGAGCCCGTCCTGCTGCATCCCGGCGACTGCCTGTTCCGCGGCCAGGTGGGCGCGATCGGCGACCGGTTCCGGACCGGCGACGTGGATACGGTGCTGCCCGAGCAGGCATCTGTGGCGGCATTGCGCTCTCCCTCCGACGGGCGCGTCAGCGACACCGTGGTTGCCCTGGGTCCGGCGACGCGTGCGATCGTCAGCGATCTGCTCTCGCCCGCAAGCGAAGGCGGGGATCTGATCGAGTCGCTGCTGACCAGCGATGTGCGGCTCGCGGTCTGCGCGCAGACCGAGCATTGGTGCTACAGCGACACGACCGACGGTCTGCTGCAGGCAAACCGGATGGTGCTGGACGCGCTGACCGTCGCCCCGGGTGACCAGACCGCAGGTGAGGGCAACCATCTGCACGGACGGATCGCTGTCAGTCCGAGCGCGTACCTGTCCAACTGCACCGTGTACGGGCCCGCATGCATCGGCGACGGCGCGGTGCTCGAGGACTCCTACATCGGGCCGTACACCGCGATCGGCGCCGGCGCGGTCCTCAGCGGCGTCGAGATCGACAACTCGATGGTGCTGACCGGCGCCGTGCTGCAGCACCCCGGCGTACGAATCGAGTCGAGCATCGTCGGCGAGCGCGCGCGGGTCGGCCGCAGCTTCCAGCTTCCGAGGGGGCTGCGCCTCCGGCTCGGGCCCGATTCGGAGGTCGGCTTCAGCTAAGCGCAGCTCTGCGTCGCTTTGAGGTGTGATTGTTCTTGGCTTGAGCGGTGGCTTCTCAGGGGCTGCTCCGGAGTACCTGCGCCGGACCGCTAACGATGCAAGTTTCCGCCATATACGGCGGTCTCGTGTATCGTTGTCGGGATACTGCAGACGCCGCAAGTAATCGAGTGTTTCCATCTCGCCTTTCTGGAGGCGTTGCGTTCGCGCGTCTCCGTGGACCGCTACGTGCTCAAAGGCGGCGCGAACCTGCGGTACTACTTCGACTCCGAGCGCTACTCCGAGGACATTGACCTGGACATTCACGGATTGGGAGCCGACTGGCGCTTCGAGGAGCAGATCGACAACGTCCTCCGCAGCGACGCGTTGACGCGACTGCTGCGCGCATCCCAAGTCACGGTCGCTCAGGACGGGATCACCAAACCCAAGCAGACGCCCACCACGAGGCGCTGGCGAGTGCTGCTGGCCGCAGACGGTCATCCCGACCAGATCCGAACGAAGATCGAGTTCAGCGACCGCAACGGCGAGACTCGTGTCAGGCTGGAGCCAGTGCCGCAGCGCGTCGTGGCACCGTACGCGCTGCGTCCGCCGCAGATACAGCATTACCTGACGCAGCCTGCGACCGAGCAGAAGATCGTCGCGCTGGCTCGACGCCCGGAAACGCAGGCTCGTGATGTTTTTGATCTTGAGCTGCTGTTCAGGCGAGGCGGCGCGGTCGCTGGGGCTAATGAGGCGGAGGTCAAGGAGGCAGCGGAGGCGGCGGTGTCGCTCACTTGGCCGGATTTCGAGACTCAGGTGCTGCCCTTCCTCGATCCGGAGGTTGCGGTGCTGTACGACGAAGCCACCTGGAACGGCATTCAGCACGCGGTCGCCGGGAAGCTGCTGGGGGAATGAATACGCTCGCCGCCTACCAGCAGTTGCGCCAGGTGGGCGTCCCCGTCATCGAGACGTGTGAGGCCGCGACGCTGCTTGGAGTTTCCTCTGACGCCGTGACCAAGCATCTGCGCCAACTGCGCGACTCGGGACTCATCGTGCCGCTGCGGAAAGGACTGTGGCTGCTTGATCCCGCAGCGCCGAAGGCGGTTATCGCGCCGTACCTCACCGCGCCATACGCGGCTTACGTGTCATTGTGGTCAGCTCTCGCTCATCACGGCATGATCGAGCAGATCCCGGCCCGGACGGAGATCGCCTCCCTGAGTCGGACCCGGACCATGAGCACGCCAGTCGGCGTCTTTGCGGTGCACCGCCTCGCGCCGGAAGTCTTCGGCGGGTACGTGAGCGATGACCAGACGGGTTATGTGGCCACGCCAGAGAAAGCGCTGTTCGACGTGGTCTACACGCGCGCTCCGCGCGCGAGCAGGATCCGGCTTCCCGAGCTAACGCTTTCCGACACCTTCGACACCGACTCGCTCTGGGGATGGGTTCGCAAAATCCCGCGCGCGAGGCTGCGCACAATCGTCACCACGGGACTCAACGCAGCGCTCTCCCAAGCAGCCCAGCTAGCAGCTTCAGATTGAGCCGCCTCACTTTCACAAGCGAGACCAGTCATCACACCTCAAAGTGACGCAAGGGCGCAGTTACAGGCGCCCGGCCGCCGGCGTGCCGGGCATCGCCCGTCACGCGACGGCGGAGTCATGCGTGGCGGCCAGCAGGCGAGCCGCGTCGCCCTGCTCCACGGCGATCTCTCGCCCGCCCTCCCTCAGCGACCGATCCGCGGCGTCCACCAGGCGCACCACGCTACGAGCGATGGCCGTGTGGTACTCCATCGACTCGCCGTCACGGATCGCCTGCACGAAGTCTCCAAGCTCGAGCCCCAGCGGCTCGAACGACTCGATCTTGGGCGAGATCACGTCCCCGCTGCGGTAGGAGAGGTGGTACTCCCCGAACGTCTCCGGGTCCCGGTAGACGACGCCGCGGTCGAACACCCGCACCGGTTCGGGGGCGCCGTCGTCGTAGATCGCCATCCGCTCTGAGCCGACCAGCACCGTCCGCCGCAGCTTGCTCGGGGCCAGCCAGCTGAGCTCGATGTTGGCGATGATCCCCGATGCGAAGCTCATCGTGATGAACGCGACGTCGGCGATTCCCCTGACGATCGAATCGCGACCGATCGCACGGACGCTCGTCGGCATCTCGTTCAGCCAGTAGAGCAGGATCGAGAAGTCGTGCGGGCCGAGGTCCCAGATCACGCTCACGTCGCGCTGGTGCAGGCCGAGGTTCACGCGGCTTGAGGAGATGAAGTAGATGTCGCCGAGCTCGCCGGCGGCGAGCATCCGCTTGATCGCTCTCACCGGCGGGCTGTACAGGAAGGTGTGCCCGCACATCAGGATCCGCTCCTGCTCGGCGGCGATCGCCGCCAGCTCGTCGGCGAGCTCCGCCGACGGCGCCAGCGGCTTCTCGACGAACACGTGCTTGCCGGCCTCCAGGGCCTGCGCCGCCAGGTGGTAGTGCGTGTGCACCGGCGTGGCGATGATCACGGCGTCCACGTCCGGATCGGCCAGCACGCGCTGAATCCGAGTCGTTATGCGAGCGCCCGGATGGCGCCGCCGGTACCTGGCCAGCCGCTCCGAGTCCAGGTCGCAGATCCAGCGCACCTTGACATCGAGGTTGTCGCCGAGCACCCGCAGCAGGTTCGGTCCCCAGTAGCCCAGGCCGACGACGGCGACCCTCACCTCACCACTCGGGGTGCTGTCGTCCTGATCGTCGATTCGCAGCGGTGATTTCAGCATCCCAAGCCTCGCAATCGTGCAGCGGCTGTACCGGAGACGGCCTCGGTGACGGCCCGCGCCACGAACTCGATCTCCTCGTCATGTAGGTCCGGATGCATCGGCAGCGAGAGCTCCTCGGCGGCCCATGCATGCGCCACCGGCACCTCGCCGGCGACCACGGCGCAGTCGGCCAGCGCCGGGTGCCCGGGCATCGCCGGCGCGTAGTGGATGCCGGTCTGTACGCCCACGGAGCGCAGCTCCGAGTCCACACGGTCACGGTCCTCGAAGCGTGCAGGCAGGAGGTGGTACACGCACGGGCTCTCGGGACGCTCGCCCAGCAGCCGGACGTCGTCGCCGAGCAGCTCGCGATAACAGGCAGCGTGGGTGCGCCGCGCGGCGTTCCACCGATCGAGGTGCGGGAGCTTGACCCGCAGCAGCGCCGCTTGCAGGCCGTCGAGCCGCTCGTTGAAGCCGATCTCGACGTGGTCGCCCTTGGACCGCTGTCCCAGGTTGCGCAGCCGCCGAAGGCGGGCCGCCAGCACGTCATCGTCGGTGCAGATGGCGCCACCGTCGCCGAGCGCGCCGAGGTTCTTGCTGGGGTAGAACGAGAACGCGGCCGCGTCGCCGAGCGAGCCGGCGCGCTGTCCGCGGTAGCGCGCACCGTGTGCCTGGGCGGCGTCCTCGAGCACGAACAGACCGTGCGCCCGAGCGACCGCCCCGATTGGGTCCATGTCGCACATCTGCCCGTACAGGTGCACGGCGACGATCGCCGCCGTCCGCGGCGTGATCGCCGCCCGGGCGGCCGCCGGGTCCAGCAGGCCGGTCTTGTCGTCGACCTCGCACAGAACGGGGGTCGCGCCCGCATGCACGGCGCCGAGCGCCGACGCGATGAACGTGTGGGCCGGGACGATCACCTCATCGCCGGGACCGACGCCCGCCGCGCGCAGCGCCAGCGCGAGCGCCGCCGTGCCCGAGGAGACGCCCACGCAGTGGCTCGCCTCGCAGTACTCCGCGAACTCCGACTCGAACGCCTCAACCTCGGCGCCGAGCGTGTACGCGCTGGACTCCAGCAGGCGCGCGAAGGTCTCGCTGAGCTCCTGCTGGATCGGCGCGTGCTGTCGCTGCAGAGCAACGAAGGGCACGCTGCCCGGGTCCCGCGAACCAACCTGTATTGCCCTCACGTTCCGTCCTTGCCGTAGTACTCCCGAGCAGAGTTATGGCAGGCTGGCGGCCCGCGCGGAATAGGACGCGCCGCCCATGGCTCGTTCACCGAGCTGAACACGGCCGCGATCTATAGTGGCCGGGGAGCCCGGGGCGGACGGCGGCGGGCGATGCAGGCCGGCGCAGCCGCCCGGGTCCGGGCGACGACGGTGAACGAGTTTCCAACCACTGATGCCATCGGCGCCGGCGCCCGCGGAGCGATTCGCGTGCTCGTCGTCGACGACCACGACCTGTTCAGGACGGGTCTGACGTCGCTGCTGAACGCGCAGCCGGACATCGAGGTCGTGGCACAGGCGTCCGGCGGCCGCGCCGGGGTCAGGCTCGCTGGCGAGCTGTTGCCCGATGTCGTGCTGATGGACGTGCGAATGCCAGATCTGGCGGGCCCCGACGCGACCCGCGAGATCCTCGAGCGCCATCCTGGGATCCGGGTGGTGGCGCTGACGGTCGTGTCCGAGGACGCCGACGTCGCTTCCGCGGTGGCGGCGGGCGCCTGTGGCTTTCTCGCCAAGGACACCCCGATCGAAGGTGTCGCCGTGGCGATCCGGGCGGCCGTCGAGGGCGCTGCCTGGCTGTCGCCGCGCGCGGCGGAGGTGGTGCTCGAAAGGATGCGCAAGCAGGCCTCCGAGCCGGGGCCTGGTGCCGACGGACACGACCGGCTGTCAGCCCGCGAACTGGAGGTCCTGCGCCTGCTGGCACGCGGACTCGAGAACTCCCAGATCGCCGCTGAGCTCAAGATCAGCCCGCGGACCGCCAAGAACCATGTGTCCAGCATCCTGTCCAAGCTGGGACTGCCCAACCGGGTCGCGGCCGCGATCTACGGCGTGCGGCACGGGCTGGGCTGATCGAGCTGCTTCCGGCCGTCGGTCAGGGCCGGGTGTGGCCGGGCTCTCACCATCGCCCAGCACGAACCCCAGCGCCAAGCTGCTCATCCGCGCCTGGTCGCCGCTCCGCAGCGCCGCGATCGCCCCGCGCAACGAGCCGATCGCCTCGCTGACCTGCTGCTCGGCTGCGAGAAGCTGGCTGGTCGTCGCATCTGTGCCTACGCGGACGGCCTCAAGCGCGATCAGGGCGCTGGCGCTCTGTTCAAGCGCGGTTTCAAGCACACCGGCGATTGGGGGGATTTCACCTGGCTGAGTCATCTCGAGGAGCCGGAACCGGGGCATCTTCGCCATGGTTTCGACCACCCGCAATGAGCCGGGCGGCCATCGCGCCGTTCAGCTGCTGCGCACGCTCCCGCCGTGCACGCTCCCGCCGTGCACGCTCCCGCCGTGCACGCGACCGTTGTGCGCGTGGGTATCCGTGGAGGCGACCGAGCCGGTCAGCGCCGATCGACCCTCGACGCCGAGCTTGGCGACCAGCTCCGAGATGTGGCGACGCACGGTGACGGGCGCGATCTGAAGTCGCTGCGCGATCTGGGCGGTGCTGTGACCGCGGCGCAGCATCCCGTACACCTGGGACTCGCGGGCGGTGAGCCCGTCCCCTCCCGGCCCGGACGAGCGCAGCTCCAGCAGCAACTCGAGGATCATCGACCTCGGAACCACCGCTTCGTTGGACTCGACGGCCGCGATGATCCGCCGCAGCCGCGCAGCGTCCAGCGCACCGGGGACGTAGCCGACCGCGCCGGCCCGCACGAACTCCAGCAGAGCATCGATGTCAGGCTCGTGCGCGAGCACGACGACCGCCGCGCCGGGGGCCGAGCGGCAGATCCCACGGACCGCGGCCAGTCCGTCGCCGCCGGCATCGTCGGCGACCAGGCAGACGTCCGGCTGCTCGCGCATCGCCGCCCGGATCGCCTGCTCGGGGCTGGCCGCCTCGGCACAGACCTCGACTTGCCCGTCCAGCGCGATCCGGATTCCGGCCCTGGTCGCCTCGCGATCGACGATCAGGAGCCTGGGCGGCGCCGTCACGGCAGCACCACCTCGAGTTCGGTGCCGCCGCGGGAATGGTCACGGACCGCCAGGTGGCCGCCCAGCGTCCTGGCCCGCTCGCGCATGCTGCGCAGGCCGAACCCCTCAGGCGCGGGATCCCCGCCGCCTGCGCCGATCCCGCAGCCGTCGTCGATCACGCGCAGCGACGTCCCCAAGCCGGTCTGGGCCAGGCAGACGAGCACGTTGCGGGCACCCCCGTGTCGGGCGGCGTTTGCGATCGCCTCACGGACGATCCGTGCCAGATGCTCCCGGGCCTCCGGGGCCGGCTCCGCGTCCAACTGTGCGTGGACCACGACCGCGATCCCGAAGCGCTGCTCGAGCTCGTGCGCGACCGCCTCGAGCGCCTCGCGTGCTGACGCGGCTCGCGGGTCCGACAGGTCAGAGATCGTCGCGCGCGACAGCGCTAGCGCGCGCTGAGCAGCAACCACGAGGGGATGCCCGTCGCCCATCGCAGCCGCAATCTGGGCCTCGTGGGCCGCGATGAACGCCAGGTCCTGCGCGATCCCGTCGTGCAGGTCGCGCGCCACAGCCCGGCGCTCAGCCAGCGCGGCCGCGCGGGTCGTGCGCTCGCGCAGCCGCAGTTGCTGGCCCACCGCCATCGCCAGGATCAGCCCAAACGCGCCGACGTCCAGCACGTCCCTGAGGGCGACATCGTCGAGCGCCGACGGGCGCGGCAGGATTCGATACCAGGTGGCTCCGGCCAGCAGCAGCATGGCGCCGGAGAGCAGCAGCGCATCCAGGCCCCTCTGTGCGACGTGCCCGCGAAAGAAGCCGACCGCGGCCAGCACCGTCAGCGCGGTCGCGCCGAGCACCACGACCGCGCCCAGCGGACGCACGGTGATCTCGCCGGTGGCGGCGGCAACGTTGACCAACTGTCCGGCCGCGAGCAGTCCCAGGACCTCCGCGACGCCGGCGGCCATCAGGCCTGCGACCAGGGCGGTGGCCGCTGGTCGCCGCACCCGCGTGGTCAGCCGCTCGCGCGGTGCCAGCGCAGCGACGGCAAAGCCCGCGCCCGTCAGCAGACCGGCCCACAGCTGAGCCGCGGCGAGGGCGGCGCTGGGCGCGACCTCCAGTGCGGCGGGAACCGCCAGCAACAGCAGCCTTGTCAGACCGGCCGTCAGGGCGGCGCCGAACAGCAGCAGGTCCCGCAGGCGCCGGGATCGCTCGAGCCCGGCGCGCAGCAGCACGGCCGCCGCCAGCACGACCAGCGTCGTGGTCGCGTCCAGGGCCGAGCGTGCGGCCGGAGCGCTGACCGCGCCCACGTTGAGGATCACGGGCGCCAGGATCGCCAGCATCCCGGCAGTCGCCACGGCGAGCGATGTCATGCGGGTCGCCGGGGTCCCGCGTAGGCCGGGCATCAGAGCCAAGCGCCCTACGCGCGCGGGTTGCGGAGTTGCCGCAAGATCGATCATCGCTGATCAACGGTGGGGAGGCGCGATTTCTTGGTTTTGCTGGGTCAAACAACACGCTCAGCCCGTTCAGGCGATTGAACGCCTCCGTAAGGCCACAGGTCGTTGACGGTCGCGGCGACGGGCGGGACAGTGTGTGAACGTTGACGCGGAGGGCGGGTGCGCCCGCCCTCTGGGGGAGCGATCGATGGGGCACGAGCAGTGCTCACGCCCGCAAACGTGGGCACTGCTCGGAATCGCGTTTCGCAGCGGCCGTGACGTCCTCTACAGTCCGCCGGTCCGCGTCATGCCCCAGCCGCCGTTCATCCATTCCCATGCCCTGGTGGAGTCAGAGCGCATCGGGCCCGGTACGCGCGTGTGGGCGTTCGCGCACGTGATGCCCGGCGCGGTGATCGGGGCCGGCTGCAACATCTGCGACCACACCTACATCGACGTGGACGTCGTGATCGGGGACCGGGTGACGATCAAGGCGGGGGTTTCGGTCGTCGACGGCATGACGGTCGCCGATGATGTGTTCATCGGGCCTCTGGCGGTGTTCACCAACGACCGTTTCCCGCGCAGCCGCCAGCCGTTCGACTGCCAGCGGATTGAGATCGAGGCCGGCGCGAGCATCGGCGCGGGAGCGGTCATCCTGCCCGGCGTCCGGATCGGCGCGGGCGCGATGGTCGGCGCCGGTGCGGTGGTGACGCGCGACGTCCCGGCCGGCGCGGTCGTCGTCGGAAACCCGGCGCGCGTTGTGCGCATGCTAGACCAGGAATAGCCCCGCACTGGCTCTGCGGGCGACGGCGATGCCCAACGGCGCACAGGCACTGATCCGCACGCTCGTCGCCGCCGGCGTCACGACGTGCTTCACGAACCCGGGCACGACGGAGATCCACTTCGTGGCCGCGCTGGACTGCATCCCGGAGATGCGCACGGTCCTGGCGCTGTTCGAGGGCGTCGCGACGGGCGCTGCCGACGGCTACGCACGGATGACCGGAGCGCCCGCGGCCACCCTGCTGCATCTGGGGCCGGGGCTCGGCAACGGTCTCGCCAACCTCCACAACGCCCGCCGCGCGAGGGTCCCGCTGGTCAACATCGTCGGAGACCACGCGACCTGGCATGTGAAGTACGACGCCCCGCTGCAGTCCGACATCGAGACGGTCGCGCGCAACGCCTCGGCGTGGGTGCGAACCTCGCGCACGACGAAGGAGCTCGGCCGCGACGCAGCCGAGGCGATCGCCGCCAGCATCGGGCCTCCGGGTCAGGTGGCGACCCTGATCGTCCCCGCCGACGTGGCCTGGGGAGACAGCGCGACGCCCCCGACGCCCGCGCCGCCAGCCCAGCCGGCCGTTCGGGCGACCGTGTCCGCCGAGCTGGTCGAGACCGTCGCGAGCACGATCCATGGCGGTCGCCGGACGGGCATCCTGCTCGGTGGCAGGGCGCTGCGTCGGCGCGGGCTGATCGCGGCCGCGCGGATCGCCGCCGCGACCGGGACACGGCTGTTCGCGGAGGTGCTTCCGGCCCGCGTGGAACGCGGCGCCGGCCTTCCTGCCGTCGAGCGGCTCGCCTACTGGCCCGAGCTCGCCAGCGCTCAGCTCGCCGGCGTCGAGCACCTGGTTCTGGCCGGCGCGAGCGCGCCCGTCTCGTTCTTCGGCTACCAGGGCAGGGAGTCGGTGCTGACAGGGGCCGGCTGCTCGCTGCACGAGCTAGCGGCGCCGGAGCTCGACGTAGAGCTATGCCTCGAGGCGCTGGCGGAGGCACTCGGTGCCGCAGATGCCAGTCCCGCGCTGCAGCAGCGGTCCAGCCCGCCAGCGCCCACCGGCCCGCTGACGGCGGACAAGGTCTGCCAGGCGGTCGGCGCCGTGCTGCCCGAGGGCGCGATCGTCTCCGACGAGGCGATCACGTCAGGAATGACGCTGCCGGCCAGCACCGTGGGGGCTCCGCCCCACGACTGGCTGACCCTGACCGGGGGCGCGATCGGCCAGGGCCTGCCGGTGGCGGTCGGAGCGGCGATCGCCTGCCCCGATCGCCCGGTGATCGCCCTCGAGGCCGACGGCTCGGCCCTGTACACGATCCAGTCGCTGTGGACGATGGCGCGCGAAGGACTCGACGTCACGGCCGTGATCTTCAACAACCGTTCATACGGGATCCTGAACGTCGAGCTCGAGCGCATCGGCGCGCATTCCGCGGGTCCCCGCGCCGACGCGCAGCTGCACCTGGGCGACCCGGACGTCGACTTCGTGGCGCTCGCGAATGGGCTCGGCGTCCCTGCGCGCCGCGTGAGGGACGCCGAGCAGCTCACGGACGTCCTGGAGCGTGCGATCGCGGAGCCCGGCCCCCACCTGATCGAGACCCTCATCCCCGCCGAGGTCGCGCCCACGAGGAGTTCCTAGCCGCCAATATCAGCTTGACGGGATATTTGCTAGAGCGTATACTTCTCGTGTGTGGGAAGTCGAATACACGGTCCAGTTCGGAGAGTGGTGGGACGGTCTCTCGGCCGACCAGCAGATGTCGGTAGCCGCCTCCGTCCGACTGCTCGCCGAGCGCGGCCCTGGACTCGGACGACCCGCCGTTGACACGGTGACCGGCAGTCGCCACCCCAATATGAAGGAACTCCGCATCGGAACTACCCGCGTCTTGTTCATCTTCGACCCCCGCCGCGCGGCCATCCTGCTCATCGCTGGCGACAAGCGCGGCCGGTGGCAGGAGTTCTACGACCGGACGGTCCCGCTGGCCGACGACCTCTACGACGAACACCTGCAAGAACTGCGGGACGAAGGAGCACTCCCAGATGCCTAAGACCAAGCCATTCAGCGAACTTGAGGACCGCGCACGCCAGGAGAACCCCGGCTGGGACGAGGACGTTGCCGCCATCAAGCAGGCGATGGAGGACGCGCTCGACCTCGCCGAACTCCGGAAGCACCGCAACGTGACCCAGGTGCAACTCGCAGGCGCACTCGGCATCTCACAGGGGAACGTTTCGCAGCTTGAGCGTCGCACCGAGTTGTATCTGTCCACGCTGCGCGGGTACGTCGAAGCGCTCGGCGGACGGCTCGAACTCGCGGCAGTGTTCCCCGAGGAGCGGGTGCCGCTCGAACTCGGGAACGCGCGATAGCGGCGCCACGCTCGGTCAGGCGTACTGCCGGCGCAGCTCGGTCTTCTCGAACTTACCCGTCGCCGTCCGCGGGATCGCGGCGACGAACTCGATCCGCTCAGGAAGCTGCCACTTGGCGAACCGGCTCCCGAGATGCTCGCGCAGCTGGTCGGGGCTTGCCTGCATGCCGTCGCGCAGCACGACCGCGGCGAGCGGACGCTCGCCCCAGCGCGCGTCGGGGATCGCGATCACGGCCGCCTCGGCAACCGCGTGGTGGTTCATCAGCTGGTTCTCGAGCTCGACCGACGAGATCCACTCGCCGCCGGACTTGACCAGGTCCTTGGCGCGGTCGCGGATCTGGATGCAGCCGCGGCGATCGATCCGAACGATGTCGCCCGTGCGCAGCCAGCCGTCGTCGGTGAACCGGTCGGCGTCTACCCCGCCGTGGTAGCCCGCTGCGACCCACGGACCGCGAACCTCCAGCTCTCCCATCGCCAGATCGTCCCACGGCACCAGTTGGCCGTTCTCGTCCCGGGCCCTCACCTCCACGAACGGGATCGGCGCGCCCTGCCGGGAGCGGTAGTCGTACTGCTCCGCGGCCGGAGCGGCCTCGAGCTCGCGGGGCAGCAAGCACATGCTGCCGACCGGCGAGGTCTCTGTCATCCCCCACCCCTGTACGAGCGTTATGCGATGGCGATCGAACCCCTCGAGCAGGCTGACCGGCACCGCGGAGCCGCCGAGGCTAACCCTCCGCAGCGCGCCCAGGTCCCACCGGTCAGGCTCGGCGTCCAGCGCGTCCAGGACGGACATCCAGACCGTCGGCACGCCGGCCGCGAAGGTCACGCGCTCGCTCTCCAGCAGATCTAGAATGCTGTGCGGGTCGAGCCTGGGCCCCGGCAGCACGAGCCCGGCCCCGGCCAGCGCCGCTGTGTATGGAAGACCCCAGGCGTTGGCGTGAAACATCGGCACCGCCGGCAGGATCACGTCACGCGCGCCGATGCCATGCACGTCCGGCATCGCAGCCACCATCGAGTGCAGGACGAGCGCTCGGTGCGAGTAGACCACGCCCTTGGGGGATCCGGTGGTCCCCGAGGTGTGGCAGATCGCCGCCGCTCGCCGCTCGCCGATCGCCGGCCAGACGACGGGGCGCGCGGCGGCAACCAGCGACTCGTAGTCGAGCCACGCGCCGCCTTCGAGGTCGCTGCCCGTGGGGG
>JBOGYE010000121.1:0-3324 GCA_050696635.1 Solirubrobacteraceae bacterium | reverse complement strand
GGCGCCGATACGGTCGCGGCGGGCGCCGCCGATCCGCAGGCTGGCGCCGACCCGATCACGGCTGCTGCCGCCGCGCTGCGCGCCGGCGCGATCGTCGCCGTCAAAGGGCTCGGCGGCTACCACCTCGCCTGCCGCGCCGACGACGAGCCCACGGTCGCACGGCTGCGTGCGCGCAAGCGCCGCGAGCAGCGGCCGTTCGCCCTGATGGTCGCCTCGTTGGACGAGGCGGACCGGCTGGTGGCGCTCGGCGAGTCCGAACGTGCGCTGCTGAGCTCGCCCCAGCGCCCGATCGTGCTGGCGCCGCGCCGCTCAGGCGCGCCGATCGCCCCATCGGTTGCGCCGCTCGCGCCCGAGCTAGGGGTGATGCTGCCCTACTCGCCGCTTCATCACCTGCTGCTGGCCGACGTCGGCACGCCGCTGGTGATGACCAGCGGCAACGTGTCCGACGAGCCGATCGCGTTCGAGGACGGCGATGCGATGGGGCGCCTGGCGCCGATCGCCGACCTGATCCTGACCCACGACCGCCCGATCGAGACTCGCACCGATGACTCGGTGCTGCGCGTCGTCGCCGGTCGTCCCGCGTTCGTGCGCCGGTCTCGCGGCTGGGTGCCCGCGAGCCTACAGCTCCCCGGGGGCGTGCCGGTGGGGCTGCTGGCCTGCGGCGCCGAGTTGAAGTCGACCTTCTGTGTGGCCAAGGGTTCGCGCGCGTGGGTCTCACACCACATCGGCGACCTCGCCAACTACGAGACTCTGCGCTCGTTCAGCGACGGCGTGGCGCACTTCGAGCGCCTGTTTGAGGTCTCGCCGCTGCTGGTCGCCCACGATCTGCACCCTGATTACCTGTCGACCAGATATGCGGTCGCGCGCGAGGGGGTGCAGACCATCGGCGTCCAGCACCACCACGCGCATTTGGCCGCGTGCCTGGCCGAGCACGGCGAGCGTGGGCCGGCGGTCGGCGCGATCTTGGACGGCACCGGTTACGGAACCGACGGCACGATTTGGGGTGGCGAGATCCTGGTGGGAGACACCGCGTCGTTCGTGCGCGCCGGGATGCTCGCGCCGGCGCGGCTGCCGGGCGGCGAGCGAGCGATCCGCGAGCCGTGGCGGATGGCGTGCGCGTGGTTGGTCGCATGCGGCGACAGTGAGAACGCGGCTGCTGGACCGCCGCTGCCCGAGCGGCTGCGGGGCGTCGTTGACCCGGCCCGCTGGCAGCAGGTGGCGCGCCTGGCGCGGACGGGGCTGGCGTCGCCGGTCACGACCAGCGCCGGGCGGCTGCTGGACGCGGTCGCGGCGCTGTGCGGGATCCGCGCTGCGGTCAGCTACGAGGGGCAGGCCGCGATCGAGCTGGAGGGTGCCTGCGACGCGCGCGAGCGCGGCGCCTACGAGCTGCCTGTGCGCGGCGCCGGCAGCCAGGCCGAGCCGCTGGTGATCGATCCTCGCCAAGCGCTGCTGGCCGTCGCGCGCGATGCCCGCTCGGGGGTACCGGCGGGCGCGATCGCAACGCGCTTCCACGCGGGTCTGGCCGCCGCGGTCGTCGAGGCGTGCGCACAGGCGGCGGCCCGTCATCGCACCGATCTGGCCGTCCTGTCCGGCGGCGTGTTCCAGAACCGTCGCCTGCTGGAGGCGGTCGGCGCCGGCCTGATGGCGCGCGGGCTGCGGGTTCTGACCCCGTCGCTGTTGCCCGCCAACGACGGCGGCATCTCTTACGGCCAGGCGGTCGTCGCCGCTCGGAGGCTCGCCATCGAGGGGCGCACGTGAGCGATCCGACGCTCGACGCGCCGGTGTTCGTCCGCGGCGCCAACCGGCCGTTCGGCGAGCTGACGCTTGAGGACGTGCGCGCGCGCGCCGACGAGCTGCGCGCCGTCACCGGCTGGGGTCCGACCGCGCGCGTCGCGCCCGTGGCTCGCGCCTGGCGGGAGCTGGCACTCGAGCTCGAGCGTGCCGGCGCGGGGCGCGTCGCCGACCTGGACGCCGAGCTGCTGGGCGCGCTGGCGCCGAAGCTGTGGGTGCTCGCGCCGGGCGGCAGCCTGCTGCCCTGAACCGTCCTCGCCGGGCTTCAAGTGATCCGATCGGGGGTAGCGTCCGTAGACGGTCCAGGACCGACCTATCTCCAAACACAACGCCTGCGATGGCAGAGAATGGGAGCAATCGATGATCGATGAATCCGCGTTTGCGGCCGAGGACGTACAGCGGCTCGACAACGTGCTTGCCGATACCAGCATGCCTGAGGTCACCAGGCGTGGACTGCTCGGGAAGGCCGCGGTGGGAACCGCCGCGATCGGCGCGATCGGCGCGTTCGGCCCGATTTCGTCGGCGTTCGCGGCCGGCTCCAGCAGCGCGATCGACGAGATCGTGAACGCTGCGGTCACGGCCGAGGCGCTGGCCATCACCTACCTGACCGGGCTGGTGGAGAACGCCCACAAGATCGGAATCCCGAGTTCGCTGGTGCCGGTGCTGAAGGCCGCCAACGCGGCCGAGCTGGACCATTACAACGTGCTGCGCAGTCTCGGGGCCAAGCCCCTGACGACCAAGTTCTGGGCGCCGAACAAGTTCTTCGCCTCGAGCAAGGACGCGTTCGCGACGCTCGAGTACGCCGAGACGGCGTTCGTCAACGCGTACCTGATCGCGGTCACCGCGTTCGCCAAGGCCGGCAAGAACTCGCTCGCGCGTTATGCCGGTGAGATTCTCGGCGTCGAGTCCGAGCACCGCACGCTGGCGCGCTTCGCGCAGGGCAAGCTGCCCAACAACCTGGCGTTCGAGTCCTATGCGATCCACTCGATCGGCGGGATCGTGAAATCGTTGGAGAAAGCCGGCGTCGGCTTCGGCCAAAAGGGCAAGGGCCCGGGCGCCTTCTACCACTTCGCCAAGCCGCCGCACAGCGCGCTCGTGCGCCTGGAGCACAACAAGCCCGCCTGACGCGGCGTCGGGCGCCTGCTCGCCGTTGGCCGAGAGGGATTCTCGGCCGCGGCGCGCCGCCCACGGTTGTTCCGTCGCACGGGGTCCCGGGCCTCGCGGTCCTGGGCGCCCGGGCGGCTACCCCGCGCGCTGGAGCCTGATCCCGAGCATCGCCTGCACGGCGTGCACGACGCCGGCGCCGCCGAGCAGCGGCGTCCGGCGCCGTCGGCGGATCGTCAGCGACATAGGGTCGCATGGGGTGGTCGGCTCGGTCGCCGCCGCGAGCTGGGAGGCGCTCGCGAGTGCTGGGCCGCGGGTCTTATGACGAACCGTCAGCGTCGCCATCGGCGAACTGGGCGACCACTCGGGGCACGAGTAGGCGCCGGCTGGATGATCGGCAGCCGGTCGATTATCGCTGCGACCCGGCGA
>JBOGYE010000120.1:0-9809 GCA_050696635.1 Solirubrobacteraceae bacterium | reverse complement strand
CCGCACTGGGGACCGCCCGGTGAACTCCGGGCCGCGCCCTTGCCTCGTCGATGTCGGGTTCCCCCTGTCAGGGCCCCGGGTCAGGACTTCCACCTCCGATCTCAAACGTCATGCCCAGCACACCGCCACAGCCCCTCGCGCTACGCGCTCGGGCCCGTGACGACGGTCGCGGCAACCCCCTCCAACCGCCCAATCAGGCAACATCCACACCAACAACCACCGACGCGAGGTGGGGCCACTTCAAGCCGGCGTGTGTTGGCCGCACGAAGTTGCTGGCGGCGTTGAGCGCTCAAGCAGCGCGGACACCGGCTACGACCCCTTACGCGCTGGTCCACGGCGGCCTGCCATTCGAAGCCGCACGTCGAGCACCGCCACCACGCGCGCTCCCGCGACCACGCTGCGACCCTCGTCGGGTCGACCCCGGCGTTGAGCATCGAGTGCCAGTCGGCAAGTAAATCCGGCCGGCGCTCAACCAGCAGGACCCGGTCCGTGATCCGCGCCCGCGCCCCAACCGGCCCCGCAGCCCGCGCCGATTCGCGATCGCGGGCAAACCGACCAGCAGAAGCGGCCAAATCACCACCACCGGCTATCCGCGGAAGGATCGCCCGACGACGGATCGCGCTTACCCCAGCAGAACATGTAGCGACCCGCGCGGGTAGTCGGAACGCCACCCGGTACTCCTCCATCGTCCAGCCATGCTTTCGGATCAGGTGGCTGCCCCCAACTTGGCGAAACCATCCACCGCACAGATGACACTGCACCCTGTCCTCGAGAGCGTCATACGCAACGCTGCCGACACGTCCGAAGTACGACCTCTCGCGTCGGGCAAACGGACCGGCTGGCCTGACGGGCCGCTCACGCGGCTGCGACCCTCAGGAGGAGAACCTCCCATACGCGCACGCCAGGGCGCGGACGAGCTACGTTTGGTACCCACGGCCGGTACCCACAAGGCGCGCGTCTACCTAAGACGTCCAATCATGCGCAACCAAACCAACCGTATTGCAGCATATTTACCAGTACCCCCAGCCGGATTCGAACCGGCGATCTCCTGCGTGAAAGGCAGGCGTCCTGACCGCTAGACCATGGGGGCCGGGGGTTGGATTGTAGGTCGCCTCCTGGCGGCAGCGACGGGCCGCGGGGCGCGCCTCCTACCTGTCAATCTGGAGCGCACAACGCGGCTCGGACGGGCGCGGGCCGCGGGATCGACAGCCCGCTGTCAATCTGGAGCGCGCGCGTGCTGCGATGCGACTGCGCGCTTCAGATCGACAGGTTGCGGCGGCAAGACCGCGGCTGTGGCCGGGAGCGAGTCTGTTCGCGCAGCGGCGTAGGCATCAGCTCTTGGGCGCCAGCAGGCCGGCGGCCTCGAGTCGCGAGCGCAGCGCTTCCGGCGAGCTGAACAGCGCCGTCTGCATTCCCAGCTCGCGGGCGGTCGCCAGGTTGCGCTCGGCGTCGTCGATCATCAGGGTGCTCGCCGGCTCGAGCTCGAAGCGATCCAGCAGACGCTCGAAGATCTCGCGCGCGGGCTTGGCGACCCCCTCGGCCGATGACACCACCGTGCCGTCGAACCAGCGCAGGAACTCGTAGCGGGCGAGCCGCAGCGGGTAGGTCTCGGCCTCCATGTTCGTGAGCGCAAAGCAGCGAACGCCACGTTGGCGTAGGTCGCGCAGGATCTCGACGCTGCCTGCGATCGGCCCCGCTACCATCTCCTCGCTGCGCCGCGCCCAGGCCCAGATCAGGTCGGCATGCTGCGGGTGGCGTGCGGCGAGCGTCGCGCACGAGACCGCCAATGGGGTGCCGCGATCATGCGCCGCGTGCCAGTCCAGCGTGCAGACCTCGTCCAGGAAGCGCCGCATTTCGCGCTCGTCGTCGAACAGCTTGCGATACAGGTGGCTCGGATCCCAGTCGAGCAGCACGCCGCCGATGTCGAACACGACGGCGGTGATCGGCTCGCGCGAGGCGACGGTCATCCGTCCGATTCAAGCGAACAGCCGACGCCAGGCCCATAGTGTCGCCTGATGTCCCCAAGTGTCGCCTGATGTCCCCAACAGGCAGGTGGCGGCGTTCGCAACCGGGCTCGGGCGCAGAGGCGCTCGGCGACGCCGTGCGGGCGGCAGCCCGGTTCGACCGCACGATGGTGTCGGCACCGGCCGGGGCGCTGGCTGCGCTCGCGGTGGTGGTGGCCCTCGGGGGCGGACTGGCGCTGCATCAGCGGGTCGGCGCGGTGACGATCGGCGCCGGCGCGATGCTCGTCGGGATGGCGTGGCGCTCGACCGGAGGGCGGCCGCCGTTGACCGTGATGACCGTCGACGCGGTCGTGATGGCGCTGTCGACGTTCGTCGGCTGCGTGACCGGCTCGGTGACGTGGCTGCACATAGTCGTGCTGTGCGCTTGGTCGGCGGCCGGCGGGCTGCTGGTGGGCGTCGGCGGGCGTGGTGGGGTGGTGGGCACGCAGGCGATCGTCGCGGTCGTGGTGTTCGGACGCTTCAGCCAGCCCGCACCACAGGCTCTCGGACTGGCGGCGCTGGTGCTGGCGGGCGGGCTCGGACAGGTTGCGTTGCTGAGCGTCGTGCGCTGGCCGACGCCGCTGAGGGCCCAGCGCGAGGCGACCGCGAACGGCTACCGGGCGCTGGCCGAGCTGGCGTCGGCGACGGGTCCGGCCTCGACCCTGCCGGCGGGCGCCGCGCTCGACGAGGCCCAGGCGAGCACGTCGGGACCGAGCCTGCTCGGCGACCCGGCACTGCTGAACCTGCGCAGCTTGATCGCGGAGGGGCTTCGCCTGCGCGTCCAGCTGGCCGCGATCCGGCTGCTGATCGCGCAGCGCGATCGAGCCGGAGGCGGAGGCGACGGCGGAGGCGACGGCGACGGCGGAGGCGACGGCGACGGCGACGGCGAATCCAACAGCGCGCGGCAGGCGGTCGCGCTGGTCGCCACGGCGCTGCACGACGCGGCCGGCGCGATCCTCGGCGAGCCGACCGCGGCCCAGCGGCTCGCGGCCGCGGTGGTGGAACTGGACGCGCGACTTGACGCGGCTCCCCTCGCGCCCGCGCTCGAACGGCGACTGGCCGCGGTCGCCGGACAGGTGCGGGCCGCCGCCACCCTGGCACCGGCCGCGGGCAGAGGCGGCGGGCTGCGCAATCGCCGTCCGCGGCGCGCGATCGGCGAGCCGCGCGAGCGACGCCTCGACGCGGTACTCGAGCAACTGCGGGCCAACCTCTCCACAAATTCGCCCGCGGGGCGCCATGCGCTGCGATTGGCGATCGTGGTGCCGATCGCGGTGGTGATCGCACGAGTGCTCCCGCTGGAGCGCGGCTATTGGGTGGCGGTCGCGGCCGCGACCGTGCTGCGGCCCGAGTTCGGCGCCACCTTCACGCGCGGCACCGAACGGGCACTGGGCACGGTCGCCGGGGTCGGGTTGGTGGGCGCAGTCACCGCGTTCCTGCACCCAGCGGGCGTCGCCACCGTGGCGCTGGCCGGACTGCTCGCGTGGGCCGGCTACGCGATGATGCCGGCGAGCTTCGCCGCGGGCTTCGCGTTCATCACGGCGCTGGTCGTGCTGCTGATCGACACGATCGTGCCGGTCACCGCCTCACTCGCGGGCGCCCGGCTGCTCGACACGCTGATCGGCGGCGCGCTCGGCCTGCTGGCGTTCGGGTTATGGCCGACATGGGCCCGCGGCACGGCGTGGCAGTCGCTCGCCGACCTGGTCGGGACGCAGCGCGCATACATCAACACCGTCCTAGCGGCGGTCGCGGCGGGCAAGGCGCCGGACGAGCGGGCACGAGCCCAGGCTCGCGCGTGCAGGCTCGCGCGCACCCGCGCCGAGGAGACAGTCGCCAGGTCGCTGTCGGAGCCACGCACGCGGCGGATCGACACCGACCGCAGCCGGGGTGCCCTGGCGGCGTCGCGCAGGCTGGTGTTCGCCGCCCACGCGCTGCGGCTGGATGCCGGCGAGGCCGGCGGATTCCAATCCCAGCCTGCACTGGCGACCCTGCAGGAGCGGCTGGACCGGCTGCTGGCGCTGGTCGAGCGGGCGCTGCGCGAGAGCGGACATGCGCCGGTCCGGCGCCGCGGCGAGTTGCCCGACACGCGCGCCGCGCACCGCGCCCTGGCGCGGGCGGTCAGCGACCCGGACTCGGCGCTGGTGCGCGAGCTGGACGAGATCGTCGACGCTGCCAACGGGCTGGCCGTTCACGCCGGCCTGCGACCAGATGAGGACACGCGGACCCAGGCCCATGGCTGACGCGCGAGGGGCGCCGCAGGAGCGTCAGCGCAGCGCGTAGGCGTCGTACACGACCTCGTCGGCGAGTCGCACGGCGCCGGCAACGGCGACGACACGGTTCAGCCACGCGTGCGCGGGTGCCGAGGTCTCATAGCGGATGGTGACGCGAAAGCAGTATTTGGCGGGATCGACCGGCTCGCCCCGGGCCAGGCGAGCCAGTACCTCGGGCGGTCCGTCACGCACGCCGCTGGTCGCAATCGAGATCAATGCGCCATCGTCGGCCTGCAGCGTGTAGCGCGTGTCGATCACGGCCATGCCATCGTCGTACACGAGCTGCCAGTCGGCGCCGCCGGGGAGCACGCGACCTGACAGCAACGGCCCCGACAGCTCGCCCCCCGAGATCGGAATGATCCGGCGCCGGGGCTGCGTCGGCCCCAGCGTGCGGCCGAGCTCGAGCGGCTCGCCGAGCGTGACCCGCACGCGCGCGATCAGCTGTAGCGCCGGGATCGGCGGCTGGGGCAATTCGACCACCGCGACAAAGTATCTGTTCGGAAGCGACGATCAGGCGACAATGACGCGATGAATGAGATCCCCGACTCCCACCGCGATCTGCTCGACGCCGAGTTCGCCACGCTGGCGACGATCGGCGGCGACGGCCTGCCCCAGCTGACCGAGATCTGGTTCCTGCACGAGGACAGCGAGCTGAAGCTGTCGCTGAACAGCACCCGGCTCAAGACGCGCAAC
Organism: Solirubrobacteraceae bacterium; assembly: GCA_050696635.1. Classification (GTDB taxonomy): domain Bacteria; phylum Actinomycetota; class Thermoleophilia; order Solirubrobacterales; family Solirubrobacteraceae; genus Palsa-465. Next base: position 4,846 of record JBOGYE010000120.1, on the reverse strand, counting down.
CTACGGCGTCGTCCTCAGTGCAGCCTGCTGATCCTCGACGTCGCCAACCCCTACCGCTACCTCGAGATTCGGGGCGCGGCGCGGATCGAGCCCGATGACCATGGCCGGCTTGCGGGCCGGCTCGGCGCCAAGTACGGCGCCGACCTGTCCGTCCACGACGGTCCCGGGGAGGAGCGCGTCGCGGTTACGATCGAGCCGGCGAACATCTACGCGGTCAAGATGCGCTGATCCACACCGAGTCACGGCTTGAGTGCGTCGTGCAACGCTGCGGCGAGCTGCTGCTCGGTGAACGGCTTGGACAGGATCCCGTCCGCGGACGGCACCGCATCGGGTTCGTGCTCGTATCCGGACATGTAGACGATCGGCAGCCCGGGCCGCAGCTCGCGCGCCCGCTGCGCCAGCTCGCCGCCGTGGATGTCGGTCAGGACCATGTCGGTCAGCAGCACGTCGATCTCCGTGGCGCCCTCGTGCAGCACCTGCAGCGCCTCGTTGCCGCCCGAGACGCTGAGCACCCGATACCCGGCGTCGTGCAGCAGTAAGCCGACCAGCCTGCGGACCTGTTCCTCGTCCTCCACCAGCAGCACGCGCAGCGCGAGCTTGCCGTCCGGCGTGTCGTCACGGCCGCCAGCAACCGCTTCCGCGGGCAACACCTCGGGCAGCTCGACCAGCACCGTCGTGCCTGCGCCGGGGGCGGATTCGACATCGATGCGTCCTCCGCCCTGGACGACGATCCCGAGCGCCGTGGCGAGCCCGAGACCGGCGCCACTGCCGAACTCCTTGGTGGTGAAGAAGGGCTCGAAGATCCGCTCGCGGACCGCTTTGTCCATCCCAATACCGGTGTCGGAGACCGCGATCTGAACCCGTCGCCGGCGGTCGGCCGCCGATTCGGGTGCCAGGACGGCGGTCCGGATCGTCAGCTGGCCCCCGTCCGGCATCGCGTCGCGGGCGTTCAGCGCCAGGTTGACGAGCACCTGCTCGAGCTGCGTCCGATCGGCGAGCACGAGCGCGCCGCCGGAGCCGTCTTGGACCTCGAGTGAGACCTGCTCGCCGAGCGCCGGACGCAGGATCCGAGCGATCGACGCCAACACCTCGGAGACGTTCAACGGTCGGCGCTCGACGGCCTGCCGGCGACCTAGCGACAGCAGGTCATGGGTCAGCGCGGCCGAGTGCTCGGCGGCGGCACGGACCTCGTCCAGCGACGACTGCTGCGGATGCCCAGGCCCGAGCTCGTCCGCAACGAGGTCGGTGAAACCGAGGATCACGGCCAGCTTGTTGTTCAGCTCGTGGGCGACCCCGCCGGCCAGGCGGCCGATCGATTCGATCCGGCGCGTGTGGGCAAGCTCCTCCTCCAGGCGCCGGCGCTCGGTCAGGTCGTCGGTCAGGACCACTTGATACAGCGGCTCGCCATCCTCGCTGGAGACGGTGAACACATTGACTCGGAGGCGCAGCTTGCGTCCGTCGCGGCGCGTCACGGCCCGCTCTACCTCGAGCCCGCTGCCCCCGGTCCCCCACGCGTCCGGATAGCTCGCCATCGCCAGCTCGGCGTCCTGCGGAGTCATGATGTCGGCCGGATAGGTGCCGATCATCTGCTCTCGCTCGAGACCGAAGATGTCTGCGAAGCGCATATTGCAGTCGAGCAACTGGGCGTCGATCCCGCGAATCGCAACGCCGCTGCGGTCGGCTTCGAAGATCGCGCTCCAGCGCCGCTCGGCCAGCCGCAGATTCTGCTCGTAGCGGTCAAGCGTCCGCGCTGACTGCCAGACCAGCCAGCCGAACACCACGGTCAGCGCAGTCGCGTAGAGAGCCAGCCCGGCGACGTCCTCGAAGGCGCCCTGGCGCTGGCCCTCCAGCTCAGCCCATGCGAGCAGCGCCGGAAGCACGATCACTGCGAGCACCAGCCGGCGCAGCAGAACCCCGCCCGCGCCCCGCCGTCGAGACAGACCGATCAGGCGCTCGCGAGGGTCTATCAGCAGCATCGAGCAGGCCAGCAGCGCAAACGCAATCGCCGTCTGGATCGAGGGCGGCTCCAGGTCTTCGCTCAGGCGCCCGCGGGAGGTGCCAGGCCGTCCGAGCGCCAACCGCGTCAGGGCCAGCAGCGCGATCACTCCCAGCACCAGCGCGCCCAGTTCGACCAGCCCGGATCGGCTCGGGCGCAGCGACCAGGCGGCCAAGGCGGCACCGGCGAACGTCAGCCCAACCGCCGCTTCGACCGTCATCCGACCCGCGTCAGCAGGGGCGCCGGCTCCGGCCACGCCGTGCGGCAGCAGCCGGTCGATCCCCAGCCGAGCGCCGGTCGCGTACTCGATCAGCGCCAGAGCTCCGATCGCCGCCACCAGGGCTCCGATCCCGCCCACCGCCGTCCGGCGGCGTCGCGTGCCGGTGCTATGCAGGACCCCCGCGACCCCGAGCAGCAGCAGCCCAACCGCGGTGTCGCTGGTCGTTTTACCGAGCGCCGGCGTGAAACTCTCCAGCCGCCCGATCCCGATCACCCAACCGGCGAGCACCACCAGCCCGATCAGCGCCACGAGCGCAGCCGCCAGGCTCGCCCACCACGCCGGTCGCCGATCCGTGCCGCCACTCATAGCGCCACCATCGGATCAGGAACCTACCGTGCCACGTCACGACCTGCGAGCATGCGCGGATGGACACATCGAGCATCGATCAGGCATACGGGCAGGTGCAGGCCGAGTTTCAGGACGTCGCGAAGTCGGTCCAGGCGTTGGCCGAGAAGCTTCAGACCGCGGCGCAGGCGGGCGACCAGAACGCGAAGGAGTGGCTGCTTGACCTCAAACAGGTCGCCCTTGACGTCAAGGATGAGCAGATCCAGGTCAACGGCCTGCTGCAGACGATTCACGGCTGGGCCGACGCCAGCCACCAACAGGTCCAGCAGCAGGTGCAGCAGATGCAGCCCCAGATGGGGGGCGGCTTCTTCGGCGGCGGCCGTCGCGGCGGCATGTTCGGCGGGCTGCTGGGCGGAGGCTTCGGTCAGGCGATGGAGATGGGCGCCGGGATCGGACTGGGCGAGGACCTGATCAACAGCATCTTCTGAGCGACCCCGAGCGCGAGGCCGGTCGCGGCCTGTCGCGCGCGCTCGCCGGCTACGGCGCGCGCCGTCGGCGCTCGATCGCCAGCGCTGGAATCGTGACATGCGTGAGCGGGCCGATCGCCAGCGCATACAACACCGTCCCGATCCCAACGGTGCCGCCCAGCAGGAAACCAGAGACGAGCACGGTCCCCTCGACGGACGTGCGCACCAGGCGCATCGAGTGGCCGCGCCCCGCGATCCCGACGCTGAGCCCGTCACGCGGTCCGGGCCCGAGCCCGGCGCCGATGTAGAAGCCGGTCGCCAGCCCGTTGCCGACCACGCCACCCACGAGCAACAGGAGCCGGATCCACAGGGCGTGCGGCGGATGCGCGAGCGACAGCACCACGTCCATCACCGTCCCCACCAGCGCAGCGTTGCAGACCGTGCCCAGTCCGGGGCGCTGACGCAACGGCCACCAGCACAGGAGCACCGCGCCGGACACGATCACAGCCCAAGTGCCGATCCGCAGGCCAAACGTCCGCGCGAGACCCTGGTGCAGCACGTCCCACGGGTCCAGCCCAAGACCCGCCAGCACCAGCATCGAGGCGGTGACCCCGTACAGCGTCAGGCCGGCGGCGAGTTGCGCCGCGCGACGGACGCGGCGGTCAGGCGGAACCGGCCTGAGTGGATGGCGCAGCACCGGTGCAGAGCGGGTGATCGCTACCGCGTGGTAGCCGGGGCCGCCTTCAGCCCTCGGCAGGCGGGGGCAGAAATTCGACCTCGTGCTCGGCGGCGAGCGCCACGACCGTCTCCGGGGTCTGCTGCGAGCCGAGCGCGTCGATCGCGATGAACAGGTCGTACAGGCGCGCCGTCGGCGTGACCCAGAACATGCAGGTGACGGTGGCGGCGCTGCGGTTGTAGAGCCCGTGCGGTCGTCCCGCCGGCATCCGCAGCAGGTCACCCGGACCTGCGATCTGGTCGGCCTTGCCGTCGGCCAGCGTCAACTCGCCCTCGAGGATCAACACCTGCTCGTCTTGGGTCGGATGGATGTGCGGCGGCACGAACGTGTCCGGTGGCAGCGTCGCGTGCCACGCGAAGCAGCAGTCGGTGTGCAGCTTGGGCCTGTAGGTCTGTCCGAGGATGCTCCAGCTCAGGTCGTCGATCGATCCGGAGGCGGCGATCAGGTCGGGGCCGTTGGTCATCTCGGTTCTCCTTGCGTTCGGGGGTGAGGTGGCTGTGGTCGGATTGCAAGCGGCGCCGGGCGGCGCTAGCGCGAAGCCGGCCCTCTGCGCGTAGCCGCGTACGATCGCCTCGCGCTGGGCGTGGCTGAGCACGGTCTCGATGTCGCTGAAGCCGTCGGGCGCAAGCGCTTGGACCGCATCGATCACGCCCTCGGGTCCCCCGCGGCGGTTTGCTTGCACGATCTCGGCGGTCGGGGGCCGGCGCTGATCGTCGTAGCGGCTCAGCGCGGCCGGGATTGCGTCGCCGGCCACGCCGGTGAGCGCGCCGGCGAGCGCAACCGCGTCGAGGATCGCCTGGCTGGCGCCGTTGGAGCCGACCGGGTACATCGCGTGGGCCGCATCGCCCACCAGGGTCACCCGGCCGTCACTCCAGCGATCGATCGGATCCCGGTCGCACACCGGGTACTCCCAGAACGCCCGCGTCGACTCGACCAGGGACAGCACGTCCACCGCGTCGATCGCGAACCGCCGGACGCGGGGCAGTACGTCCTCGATCCGTCCCGGACGCGACCAGTCCTCGCGCCGTGGTGGAGCGGTCCCGCCAACGCAGGTCTTGGCCATCACCGCCAAGTTGGTCAAC
>JBOGYE010000119.1:0-7967 GCA_050696635.1 Solirubrobacteraceae bacterium | reverse complement strand
ACCGGCGTCGGCCATGCTCAGGTGCTCGGGCTGACGCGGAAACGGGTGTCGGCCGCGGTGAGGCTCAGCTGGCGGGAATCTGGCGCAGATCTTTGGCGAGTTCGTTGGTTTCTCGGTAGCCGGCTAGGGCGTGCTGGTCGCGGCGTTTCCAATAAGCCTGTAGCGCGGCAGATTCATCGACCCGTCCAGAAAGCGTGTCGGTGAGCGCCTCGCCGAGGTATCTGGCGTGTGTGCCGGCGAAGTCGATGCCCCTCCCCGACCATGGGTCCTGGTGTATCGATGCATCACCGACAAGGGCCCAGCCGTTCCCCCACGGCCGCCTGACGTAATGCGGCTCTGGTCCACATCCGAGAACCTTGCTGATCGGCCGGGCTTGTTTGAATCGCTCGGTGATCCCCTCGTGTCGGCTGATCACGCCAGCAAAAGAAGTGCTCAAGGAGCGCCGGATGGCCTCAAAGGTCTCCAAGTTGACCGACGCGGCGACGAGCGTCACCCCGTCGTCGCTCGGGAACACGTAGGCGATCTCGTCACCAAGGATCGAGAACTCCGGCCCAGGATCCGACCCGGGCGACGGAAAGCCCCGGACATACTGGTAAAAGAGCGCCCGGGCCGGAGCGTCGCTCAACTCGAGCTCCGGCTGCACACGCTCAGCGACCGTGGAGCGACGACCGTCGGCTCCCACCGTGAACCTGGAGCGAACATCAAGCACTTCTCCATCGGCTGAGAGGACCGCTCCCGTTACCCGCCCATTGGTGCGCTTGAGCTCTGTCAGTCGCGTCCCCTGCAGCACGCGAACCGTTGGCTCGCGCGCCGCGCGGCGAACGAGAATGTCATCCAGCGGCTCTCGGCGAACCGACAGGCAGAACCCGACCTCACCTGGGTCTTGCGGCGGGCTCAGCCGTGGAGCGTCCTGCCCCTGAATGTGGTCGTATTGGCAGGCAAGCCTGGGAGGCCCGAGCGCGAGGACATCGCCAAGCACACCGACATGCTCAAGAGCGGCCACACCGTCCGCGCCGCGAAAGAAATGCGTCGAGGCAGTCGGGCTCGGGAAGCGCGCGCGATCAACTACTACCACCTCGTGCCCCGCAGTCCCCAGCACCGTAGCCAGGATTGACCCTGCGACTCGACCGCCAACGATCAAGACGTCGCACTCAAGCGAGTCCACGCTCAGGTACCCCACCCGCGACCCGAAATCGTCACGCGCCCACCGTACCCGACGCGCCGTCCTCTCCCAGACTCGCGGCCACGTGCGAGCGCCGCAGAGAGCCTTCCCGAGCGCCCTGCTGGCCGCGCTCTGCGGGTTCGCGCTGAACTTGGCTGGACGGCTCCACGGGAGATGAAAGCGGGTCTGGGGGCGAGCCAGATCCGGGACGGCGCGCTTGCATGGGAGGATCAGAGCGTGACCGGCGGCCGCCAGGTGCGAGTGAGCGAGGAGCGCGTCGTCCTCGCGAGCGACGGGTTGGAGGACCTCCGAGCTCGACTTGCCCGCACCCGGCTATCCCCTGACCTCGGGCCGGGCTGGGAGCTTGGGGTCCCCGGCGATTGGCTTCGCGGGCTACTTGAAGACTGGCGCGGCTTTGACGCCGACGCTTTTCAGCACCGGCTGGACGGACTGCGTCAGTTGCGCGTCGAGGTCGACGGGCAAACGTTGCACGTGGTTCATGCCGAAGCTCGCGGTCCGAACCCGGTTCCGCTGCTGCTGAGCCATGGTTGGCCGGGCTCGTTTCTTGAGTACCTCGGTCTGCTCCCGCTGCTGTGTGATCCCGGCGCGCACGGCGCCGACCCGACAGATGCCTTCACGGTGATCGTGCCATCGCTGCCTGGCTACGGATTCAGCGGCGCGCCCCCGCCCGCCGGACTGACGGGTCGGCAGTTGGCAAGCCTATGGCACGCATTCATGACCGAAGGGCTGGGCCACGAGCGCTACCTGGCGCATGGCAGTGATCTCGGGGCCGGGGTCACGGCTTGGCTTGCCCGCGAGCACCCGGATGCCGTTGGCGCGATCCATCTCGCGACGCCGGGCCTCGCCCCAGCACGGTCACCGCGGACCAAGGCCGAGGACGACTTCGCCGCCGCGGTGGAGGCGTGGACGGCCGAGGAGGGCGGCTATGCCCACGAGCATGCCACCAAGCCGGCCACCATTGGTGCCGCTCTGTCCGACAGCCCCGCGGGACTCGCGGCCTGGGTCGGGGAGAAGATCATCGCCTGGAGCAGCCTCCGCCCGGACGGGATTACAGCATTCGATCGCGAGCTGCTGCTCGCCACGCTCACCCTGTACTGGGTTACCGGCACGATCACCACGTCGCTGCTGCCCTACTGGGCCTACCGCCACGGCTCTGACGCCGCACTGCCGGCCGACGACCCCTCGCCGGTCCCGACTGCGGTCACCATCTTCGGTGGCGAGCGCGTCCCGTTCCCCAAGCCCCCGCGTGAGCTCGCGCAGCGCTACTACACCCTCACGGCCTGGACCGAGCACCCGGTCGGCGGACACTTCCCAGCCGTCGCCGAACCCGAGCTACTCGCCCGCACCCTGCGCGACGCGCTGCGACAAATGCGCTAGTTGCCGTCGGATCCGCGCGTTGCGGGGCCGGCCTGACCTGGCTCCGAGATACATGGGACGGACTGGGAGCCGGGCGCGGACGTTCACCGTGAGGGTCGTCGCCATCCTTTGGCTCCCGGGGCGGACCTGCCCTCTGGTGAAAGAGAACGGCCGTTGGCGCTCGGGGGCTTCTGCCGCGAGTCTCGTCACGTGTCGCGTGACCGCGCGGCCAGTGCTCATCTGATACCCCGGAGGTTCTGAGCCAGCTCGCGGCAGAAGCCCTCAGGTACTCGCCCCGATGCACCCCGGTGAACCGGATCCGTTTCGCGCCGAACACGACGATCGCGCTCTCCGGCGAGCACCCGAACCGGTCTCGCGTGCGATTGCCGGGGCGTGGTTGAGAGGCTCCCGGGGTTGCCGTCACCCATCAGGCGACGGCGCGCATCATGCTCGGCGCGGCGACACCGGCGAGTGAGGCTCGTTATCTGGCTCTCTCGGCATCGATGTAGGTGAGACCGGGGCGGCCAGCCACGAGCGGTGGCGATGGCTGCGGTTTCGGGCCGAGCCCTCAGGGAGGCATCCCTGCTGGGGTTTCGCCGGCATCCATGCCGGCGAGCGACGACCTCTCGCAGGCAACCTCGCTCCGCCACAAGCACAGGGAGACGTACGCGACTTAGGACCGCAACCTCACGGCATGAATGCCCTGCTCAGACGCAGCTTTGGGCGCTGGGGCGACCTACATCGGTGCCAGGAGCCCCCGTTATCTCCGCATGCGGCGTCGGGACAAGCTGGCGGTCACGGGCGGCCCGGGGATCCGATTCGCGGCGGTTGCGACGATCGTCACCCGCTTGAGCTTAACCCCAGCCGGAATGCTCACGGTGGCGTGGGAGACCGCAGCGGTGAGCAGCCACCGTTCGAGCCCGGTTCCGACTCGCACTCCGAGCTCGTACTGAACCGCGCCGCGAGCCCGCCGCCATGACACGGTCAGCTTCCGACCGGTGAGCCGGTAGCGCGCCTTGACGACTCGCGGCAGCGGCGGCCGGGCGACACGGAACCGCGCGATCGTCCGGATCGCGCGGGGCAGGCCGTCCACGATCACGACAGCGAGGACCCGCCGGATGCCGGGACGGCCGCCGATAACGGTGAACCTCGCGCGCCCCGGACGGGCGCTAAGCGCGACGGTAGGTTCGCCTCCGCCGTCCTGGACGAAGCGAATCGTGACCCCGTGCTGCGGCGCGACGGTCCAGTGGAGCACGCGGTGCGAGCCCGCCCCGGTCACCCGCGCGGCAAGCCGGAGCGCTCGCAGGGGATCCGCTCGCTCGACCCGGACGATCGCTGCGCTGCCCGGCAGTGGCGAAACCGTCCAGCGACCCGCCGCCGGCGCGCGGAGGATGAACCAGGTCGTCTTCGAACTCGTTACGGCAAGCGCGTACCCGGCTCGACCGAACCGTTGGAACCGGTCGGCGGTCGCCGGGGTCTGGAGCCGCGCGCCGCCGGGACCACGGAGCATCACGTCGGGCGCAGCGGAGACGCCGACGATCCCAATCTCCTCCTTTGACAGGCCACGGTGGAGCACGACCACGTGCGCCGTCCTGGTCGCCGCCGCGGCAACCGTAGCGTTGCCCGCCGGACCGCTGCCGACCGTGTAGAGCCCGCTGAAATCGCAGCCGTTGAAGTCGGTCTCGCCCGACCAGAAGTGCTTGAAGCCGATGTCGCCGCTGACGATGAACGCATGAGCGGTGGCGCATAGCCCGAAGCCGGCATTCGAGATGACGCCGTTGGCGCCGAGGTCGGCCAGCCCGAACGCGTTCAAGTCGCCCCTCGCAGTCAGCTGGTACTGCCCATTGCCGATCCCCCCGCCGAGCGTCGCAGTGAGGCTGACCGGGCCATAGCTCTTGGCGAACGTGCCACCGACGTTGATCGAGTTCGAGCCGTCTCGCCCGTCGTACTCGACGCTGCCGCCGACCGACAGCTCGTTCTGAAGCGAGAACGTGCCGTTCACCTTCAGGTCCCAGCCGGACTTGGAGCCCTGCTCGAGCTCGGCGCCGGCGCTGATCTGGATCGCCGTGTGCTCAGGCCCGGCGCCGAGCGAAGCATCGCCGCCGAGCGTGATCCGCGGGTAGAACTGAGCGTCGAAGTTGAACTCCTTGAGTTCGGCAATACCGAGGTTGATCGCGGTGTCGCTGTCGCCGATCTGGCCGCCGACCAGGGTGCTGCCGTGGAACGTGGCGCCGAGCGTCAACGTCGGCACCGCGCCGGTGATGAACCCCGCTCCGGGCAGCGCGTCTTTGACCGCGATCGAGGCGGTCAGCGACCAGATCTCGCTGGAGCGGTCGAAGCTGCCCGAGAGGCCCTCCACGGGCAGGAAACCGAGCAGCCGGACGACGCCCGGTTCCTTGGCGAGCAGACCGTCGTAGGAGGTGCCGTTCGCCCGTTCGATCTTCCCGCAGGTGAATCCGAGCGGTGGCCGCTGATCGGGCTCGCACTCGTCGCGCTCCGAGTAGTTGTTGTTGGCGTCTGCAGGCAGCACCCGGAACGCCGCCCCGGCGATTCCGTCGGCGTCGCTGGTCGTCACCGACAGCGCTGCGGTCACGGGGTCCCCCAGTGCGTTCAAGCTCACGCTCCCGGTGATCGTCGCCTCGCCGCCCGAGGCGTCGGTGCCCTCGCTGAGCTTCGCGGTCAGCGATCCAGCGAGCGGGAAGCCGTAGATGCGGCCCGACGCGTTGCCCGTGAGCTGGATCGTGCCGCCAAGTTTGAGCGTCGTACGGCCTCTCCAGCCCCACACGGTGACGGCCCCGCCGAGCACGACCGAGCCGCTCCCCGTCAGCGTCACACTCGGCACGCTCGGATCGATCGAGACGCCGCCGCCGGACCCGGGGTCAAAATCGATGCCGTTGATCCGGACGTTGCCGACGCCCGTCCAGGTTCCGTCCGGACCCCGGGTGAAGCAGCCGGTGGCGTCAAGCGGCGGCTTCTTGACCTCGCTCGCATCGCACGTCTTGAAGGTCTGCTCGACGCCGGTCGTGCTCCCCCCAGCGGTCGCGGCGACGAGCCTGAATTGGTAGGTCGTCTTCGGCGACAGGCCGGTGATCGTCGCGTGGATCGAGGTGTCGGCGTACTGGCCGGAGAAGCCGCATGCGATCGTGTGGTCGTAGGCCCCGACGCCGTACTCGAAGTGGCAATCGGTCAGCTTCTGATGGTTGGGGTTGATGTCGCCATTGAGCGTCGCGCCCGCCAGGCTCACACCGGTAGCCGGATCGGTCGTCGTCACCGGCATCGGGATCTGGCAGCCGTCGCCGCTGTATTCGGTACTCGGCGGCGTCGACAGCCCTACGTACAGCGGCTGGATCGCATTCCCATGGCAGCTGTAGGCATCGGTCACGGCTACGCCGTCCGCGGCCGCGCCGCTGATGAACGGGCCGGACGCGATCCCGGTGGCAACGCCGTAGAGCGCGTACGGCGACCCGCTGGCCTGGCTCAGCCCGCCGCTGCCGTTGTTGGTCAAGACGGCGACCTGGTCAGTCGGCGTGACGCACGGCTCGGCGCAGCCGCCCTGGAAGTACCCGGCGACCGCGACCCCATCGACTGACTTACCGGTCGACAGTGGTGCGATCGCGATCGCCTGATCGGTCGTTGCCTGGACCGGGCTTCCCGGGGCCAGCGACAGCGCGCCGGTGCTGCCCCCGAGGAGAACCGACACCTCGCCGGTGTCGAAACCGACCGCAACCCCCGGATGGGCACCGGTGCTGAACGAGCCGGCCGCGATCGACAGTCCGTAGCCTCCCGCCGACCCGCCGGCGAACGGCGAGCCAGGCGCCGCTATGAACGCGGTGCCGTTCGAGTTGAAAACGTAGACTGTGCCGTCCTGGCTGTCGAGGACGGCCAGCCCCGGGTTCGTCGCGCCGTCGAACGACGCCGTCGCCAGTGCCTGCGCATGGGGCACCGCGCTCGGCAGCGCCACGGCAGAGTCGACGGAGTATGTGCTCCCGGGGCCTGTGTCGTCGATGAACGACACCGTCCCACCGGCGATCACGGCGATCGCGGTGGTCGCGTTGACGTACGTGCCGTAGCTGAGCGCGGTCGGCCGCCCATTGACCGCGACCGGTGAACCGGGCGCCTCGGTGAACGTCCCAGCTCCGTTGCCGAGCAGGATCGAAACCGTGTCGTCGGCGTAGTTGGCGACCGCGAGGTCCTCGTGCCCACTCGAGTCGAAGTACCCCGCGGTGATCGCGTCCGGGTTCGTGCCGACCGGGATCGCCGGCCCGGCGTTGAACCCACCGCTGCCGTTGGACAGCAGGATTGAAACGGTGTTGTCGTTCTCGTTGGCGACGGCAAGATCGGGAACTCCGTCGCCGTTGAAGTCACCAGACGCAATCGCGCTCGGCCCGCTGCCGACCGTTAGCGGGCTCGCGGGCCCGAAGCTGAGCCCCGCCGCCTGCGCCGCAGTCCAGCCCGCCAATGCGAGAACGACCCCCGCCCACGTGAGAAGCCACGCCGCCCGCGTGAGAACAACCTTGAAGCCCCGACGAGTTGTCGCGACCATCACTCCCCTACGGTTGCGATTGCCAGAACCCGCCACCGAGCGAACCGACAAAGACTTCGCGGAGCGTATAGGGTCGGTTGACGGCGGTGTAAAAAAGGTTCCCGGATCGGCTCACAACACAGCTCGGGCGCCCACCGAGCTCCTCGCCGCGCAGGGCACCAAGATCTGACTCAACGGCCTCGACAGAACGCAGCCGAGCAGACGGCCGACGACGTTACCGCCGACGCGCCGGTGTTTCGCCCGCACCTGCCCAAGCCGGGCGTGCCCGACCAGCGTCGAGCGTCGCCGGCCGCGGGTTGACGCCGCCTGTCGCTGCAACAGCTTGACTCCGGAGCCCTGTTTTCGTCCAGGCGCGGGCGGCGCTCAAGCGGCCGGTATCCGCCAGCGTCGCGCACCTGGTTCACGATCTCATCCGGGCGTTGGCGGCGCCGCTCGCGGGCACGCTCAAGCTCGGTCTGATGCGCCGAGTCGGTGTCCGGCAACCCGCCGGCGGGCAGCGGCCGCATCCGCGTCTTCTCCTCGACCAGGCACTCGACAGGGATCGCCCGGATGGTGCGATGCTTGCGCCGGTTCGCCTTCTCGCACCACGCATCCAGGCGGTCCTGGAAGTCGAGGTGGTTCGCGAACACCCGGCCCGGCTCGAAGTTCGAGCGCATGAACCGGTGCGAGCGCTCCAACACCCCCTTCGCCTCCGGATCGCGCGCCTCCAAGATCACCCAGCCGAGCTCCAGCTGCCCACAGAACCCGGCGAACGGCACGTCGGCCGGCCACCCGCCGCGATCGCCGACTCCCGATCCCACACCAGCTTCCCTGGCAACGCCCCGATCCGTTGCAGGTTCCGAGCCAGGCCCCACAAGATGTCCGGCGCCTCCTTGCTGAAGATCA
>JBOGYE010000118.1:0-15845 GCA_050696635.1 Solirubrobacteraceae bacterium | reverse complement strand
CTACGGGCCGATATCCAAGCGCTTCTACGAGCATCCTGACGAGTTCGCGCAGGCGTTCGCCAAGGCCTGGTACAAGCTCACGCACCGAGATATGGGTCCGATCGAGCGGTATCTCGGTCCGCTGGTCCCCGCCGAGCAGCAGCTGTGGCAGGACCCGGTTCCGGCGGTGGACCACGAGCTGGTCTCAGGCGCCGATATCGCCACGCTGAAGCGCGCGATCCTCGACTCGGGCCTGTCGATCCCCCAGCTCGTATCGACGGCGTGGGCCTCGGCCTGCACCTTCCGTGGCACCGACATGCGCGGTGGCGCCAACGGAGCGCGGATCAGGCTCGATCCGCAGGCAGGCTGGGAGGTCAACGACGGCACGGCGACGGTGCTCGACTCCCTGGCGAAGATCCAGCAGCAGTTCAACGCCTCCCAGTCCGGCGGCACGAAGGTCTCGCTGGCCGATCTGATCGTGCTGGGCGGCTGCACCGCGATCGAGCAGGCTGCCGCGGACGCGGGACGCCCTGTCACGGTCCCGTTCGCGCCCGGTCGCACGGACGCGTCACAGGACCAGACCGACGTCGAGGCGTTCGCCGTACTAGAGCCCAAGGCCGACGGGTTTCGCAACTACCTCTCAGACGGCGAGTCGTCGCCGGCCGAGCAGCTGATCGACCGAGCCGATCTGCTGACGCTGACCGCGCCGGAGATGACGGTGCTGGTCGGCGGGCTGCGGGTACTGGGCGCGAACTTCGCGCAGTCCAAGCACGGCGTGCTGACCGACCGGCCGCGAACGCTGAGCAACGACTTCTTCGTCAATCTGCTCGACATGGGTACGGAGTGGCGGCCGTCCGGCTCCGCCGAGCACGTGTACGAGGGCGCAGACCGTGCGACCGGGACGCCGAGGTGGACCGCCACGGGCGTCGATCTGCTGTTCGGCGCCAACTCGCAGCTGCGGGCGATCGCCGAGGTGTACGCCTGTGACGACGCGGCCGACGCGTTCGCGGCGGACTTCGTCGCCGCCTGGGACAAGGTGATGAGCCTGGATCGCTTCGACCTCGACTGACCGACGCGGGAGCCGGACGGCCGCGGTCAGCGTTGCGCCGCGGCCGTCCAGTCGATCTCGGTCGGCCAGTCGAAGTGGTCGTAGTAGCTGACGTCCGAGCTGGTGAAGCTGGCGACCGGGATCGGCTTGGCCGCGGCGGGGCCTGGCGCGGCCGGCACCAGCTCGAGCGTGGCGCGCGAGGTCGTGCTCGCGCCGACGAAGACCAGCCGGCTGCGCACGAACAGAATCCAGCGGCCGTCGCTGGAGAACTGCGGCGCCTCGTCTGACAGGTCTGATTTCGGCGGCGCCGTCAGCTGCCGCAGGCCGCTGCCGTCGGGCGCCAGCAGCCAGATCGAGCGGTGCTGGCGACCGAACCCAGGGTTCTGGCTGCTCGGACCGGCGGCGGCCGCGACCAGATCCCCGCTTGGCGAGCAGGCGGGTGACACCCAGCTGAGCTTCCCGGCCGGCTCGATCGTGCGCTGGCGCCACGTCGGCGGCCCCGTCACGACCAGCCGGCTGCCAAGCTGGGTCTCGCGGCTCGATCCGGCGGCGGCGATCAGCCGCTGGCCGCACCAGCTCAGGTAGTCCGGGAACAGCAGCATGTGCCCGACGGCCCGGATCGGCCTCCCGCCGCCGGCGGCGGCCACGGCGTCAAGCGGCATGCCGTCGGCTGCTATCGAGGCCGAGCAGAGCTCGTCCGGCCAGTACAGCAGCCAGCGCCCGTCCGGCGACCAGCCCGCGAACTCGACCGGCTCGGTCGCGCTCCTCAGCGCGGCCACCCGCTCGCCGGTGGCCACGTCGACGGTCCGAAGCTCGATCTCCTGCGGGCTACGGCTGCAGCGCGAGCTGTCGACCGCGACCCGTGAGCCCAGGGGCGAGGGCGCCGCGCTGGCGTAGGCCGAGGCCGCTGGCACGCCGAGGTCGCGCGCGACGACCCGCACCGCCCCGGTCGGCGTCGCCTGAAGCAGCTCGCCGTGCCCGTTGAGTCCGTACAGTGACTCGCCGCTGCGCGCCCAGGCCCAGGCCAGGATCCCGGCGCCCAGCGGAGCGCGCGGCGCGCCGCCGCCGACCGGGACCACGTATGGCCCGGCGGGGTTCCCGTTGACCGACCGCGCGTATGACACCCAGCGGTGATCGGGGCTGAAGCGCACGTCGCCGCCGACGCCGACGGCGAGCCTGCGCATCCGGCAATCAGACAGATCGACCAGCTCCAAATGGCCCCGCGCTGCGAACGCGATTGAGCCCAGCCTGCGCCCGGCGGTCGCGCACGAGCCATGCGTTGCCAGGGCGCCCGACGGTGTCACCGGCCGCCTGACGGCGGTGCGCGCGTTCAGCAGGACGGCCGCGGCGACCGCCACCGCCACCGCAGCGGAGCAGGCGAGCAGTACCGCCGTGGCCGGGATTCGCCGCACCGGCAGGCGCCGCGCGACCCGGGCTCGGCGGTGTGCCCCGCGCGCCACCAGCTCTCCCAGTTGCCGCTCCACCAGATCGAAGTAGTCGTCCATCAGGGCTCCTTGAATTGCTCGCGCATCCGCGCCAGCCCGCGGCTGACCCGCTTTCGCACCACCATCTCCGAGCAGTGCAGCTCGGCCGCGATGTCCGCGTATTCGCGCTCGTGCACCACCCGCTGCGCCACCGCTTGGCGCTCGTCCTCGGGCAGGGTCTCGACCAACGCCCGCACTCGCGCGTGCCCGTCGTCGGTCAGCGCATCGACGCGCTGAAGGTCGGAGTCGAGCAGCGCCAGCGGCTCGAACCCCAGGCGCCGCCGCGCACGCATCTCCGCCCGGCCGCGCCGGCGGCTGGTCCCGAGCGTGTTGCGCGCGATCCCGATCAGCCAGGGAGCCGCGCTCGGGTGCGACGGCTGATAGCGCCGCGCCGCCAGCGCCACCGCGGCGAACACCTCGGCCGTCAGATCGGCGGTCAGCTCGCGATCGCGCGTCTCGCGCGCCAGGAACGCCACCACGGTCGGCAGGTGGCGCCGGTAGAAGGCCGCGAACGCGTCTCGGTCGTAGTCGGCGATCCCACGCAGCAGTTCGTCGTCTGACCAGCGCAGATGGTCGCGGGAGCCTCGCATCGCCATTTACATATCCCCGCGCGGCAGATTGTGACGGCGACCCGGATCGGGCGTTCGCGGCTACGGCGCTAGCGGCGAGATGCCCCAGGCGCCCTCGAACGTCTCGCCCGGGGCAAGCGTCCTCAGGCCCTCGCCGGTCGCGAGCGCGTTCGGCGCGCAGGTCATCGGCTCGACGCCGAGCCCGCGCCGGCGCCGACCGGCATCCGGGAGCGCGTCGCCGGTGAACAGCATCAGGTACGGGTAGGACTCGTCCTGCCACAGGGTCGCGCCGGTCTCGCCGTCGGGCGCGGTCAGCACGACCCGCGCCAGCCCGTCGGCGTCGCGCATCAGGTCGGCGTAGCCGGTATCGAGCTGCGTCGCCCCGACCTCGCGCGCCTCGCGGAAGTCCTTGTCGGACCCGCCGACCGGCTCGCGGCCGGTTGGGATCTGGCGCTCGTCGGTCGTCATCCAGACAGCGCCCGGGGCGCGCAGCGTGCACGGGTCGATCGTCTCGGTGCCCGCGGTCAGGTACGGATGCGCGCCGGCGCCGAACGGGCACGGATCGTCGCCGACGTTGGTCGCGCGCAGGCGCACGCTCAGCCCGCCGTCGTCGAGCGCGTAGGTCAGCGCCAGCGACAGGCCGAACGGGTAGCCCTCGCGCGGGTGCAGCATGTGCTCCATCGTCACCGCGGTCTGGTCGCGCTCGGCGACCGTCCAGCCCTGCCAGCGCACCAGGCCGTGGATCGCGTTGTGCTGCGTGGGCTCCGACAGCGGGAGCTGGTACTGGCGGCCGGCGAACTCGTAGCGTCCGTCGCGCAGACGGTTGGGCCAGGGGATCAGCGCCTGCCCGCGCCCGGAGCTGGAGATCTCACCGGCGCCGAAGCCGTCCAGAAGTTCGCGCCCGGCGGCGCTGTAGGCGCGCAGCGTGGCCCCGGTCTGCACCACCACCGCGCGCTGGTCTGAGTGACGGAGCTCCACCTCCATCATGCTTCGCCCGTCGCCCCCGGCCCGCGCCAGCCGCCGAACGGCGCCGCCAGCTCGTCGGCCGCGTTGGGTCCCCACGAGCCCTGTCGGTAGGTGTGCACGGGTCCGGGCGAGTCCATCAGAGGCTGCACGATACGCCAGCACTCCTCGACGTAGTCCTGTTGGGCGAAGTGAGAGCGATCGCCGCGGATCGCGGCACCGAGCAGGATCTCGTAGGGCGTCTGCGCCCCGCCGCCCTCTTGCGGGAACTCGGCCTCCAGCGGCAGGGGCCGGGGGCTGGTGCCGTCGGCGCGATGGACATCGAGCACGATCTTCAGCCCAGGGCTCGGATCAAGCGCGACGACCAGCTGCGCGGGTTGCGGGCGACCCCGGTCGTCGGGCGCCAGGAACAGCGGCGTCGGCGGCCGCTTGAACACGAGCCGCAGCTCGGTTTCGGTGGTCGCCAGCCGCTTGCCGGTGCGCAGCAGGAACGGAACTCCCGACCAGCGCCAGTTGTCGATCCGCAGTTCCAGTGCGGCATACGTCTCGGTGCTCGAGTCGTCGGCCACCCCGTCGATCTCCCGGTAGCGCTCGTACTGGCCGCGCACGTAGCGGTCCGGGTCGGCATCCTCGGTGCTGCGTAGCAGGACGCGCTTGGCGTCCTGTAACGCGTCCGCATCTGGGCCGGAAGGCGCCTCCATCGCCGCGGCGACCGTGAGCTGCAGCATGTGGTTGACGACGTCGTCGCGCAGCGCGCCGACCGGATCAAAGAAGCTGCCGCGCTCCTCCACGCCGAACGCCTCCGCCATCGTGATCTGCACGCAGGCCAGGTGATGTCGATTCCAGACCGGCTCGAGCATCTCGTTCGTGAACCGCAGGTACAGGATCTCGTCGAGCCCCGATTTGCCGAGGAAGTGGTCGATCCGGTACAGCTGGGACTCGTCGAGGTGGCGGTGCAGCTCCGAGGACAGGTTCCGTGCCGAGGCCAGGTCCAGTCCGAACGGCTTCTCGACCAGCACGCGACCGCCGTTGGACAGCAGCTGCGCGTCGTCGAGTCCCGCCACGACCTGCGCGAATGTGGATGGCGGGGTCTCCAGATAGAAGATCGGGCTGGCCGCGTCGCCCAGCGCCGATCCGACGCGCGCGTACGTCTCAGGTTCACCCAGGTCGCCGCGCACGTAGCGAAGCCGAGATCCCAGGCTATCGAGCACCTTCTCGTCCAGCTGCTCGTCGCCTTCGCGCAGCGCCTCATGCGCTCGCGCGCGCAGCCCGTCGTCGTCCATTTCAGCCCGCGCGACGCCCACAATCGGACACTCGAGCAGCCCCCGGCGCTCGAGCCGGTACAGCGCGCGGAAGGTCATCTGTCGTGCGAGGTCGCCGGTGATCCCGAAGATCACCAGCGCGTCGGTGCCGCGCTCGCCGGCTGCGCCGCCGTGGTGGGTCACGCGGTCACGCGGCTTGTGCCTCGCCGTGGCCGCCGTGCGACTCCCCGCTGTCCGCTGGCCACTCGCGGCCGTCCTGCCAGTAGCGGTCGATCTCCTCCAGCGGGCGCCCCTTGGTCTCGGGCACGAAGAACTTGACGAAGATGATCGCGAGGCCGGCGAGGATCGCGTAGACCCAGAACGTCCAGGACTTGCCCAGCGCCGAGATCATCGACAGGAACGTGACCGTGACCAGCAGGTTGGCGCCCCAGTTGGCGACCGTGCTGGCGCTGGCGCCGGCGCCGCGCAGGCGGTTGGGGAACACCTCGGCGGTCATCAGCCAGAACAGCGGCGAGATCGACAGCGAGTAGAAGGCGACGTACGCCAGCAGGATCAATACGACGCCGATCCCCCAGCTCTTGGCGCCGAAGTCGAACGCGAGGCCGAGCAGCACGAGCATCGCTCCCATCCCGGACAGGCCGATGTAGAACAGGGCCTTGCGACCGATCACGTCCACGAACGCGATCGTCGGGAACACGAACACGAACAGCACGACGCCGACGAAGATCGTCGGGATCAGCGGGTTGCCGACGGTTCCGGCGTAGCCGAAGATCGTCGGGGTGTAGAACAGGACCGTGTTGGGCCCGACGAACTGCTGGAAGATCGCCAACCCGATGCCCGCGATCAGCGCGCCGCGCATCCCCGGTCGCAACAGCTCGCGCCACGAGGTCTTCTTTGACTCCTCGACGTTCTGGCGGATCTGCTGAAGCTCCTCGTCCTTGCCGTCCGGGTCGACTCGTTCCAGCACCTGCTCGGCCTCATCCCAGCGGCCCTGCATGCCGAGCCACCGCGGCGAGTGCGACATGAACAGCATCCCGACGCCGAGCACCGCCGCGGGCACGATCGCGAACGCGAACATCGGGCGCCAGCCCCAGCCCGCGGTGTCGAACGCGAAGTCGAGCAGATAGGCGAGCAGGATCCCGCCGGAGATCGCCAGCTGCTGCAGCACCACGAGCCCGCCTCTGATCGACACCGGGGCCAGCTCGGCGATGTAGGCGGGCACCATCAGCGAGGAGGCGCCGACCGCGATCCCGGTGATGATCCGGAAGGCGACGAACGAGCCCAGGCTCCACGAGATCGCGGTCAGGATCGCGCCAACCGCGTAGATCACCGCCATCGACAGCAGCCCGTACCGACGGCTGAACTTGTCCATCACCCTGCCGCCGATCAGGCCGCCGATCACCGACCCGATGAGCACCGCAGCGACCGCCAGCTCCTCGGTGCCGCTGCTCAGGTGAAACTGCGCCTTCAGCAGGTTCTCGGCGCCGCTGATGACGCCGATGTCGTAGCCGAACAGCGCCCCCCCGACCGCCGCGATCGCGGCGACCAGGTAGGTGTAGCGCGGCGTGCTCCGGATCGCCTGCAGCGAGAACTGCTGCGGTAAGCGCTGGGACTTGCCCTGCTGTGCGTGGTCTGGATCGGCCATCGGTACTTGTTCCTCCGTGTTCAGGGGCGGCCGGGGTGCACGACGTCAGGGTCAGGAGCGGCGGCCGTCTGGCGGCGTCTGATCAGTCCCGGATGAAGCTCCGAGATGCGCTGGATGCCGCACAGCCCCATCGTCATTCGCAGCTCCTCGGCGAGAATGTCGATGCAATGGCGCACGCCGGCCTCGCCGGCCGCCGCCAGCCCGTACAGGTGCGCCCGCCCGATCAGCACCGCCCGGGCGCCGAGCGCCAACGCGGCGACGATGTCAGAGCCACGGCGAAAGCCCGAGTCGATCAGCACCTCGGCGCGGTTGCCGATCTCCTGCACGATCTCGGGCAGGACGTCGATCGTCGCCGGCGCGTGGTCAAGCTGCCGGCCACCGTGGTTTGAGACGATCACGCCGTCGCAGCCTGCGTTCACGGCCCGCGCCGCCTCGCCGGCGGAGATCACGCCCTTGGCGAGGATCGGACCGTCCCACAGCTCGCAGATCCACTCCAGGTCCTCCCAGGTCACCGTGCCGTCGAACATCTGCCCCAGCTTCTCTCGCGAGCGGTGGTCGGGTGGGCCGATGTTGGGGAAGCTGATCGGATCGGAGCGCAGGAAGTGCCAGACCCAGGCCGGATGCAGCGCGCCGTCGAGGAAGGTCGGGAGGCTTAGGTTGGGAACCGGCAGATCCAATCCGACGCGCTTCTCCCGCTCCCGCTTCGAGCGCACGGTCGTATCGACGCTGAACAGCAGCGCCTGGAAGCCCGCCTCGCGCGCGCGCGTGATCGCCCGCCTGGCCTCGGCGCGATCTCCCCACAGGTACAGCTGAAGCCACAGGGGCGTGTCGGTCTGCGCCGCGACGTGCTCGACCGCGGTCGTGGCGAGCGTCGAGATCCCGTACGGGATCCCGGCGTGCCGGGCGGCGCGCGCCACCGCGCGCTCGCCCTCGTGATGGAACAGGCGCGGACCGCCGACCGGCGACAGCGCGATCGGCAGCGGGATCCGCCGACCCAGGACCGTGGTGCTCGTGTCGACCTGACTGACGTCGCGCAGGTCTGACGGGACCAGCTCGAGCGTGTCGAATGCCGTCCGGTTGCGCCGCAGGGTGTACTCGCCCTCGGCGCCGCTGTCCAGGTAGCCACGAGCCCCGGCGGGGAGCCGGCGCCGGGCGATGCGAGCCACGTCCTCGATGCTGTAACAGCGGGCCAGGCTGCGGGCTCCGTGGGGAGCGGGCGGGCGCGCCACGCGCATTAACGGCAGTGTTTCCGAAAGGTTCATCGCACCACTCGGCTGATCGTCATCGCTCAGCCGTATCCCCCTTGGCGCGTCTGCCAAACGGTGAACGCGTCGCGTTGGTCAGCATCTGTACGCGCGCGGGGGAGGCCGTTTGAGAGCGTTCACATGGGGTACCGCAGGTCCCGTGGATGCCGCCCGGCGACATGGCTCATCCGCGCTCAAGCGCGCCCTGCGCGATCGCGTCGACGGCGAGGTGTGCTTCGACGCCGGCACCCGCGGCGCCTACTCGACCGACGCCTCGCAGTTCCGTCAGCTTCCGCTCGGTGTCGTGATGCCGCGCGACATCGAGGCTGCCGTGACCGCGGTCGCCGTGTGCTGCGATCACGGAGCGCCGGTGCTGTCGCGCGGTGGTGGCACGAGCCTCGCCGGCCAATGCACCAACGAGGCGGTCGTGATCGACTGGAGCATGCACTGCAACGAGATCGTGTCGGTGGATCCGGATCGGCGGCGGTGCGTCGTCCAGCCAGGGATCGTGCTCGACGAGCTCAACAGGCAGCTCGCCCCCCACGGCCTGCGCTATGGCCCCGAGCCGGCCAGCCATCCCAACTGCACGCTGGGCGGGATGATCGGCAACAACTCCTGCGGGGCCACCGCGCAGCGGACCGGCAAGGTCGTCGACAACACCCCGTCGCTGGAGGTGCTGCTGTATGACGGGACCCGGTTCTGGTGCGGGCCCACGCCCGAGCAGCGCTACGACGAGATCGTGCAGCAGGAAGGCCGACGGGCCGACGTCTACCGCCGGCTTCGCGCCCTGGCCGACACCGACGCCGATGAGATCCGCGCTCGCTTCCCGGACATCCCGCGCAGGGTGTCCGGCTACAACCTGGACTCGCTGCTTCCCGAGCACGGATTCGACGTTGCCGGTCTGCTGGTCGGCTCGGAATCGACGCTCGTCACCGTGCTGCACGCCGAGCTTTCGCTGGTGCCGGTCGTGCCCGAGCGCACCTTGGTCGTGCTCGGCTATCCCTCCGTCGCCGACGCCGGCGACGCGGTGGCGGGGATCGTCGAGCACGAGCCGATCGCGCTCGAGGGCATGGACAGCCGCCTGATCGCAGATGAGCGGCTGCGCCGCGAGCACGAGCACGCGATCGAGCAGCTGCCGGAGGGCGGTGCCTGGCTGCTGGTCCAGTTCGGCGGCGACACGGTCAGGGAGGCCGACGAGCGCGCCAGGGCGATGCTGTCGCAGTTGGGGCTCGACGAGCGGCGGGTCGCGTTCCTGGACGAGCCCGAGCACGAGGACGAACTGTGGCGAGCGCGCGAGGGGGTGCTCGCCTCCACCTCGCACATCCCGGGCCAGCGCGACACGTCCGAGGGGTGGGACGACGCGGCCGTGCCGCCCGAGCGCCTGGGAGATTACCTGCGCGAGCTGGAGGCTCTGTACGAGCGCCACGGCTATGCCAACGAGGCGGGCCCGGCCCTGTATGGCCACTTCGGTCAGGGGTGCGTGCACAGCCGGATCCCGTTCGACCTGACAAGCCGGGAGGGCGTGGCCGACTATCGCCTGTTCCTGGAGCAGGCGGTCGAGCTGGTCGCGAGCTACGGGGGCTCGCTGTCGGGAGAGCACGGCGACGGGCAGCGCGGAGAGCTGTTGCCGCGAATCTTCGGGGAGCGGATCGTGGAGGCGTTTCGCGAGTGCAAGGCGATCTTCGATCCGGGCAATCGGATGAACCCGGGCAAGGTGGTCGATGCCCGCCCGCTGGATGCCAACCTGCGCCTGGGCGCCGACTACGACGCGCGGCCGATGGGGCCGCTGCACTTCTCGCTGCCGGACGACGACGGGTCGTTCGCCAGGGCCGCGAATCGCTGCGTGGGCGTCGGGCTGTGCCGGCGGCACACGACCGACGGCACCGTGATGTGCCCGTCCTACCAGGTCACCATGCAGGAGCGCCACTCGACGCGCGGGCGGGCGCGACTGCTGTTCGAGATGCTTGACGGCCATGGGGACGGCCCGATCGTCGATGGCTGGCGCTCGGACGCGGTCCATGACGCGCTCGACCTCTGCCTGGCCTGCAAGGGCTGTCGCAGCGACTGTCCGGTCGGCGTGGACATGGCCACCTACAAGGCCGAGTTCCTGTCGCATTACTGGCAGGGGCGGCTTCGCCCCCGCAGCGACTATGTGCTCGGATGGCTGCCGCTGGTCGCGGCGGCCGCAACCAGAACGGGGCTTGCCCCGGCCGTCAACGCGATCACGTCACGCGGCCGGCTGCGGCGATTGGTGAGCGCGGCGGCGGGGCTCGAGCAGCGCCCACTGCCGGCGCTGGCGGGCGACACGCTCCAGCGCTGGGCGGCGCGCAGGCTCCCGCGCGCGGGCGCGGGTGCCCGCGAGAAGGTGGTGCTGTGGCCGGACACGTTCACCAACACGATGCACCCGCAGGTCGGCCGGGCGGCGGTCAAACTGCTAGAGGACTCCGGCTGGACCGTCAGCGTCCCAACAGCGCCACTGTGCTGCGGGCTGACCTGGATCTCGACCGGTCAGCTCGCGACCGCCAAGCGCGTGCTGCGCCGGACCGCCGCCCAGCTCCAGAGCCACCTGCTGGCGGGGGGGCTCGTGGTCGGACTGGAGCCGAGCTGCACGACCGTGCTGCGCGCCGACGCCCCCGAGCTGCTGCCCGACGACGGCACGATCGCCGCTCTCTCGCGCCAGACGGTCACGCTAGCCGAGCTGCTGACCAGGCACACGCCGGGATGGTCGCCGCCGCAGATCGCAGGTCGCGCCGCGCTGGTCCAGGTCCACTGCCACCAGCATGCGGTGCTCGGGTGGGACGCCGACGCCGAGCTGCTGGCCTCCTGCGGCGTGCAGGCCCGACGGCTGCCCAGCGGCTGCTGCGGGCTGGCCGGGAACTTCGGCTTCGAGCCCGGCCACATGGAGGTCTCGGCCGCATGCGCGGAGCGCGCCCTGCTCCCGGCGGTGCGTGACGCCGACCCCGGCACCACGATCCTTGCCGATGGCTTCAGCTGCCGGACCCAGATCGAGCAGCTGGCGGGAGGCGGACGCCGCGCGATCCATCTCGCGCAGCTACTCGCCGACGCCGATTGAACCTCAGGGGCCTCAGGGGCGCTGGGCGAGGACCGCGTCGACGATGTGCTCGGCGATCGCCAGCGACGAGGTCGCGGCCGGCGAGGGGGCGTTGCGGACCAGCACGATTTCGCCCACGCGGGTGATCCGGAAGTCGTCGACCAGCGAGCCATCCGGGTCGAGCGCCTGCGCGCGGACGCCGGCCGGCGCCGGCACCAGGTCTGACAGGCGCAGCTCGGGCACAAACGACCGCGCCTGCGCCAGGAAGACCCGTCGCGACAGCGACCCGTGGACCTCGTGCAGCCCCATCCGCCAGTGGCGCCACGCCAGCCGGCGAAAGCCGGTCGACCGGACGATCGCGGCGATGTCGGCGACGCACAGGTCGCGGCGGCGATAGCCCTCCCGTGCCAGCGCCACGACCGCGTTGGGGCCGATGTCGACGTTGCCATCGACCCGGGGCGTGAAGTGGACGCCGAGGAACGGATAGGCCGGATCGGGGACCGGGTAGACCAGCCCGCGGACGAGATGGCGCCGCGCGGGGATCAGCCGCTGGTAGTCGCCCCGGAACGGGACGATGTCCGGGCCGGCGCCGTCGCCCGCCAGCACCGCCAGACGATCTGACTGAAGACCTCCGCAGACGATCAGCCGATCGAAGGCGAGTTCGTCGGCGCCGTCGCCGACGACGATCTCGCTGCCACGCCGGTCGATCGCGCTGACGGAGAAACCGAGGCGGACCGTGCCCCCGCGGTGCTCGATCTCCGCCGCCAGCGCGCGCGCGACGGCCGAGAAGTCGACGATCGCGGTGCTCGGCGAGTGCAGCGCTGAGACGCCCCGCACGTGCGGCTCGAGCTCCGCCAGCTCGCCGGGGCCGAGACGGCGCAGCCCGGGGACGCCGTTCTGGCGCGCGCGGGACTCGATCGCGTCCAGGCGCGGCAGCTCGGCTGCGCCGCGCGCGACGACCACCTTGCCACATTCCCGATAGGCGATCGCGTGCTGGGCGCAGTACTCCTTCAGCAGCCCGATCCCGTGGCGACACAGCGTCGCCTTCAGCGAACCAGGGGCGTAGTACACGCCTGCATGCGCGACGCCGCTGTTGTGCCCGGTCTGGTGCGCGCCGACCCGGTCCTCCTTATCCAGGACGGTCAGCGCCACCTCGCCCAGCACCTCCTGCACGCGCCGACCGACCGCCAGGCCGACGATCCCGGCTCCGACGACTCCGATGCGCATGCCCACAGGATCGCGCGATCACGATCGTCTTGACCGTTCGGCCTGCCCGGCGGCCGGTCAGGCCGGCTCGCGGCGGACGCTGCGAGCCACGCCGGTGGCAGTTCAGGCCGGCGTGTCCCATTTGGTTCTACGTCCGGGCGCGCCGCGACCCGCAGCCCGGGCGCGTCGCCCGCGTGGCTCGGTGCGCCCGCGGGACCCAAGCCCCTACGACGGACACGTCCACCGTGGAGCAAATCGCCGCCAGCGTGCGACATCTCGCCCCTTGATCGCATGCTCGCAGCCCGCGAGCATTCTGCCCATGAGCTATGACCAGGGATCCGCGCTGCTTCACTTCACCCGCAACGGCGCCTATGCCGAGGGCGCCCCCAACAGCCTGCTCGTGCTCGAGCGGGGCGAGGGGCCGTACGTATTCGACACCGACGGGCGCCGCTACGTGGACGCGCTGTCGAGCCTGTTCTGCTGCCAGATCGGCTACTCCTTCGGCGAGGAGATGGCGGCCGTCGCGGCGCAGCAGCTGCAGCGGCTGGCGTTCAACACCCTGTGGGGGACGGCGCACCCGCCCGCGCTTGCGCTGGCCGACCGGCTGGCGGAGATCGCGCCTGACGGCCTGGACCGCGTGTTCTTCACCTCCGGCGGCTCTGAGTCGGTCGAGGCGGCATGGAAGATCGTGCGCCAGTACCACCTCGCCAACGGGGAGCCCAAGCGCCTGAAGGCGATTGCGCGCCACATCTCCTATCACGGAGTCACGCTCGGTGCGCTCAGCCTGACCGGCGTGCCCGGCTTCAAGGAGCCGTTCGGGCGCCCGGCGATCGACACCACGCACGTCTCCAACACCAACCAGTTCCGCGCCGAGCTCGAGGGCGAGGCGCTGACCGCGGCGCTGTTGGACGAGTTCGAGCGGGCGATCCTGGACGCCGACCCGGACACGGTCGCGATGATCATCGCCGAGCCGGTCCAGAACGCCGGCGGCTGCCTGACGCCGCCGACCGGTTACTGGGCCGGCCTGCGCAAGCTCGCGGACCGCTACGGGATCGTGCTGGTCGCCGATGAAGTGATCACCGGGTTCGGTCGCCTCGGCGAATGGTTCGGCTCCACGCGGGTGCAGGCCCAGCCGGACCTGATCACGGTCGCAAAGGGGCTGACGTCGGCGTATGCGCCGATGGGCGCGGTGCTCGTCTCGGGCAGGATCGCCGCGCCGCTTTACGAGCAGGGCCGAACGCTGCTACACGGGGTCACGTTCGGCGGCCATCCGCTGTGCGCGGCGATCGCGCTGAAGAACCTCGAGATCTTCGAGCGCGAGCGGGTGCTCGACAACGTCCGCGCGCGCGAGCCGCGACTGCGAGAGCTGCTCGGCGGCCTGCGCGAGCTGCCGATCGTCGGCGACGTGCGCGGCGCGGGCTTCTTCTGGGCGGTCGAGCTGGTCAAGGGCGACGGGAACGAGCGGCTCGACGCCGACGAGCGCGAGCGCGTGCTGCGCGGGTACATGCCCGGCGCGTTGCGCGAGGCGGGCCTGATCGCCCGCGCCGACGACCGCGGCGATGCGGTGCTGCAGATCGCGCCGCCGCTGATCTGCGACGACGCGGTGCTGGAGGAGATCGTCGCCGGCATGCGGACGGTGCTTGACGGCGCCGGCCGCGAGCTCGGGCTCGGCGCGTCACCACTCGCCGCCTGAGCGCTCGCTGCGCAGCTACCGTCGCGGTCATCGATGTCGACGCCCTGGCCCCAGACCGAGCCGTCGGCCGCCCGGACCGGCGCCGCGCTCGTGCATCCCGGGCTGCTCGCCGACGGCCTGCGCGCCGCCGCCATCGGCGCCGGGGTGCGGATCTTCGAACTCACGCCCGTCCGCGCGCTGTCGGACGCCGGCGCCGCGGGCTCGATCGAGGTGCGCACGCAGGTCGGCCTGGTCTCGGCCCGCCGCGTGCTGCTGGCGACCGGCGCCTACCCGCCGCTGCTGCGCGCGATCCGTCGCTACATCGCTCCCGTGTACGACTACGCGCTGATGACCGAGCCCCTGACCGGCGCCGAGTGGAGCTCGCTGGCCTGGGATGCACGCGAGGGGATCTCCGACATGGGCAACCGGTTTCACTACTACCGCCCGACGGCCGACGGACGGATCCTGTTCGGCGGCTATGACGCCATCTACCGCCGCGGGGGAGACGTCGGCCACCATCGCGACGAGCACGATCTGACGTTCGCAAGGCTCTCCCAGCACTTCTTTCACACCTTCCCGACGCTCGAGGGCGTCCGCTTCAGCCACCGCTGGGGTGGCGCGATCGACACCTGCAGCCGCTTCTCGGTGTTCTTCGGCACCGCCCGCGGGGGCCGGGTGGCCTACGCGCTCGGCTACACCGGCCTCGGGGTCGGCGCGACGAGGTTCGGGGCGCGGGTCGCGCTCGATCTACTGGACGGCCGAGGCACCGAGGCGACCGCGCTGCAGCTCGTGCGCCGGCGGCCGCTGCCGTTCCCGCCCGAGCCGCTGCGCAGCGCCGTGATCGGCCTGACGCGCAACCGGATGGCGGCGGCCGACCGCCGGGACGGCCGGCGGGGGCTGTGGCTGCGAGCGCTGGACGCGGTCGGCCTCGGCTTCGATTCCTAGCACCCGCGTGGACTAGCGCCCGCCCCAGCGGCGATCATCTCAGCCGTGTATGAAGCTCTCGCCCTGGTGGCCCTCGCGGCCTGCCTGGCGGCGGCCGTCGCCAGCTCGCGCCGGGCGCCGGACTGGTTGGTCGCCGTGATCGCCGCCGTGGTGATGGTCGCGGCGGGCGCGCTGCACCCTCAGGGCGCGGGCCACGCGCTTGCGCGGCTGGGCCCGACTGTCTGCTTTTTGGCCGCGCTGCTGGTGCTCGCCGACGGCTGCCGGCGCGCCGGGCTGTTCGATGCGCTCGGCGAGCTGATGGCCCGAGGATCCCGGGGAAGCCCGCGGCGCCTGCTGGCGCTGGTGTTCGCCGCGGCGGCGGCGACCACCGCGGTGCTGAGCCTCGACGCGACGATCGTGCTGCTGACGCCGATCGTGTTCGCGACCGCCGCGCGCGCGCGGGTCAATCCCCGCGCGCAGGTCTACGCCTGCTCGCACCTGGCCAACTCCTCCTCGCTGCTCCTGCCGGTCTCCAACCTCACAAACCTGCTGGCGTTCGCCGCGGCCGGGGTGTCGTTCGCGCGCGTCGCGGCGCTGATGGCATTGCCGTGGGCGGTGGCGATCGCGATCGAATGGGTAGCGCTGAGCCACGCGTTCGGCGACGAGCTGCGCAAGCCCGAGGCGTCTGCGCCAGACCCCCAGCCGCTGGCGCTGCCGTGGTTCGCGCTGGCGGTCGTCTCGCTGGCGCTGGCGGGCTTCGCCGTCAGCTCGCTGCTGGGGGTCGCGCCCGTCTGGTT
>JBOGYE010000117.1:0-15673 GCA_050696635.1 Solirubrobacteraceae bacterium | reverse complement strand
GGACCGCATCGATCACGCCCTCGGGTCCACCGCGGCGGTTTGAGCGCACGATCTCGGCGGTCGGGGTCCGGCGCTCATCGTCGTAGCGGCTCAGCGCGGCGGCGATCGCGTCGCCGGCCACGCCGGTGAGCGCGCCCGCGAGCGCAACCGCGTCGAGGATCGCCTGGCTGGCGCCGTTGGAGCCGACCGGATACATCGGGTGGGCCGCGTCGCCGAGCAGCGTCACACGCCCGCGCGACCAGTGCGGCAACGGATCGCGGTCGCAGACCGGGTACTCCCAGAACACGGGCGTGGCGCGGATCAGCGCCTCCGCGTCCAGTTCGGAGATCGAGAAGCGGCTCAGGTGCGGCATCAGCTCGTGCAGACGGCCTGGCCGCGACCAGTCCTCGCGCCGCGGCGGTGGCTCGTCAGCCGAGCCGGTACGCACCATCACGGCCCAGTTGGTCAAGCGCCGGTCAGGGGCGCTGCCCGCGCCGATCGGGTACAGGACCAGCTTTGCCTCCATCCCACCGGCGATCACCATCGAGCGGCCGGTCAGGAACGCCGGCCAGTCCACGGCGCCTCGCCACAGCATCGTCCCGTTCCACCGCGGCGGTGGCTCGTCAGGGTACAGCGCGGCACGGACGATCGAGTGGATTCCGTCGGCGCCGATCAGCGCCGGGGCGCTCACGATCATCGTCTGTTCGCCGGCAGCGCCGGCGGCGAACGCAGCGGTCACGCCCGCGTCGTCTTGCTGAAAGCCGATCAGGCGTCGCGCGGTGACGATCGCGTCGGAGCCGAGTCGCTGCAGGACGGCGTCGCGAAGTACGCCCTGCAGCACGCCGCGGTGGATCGAGAACTGCGGCACCTCGTGTCCGGCGTCGGTCCCGCGCAGCTCCCGCCACACGGGCTGTCCGAAGCGATTGGCGTAGATCAGCTCGTAGGTGCGAACCGCGACCGCGTCGAGGGCGTCGAGCAGACCCAGCCGCGCCAGCTGCGCGATCGCGTGCGGGAGCGTGTTGATCCCGACCCCCAGCTCTCGGATCTGCGGCGACTGCTCGACCACGCGCGCCTCGATCCCGCGGTCGTGCAGCGCCAGCGCGGTTGCCAGGCCGCCGATGCCACCGCCGACCACAAGCAGCGGTTGCGTCATGCGAGCGCGAGGCGTGGGAGGCGGTCGGTCACGGCGGTCCACGCGAGCGTGCGCGGGTCGATCAGATCGAAGTGATCCGCGCCAGAGATCTCTACCAGCTCGCAGTCTCCGCCGGCACGGACGGCCGCGTCGGCATAGCCGCGGCTGTGATCCACCGGGACCCGTCGGTCGGCGTCGCCGTGGACGAGCAGCACCGGCGCCGATGCCGGCACCCGCCCCAGCGGATCCGCGAGCGCATACTGGGCCGGGCGCTGCTCAGGAGTGCCACCCATGAACTGAACGGTCGCGTCCTCACCGATCGCGTCGCGGGCCGCCGCGGTCAGATCGCACACCCCGGCCAGCGAGACGACCCCAGCGACCGGCTGCGGTCCGGCCGCCGCGCACAGCGCCAGCTGGCCGCCGGCCGAGTGGCCGATCAGGACAGTCCGGCGTAAATCGATCGGCGCGTCGAGGCTGCCCAGGCGGGCGATCGCCGCGTTTACATCGGCCAGCGTCCGCTCCGGACCTCCCTCGCTACCGACCCGGCGGTACTCGACGTTCCAGCTCGCCCAGCCGCGCGCCCCGAGATCGACCGCGAGCGCCTCCAACGTAGAGCGCGTGAAGCGCGCGCGCCAGAAGCCGCCGTGCAGCAGGACCGCAACCGGGAAGTGGCGGGCGCCGCGCGATCGATCGGGAAGCAACAGGTCGCAGCGCTGATCGGCAGCGGGGCCGTATGCGTGCACGCTTGGCTTCACGCCGGCCGCCTTGACCAACGCCGCCAGCTCGGCCAGCAGCGCCTGCACGTCGCGGCCAGCCAAGCCGCGCTAGTACCCGCGTCCGCAAGTTCTGCGCGTTTCGACGTGCGTCTGAACGCGTCTGACGTGAGGCGATGAGCCCGCCATACCACCAGTACGTCTCAGCTCATCGCCTCACGCCAGCCACGCTCAGCCACTCGCCGACTCCACGCAGAACTTCCGGTCACGTGCACTAGTGGTAGAGGATCAGATGGTCGGCGGCGAAGGCGAAGAAGATCGCCAGCCCGCTCCAGGTGATCGGCCAGCTGACGCTGCGCAGGAACGCCACCTGGAAGTGCCCGACCACCAGCACGTAGCCGAAGATCCCAGTCAGCATGATCGCGTAGATGATGATCGAGACCACGACCGGCGGTGCCAGCCCGACGATCGGCGCGACCACCAGCCCAAGCGCGAT
Organism: Solirubrobacteraceae bacterium; assembly: GCA_050696635.1. Lineage (GTDB taxonomy): Bacteria > Actinomycetota > Thermoleophilia > Solirubrobacterales > Solirubrobacteraceae > Palsa-465. The sequence goes on along the minus strand of JBOGYE010000117.1, from coordinate 13,353 downwards.
CCAGGCTGCGATCGCCAGCACGTCGACCGCGAGGCTGGTGCGCTCGCGCCCGACGATCGTGATGAAGCCGGCCGCACCGACGAGCGACGCGACCATGAATACACCGATCGACCAGTGCGACGAGAAGCCGAACAGCGCCCCCATCAGCGCGCCACCGGCCCACAGCAACCCAGGGTTGAACACGCTCACCGCGACGATGCAGGCGAACATGTCCTCGGTCGACTCCCACGGATTGGCGAATACCGGCCGCTGAGGCACCAGCGCGGCCTTCAGCGCCGAGCGCTGCAGGGCGGCGCGCAGTGGGCTGCTGGGGCTGACCGGCTCCGGTTCCATCCGCTGGCGGTGAATGGTACGAAACGCAGGCCCGACGGGCGTTCACAGGTCGCCGGAGGCATGGGGTGGCGGTGGGCTGCGCTCGTGCCTGGGGTCGGCGGCGCGCGTCGGCAGCGCATTTCGCCGCCGTGTGCAGCATGATGGAGGGATGACAGAGGGCAGCGGATCCAGGAGCGTGAAGATCTCGGCCGACGAGCGCATCGGCTGGTCGTCTGAGCGCCCGCGGCGAGATGGCGCGCCGCCACGTCCGCCCGACGTGTCCGGGAACTGCCGGACGCTGGCGCCCACCGATCGGATGCGCTACTCCCCCGGCAGCCTGGTCGTGATCGTTGGTGCCGTGTCCGCAGAGCGGATCGCGTTCGCGGAGCGGGTCGTCGAAGAGCGCGGCGCGGTGCTTTCGCCGGCACGAGTTCGCGCGCTGCTCGCGGGCCGCGTCCCCGACGAGCAGATCGACGAGCGCGCACGCGAGCTGCTGAGCGCGGCAGTGCTCAAACGCCTACAGGCCGGACAGTCAGTGGTCGTACCGGCCGAGACGCTCGATCCCGACGAGCGCGCAGTCTGGGTGCGCGCCGCACACGCAGAACGGCGCCCGCGACATCTGATCCTGCTCGACGCCTCCCGGGACCAGGGGCTCGACGGCGACCGTGCCCAGCTGGATGAGCTGCGACGCGCGCTCGAGGCCGGCGAGCTGGGGCGTGAGGGGTTCCAGACCGCGCTCCGGCTCGGCGGGCACGCGCGCTCAGAGCTGAAGCGAATCGTGTTCGCGCGCCAGCCCGCCGAGCACTGAGGGTCGCGACCCCCTGAGCCGGCGCGCCCGGCTCAGCCGGACGCTGCGCGCGCGCATGTTCGCCGATGCTCCGCGGGGGGTCGTGGTCGTGTCGAGGACGGCCGCCCGCCGAGGCGCTGGCAAGATGTCTGTCTTGTTCGATTCGTCATTCGCTGCAGTATCGGTGCCGAGTGGGCAGGGCCTCGAGCAGATCGGCGAGCTGGCGCTCGCGTTCGGGCTCTCCTCATTGATCGGCCTGGAGCGGGAGTGGCGTCAGAAGTCCGCCGGCCTGAGGACGCACACGCTGGTTGGGTTGGGAGCCGCCGTGATCGTGATCGTCAGCAAATACGGCTTCACCGACGTGCTCGGTCCACGGGTCGTGCTCGATCCGTCTCGAGTCGCGGCGCAGATCGTCACCGGCATCGGGTTCATCGGCGGCGGCTTGATCTTCGTCCGCGGCGACGCGGTTCGCGGCCTGACGACGGCCGCGATCGTGTGGATCACAGCCGCGATCGGCATGGCCTGTGGTGCCGGACTGCCAGTGCTCGCGCTCGCAGCCACGGCGGCTCATTTCGTTGTCGTGTTCGCGTATCCCGGCCTGGCGACGAGACTGCCGCCTTCCCGGCACCTCAGACTCGTACTGCGCGTGGTCTATGCGGACGGACGCGGGATCCTGCGCGATATCCTCGCGCACAGCACCAGGCTCGGATTCACGATCGCTCGCGTCAGCACGCAGCAGCTCCAGCACGAGGTCAGAGGCGTGTCCGCGGTCGCCGTGACGCTCGAGCTGCGGGGCCAGCCGAGGACGGATGCTCTCGCCGCGGCGCTCAGCGAGGTGGGTGGGGTGCTCGAAGTGAGCAGCAGCGAACTGGGGCAGAGCGCGGACTGACGCGGCGGATGGCGGTCGCGGCCGTGGTCAGCCTAGGCCACCCGGGTGCGGGGCGCGCCCAGTGCTCGTAGTCAGTGCGGATCAGTACAACCGATCCGCGCTGCGCACCGTGACCGTCGCGGTCGTGACTGGCACAACTCAACTCGCCTCGCAATGCTCCCTGGGAACCTGACCATCCCCGCCGATCTCGGGCTTCTGCCCCAGCACGCGGTCGTCAACGTCACACGGCTGGCAACCGTCGACCGCGTCACGCTGGAGCAGCGGATCGGTGAACTGCCCGACTGGCTTGTGGCCCAGGTCGACGCCGGGCTGCAGCGGGCGCTCGGGCTGCCGCGAGGCTGACGTTGATCCGCTCGACGACGCCGAGCAACCAACGACGACGACTTCCGCTCCGAACCGGGGAACCGGCGAAGTGCCAGCTGCGCGCTCACGCCCGTAACGGCTGAGCGACCAACGAGCACTGTCGGGCGTGGGCCGCGAGCCCTTACGCTTCTCGGCGTCGCCAGAGCCGTGCGAGAGCCCGGCCGTACTGCGCGATCGCGGGGTCGCGGTCACGAGCGCAGCGGTTTAGGTTGTCGAGCATGTCTGCCTGCTTGATCGTGCGCGCCAGCGCGCCGGGGGTGCCGGTCGCGTCGATGATCCTGGCGATGTAATCGTCGTAGGACTCCGCGGTGGGGTCGTGGGTGAGTAGACGGACCGCGTCAAGCTCGGCTGCTGTCAGCACGGGCCCTAGGTCCTCCGCGCCGAGATCGCTGTCCTCGATGACATCGTGCAGCCACGCAACCCGCTGGTGAGCGTCATCAGACGGGACGCTGTCGGCAACGCGAGCGACGTGGTCGATGTGCAAGCTGCCGTCGCGATCGCGCTGGTCGCCGTGCGCGCCGACAGCCAGCTCGCGCGCAACTGTCACAGACATCGAGGTCGCCCGATGCGCATCGCCGGAGCTCCGGCCCGGGGTGGCGTGGTGTTCGAGCTGGTCGGCGTAGCCTGACGCGATCAGCCTCTCGTCGGTGATCGCAAGCGCCTCTCGAAGCTGTGCGACGAGCTGATGTTCGCGCTCAAGATCGGAATCGGGGGCCGCGACGGCTTCCAGCTCGATGAAGCACCCGAGCTGATCGACCTCGTCAAGATGGATCCGGACCGAGTGCCATAACAACAACCGCCGGTGCTTGCAGACCGTGACCCGCACGCCCAGACAGGCCGCCAGCAGCGACAGCATCCGATCGGGGTCAGTGACGGGCGCGATCCGATATCTGCTGTCGCGCGGCTGCGGCTCGTCGGCGCGCCGGTAGCCGATCAGGTGAGCATCCCCGGGGTGCTGCTCTCTGAGCTTGATCCGGCCGACCACAGCGCAAAAGTACGTGTCGCGCTGCCACAGCACCCCGTGGTCCTCGGCCCCCAGCCGCCGGCAGATCTCAAGCGACCGGTCAGGCTCGCGATCAACAGCCTTCAGCTCGATATTGCGCCTCGCGCTGGCAGCCATCGCGCATAGCTACCACACTCGCAGAGCTCGCGGCCGGCCCGCATGCGACCGATGATCCACGCGAATGCGCCCGCCGCCAGCAACGCCTGCAACGGCCGAGGCGACCTTCGATCCGTTGCCGTTCGACACGGGCTGCGTCCGCGCGTACGGAATGGTCTGCGTCGGAACGACCCGCGCGGGACGAAAGGCGCGGGGACGCAGAGCGGTCGATCTACTGATCGCGGCGACCGCGCCGTCCGCCGGGATCGCGCTCTGCACCGCCAATGTCCGGACCGGAGTTGACCTAAATCGCGGGTAGGGTGCGCGGCACGGCCAATCAACAGGAGGACGGGCAGAATGTCTGAACGCGACGGATACATCCCCGGCGTGCCGTGCTGGGTCGATGCCAGCTATAAGGACCCGGAGAGCGTGCTGCCGTTCTACCGCGGGCTTTTCGGCTGGGAGTTCATCCCGGCGATGGAGACCCCGGGTGAGCGGTTCTTCATCGCGACGATCCGCGGTGGCAGCACCGCCGGGATCGGTGAGCTGCCGGCCGATCACCCGCCGGTGCCGGCGTGGAACACCTACGTTGCCGTCACGAGCGCTGACGAGGCGGTCGCCAGGGTACAGGCGGCAGGCGGCGAGGTGCTCGCACCAGCGTTCGACGTCGTTGAAGCTGGCCGGATGGCGATCCTCAAGGACCCCCAGGGTGCGGTGTTCTGCGTCTGGCAGGCCGGCCGGACCAAGGGCGCGACGGTCGTCAACGAGCACGGCGCCGTGAACTTCAACACGCTCCACACCCCCGACCCGGAAGCGGCCGAAAGGTTCTACGGTGAGGTGTTCGGCTGGACCACGCTGCCACTCGCGGGTGCGAAGTTCTGGACGCTGCCGGGCTACGGCGACTATCTTGAGACGATCATTCCGGGGATGCGCAAAGGCGCGGCGGAGATGGGTGCGGCCGGGTTCGAGGACGCCGTCGCGGTGCTCGATCCGCTGAAGGACGACAAGCAGCCGCACTGGCATGTCACATTCGCGGTCAACGACGCCGACGCGGCCGCCGCCGAGGCGCCCAAGCTCGGCGGCAAGGTCCTCGTTCCACCGTTCGACGCTCCATACGTTCGTCTAACCGTGCTGGCGGATCCCGAAGGGACGCCGTTCACGGCCAGCCAGTTTGTGGCTGAGAACCGGTAGCTCCTCGCCGGACAATCCCAGTGTCATTCGCTGCGGCTGCAACCTGGTGGGCACGCTGACGCGGGGGAGGCTTGGGAGAATCTCTGTATGCGTTCACCGCAGACACTGAGCGAGGCCGAACGGCGAATCGTTGCTGGGTGGGCGGCTGACTGCGCGGAGCGAGTGCTCGCGCTATTCGAGGCGGAAGCTCCAGGCGATAACCGGCCACGCGACGCTATCGCCCGCACGCGGGCCTTCGGCCGCGGCGAGCTTGACGCCGCAGAAGAGATCCGCCGCCGGTTCGTAGGAGGTGGCGCCGCGCGTGATGTGAGCCCTACAGCGGCCGCTGCCGCCCGGGCGGCCGGACAGGCCAGTGCGACCCCTCATATGGGTGCGCACGCGTTGGGCGCAGCGGCGTACGCCGCCAAGGCCGCGGGACTGGCTGCCGCGAACCGTCCGGAGACCGTCAGTGAGGAGATCGACTGGCAACTGGGAAACCTGTCCGCCGAGGCCAGGGTTGCCCTACTGCGGCTTCCGCCGCTCGGTGAGGATCGGTCCGGTCCGCTGGGGCCAGGCCTTCTAGCATCAGGCGTCCTTGGCACGATCATCCGCGATCTCCAAGCTAGCCTGTCCCGTCGCCGTTAGCCGGCATCCCGGCCGCCGGCCGAAACTGCGTCGCTCGACGAACTGAGGTGCGTCCGTCGTCGCGCTGAGAGACGCGACGCACCAGGACCGGACGATTCGCCATTACGCGAGCCGAGGATCGAGGGGAACCTCTCGACGGGTCCGGCGGCGCCTGGTGGCACGGGCGGCGGGCGGCTTCTCAGCCATGGCAGGCTGGGCTGCGGCCCTCGTCGCAGGTATCGTCGCCAACGCGGCTTGCCGTCAGCTTCGGTCGGGTGCGATCAACCGGGTCCCGGGAATGTGGGCCGCAACGCGTCGCGGATCCCGCGTCAACAGCGGCCGGCCGGTCACCGCGGCGTGAGCCCCGATCAGCAAATCGGGGAGTGTCGCTTCACGTTGCCCGCCGGCCTGGCGGTAGCTCGCGTGCGCGTGTCCAGCAAGGAACGACGCCGCGACCGGGCTCCGCTCGATCATCGCCATCGACGGGAGCGCCGCCTTGAGACGCTCGATTCGCGAGAACCGTGGTCCGATCTCCGCGACGACTACCGCGTTGATCGCCAGGCCACCACGCCCGGCCGCCGCCGTGAGCTGTGCTTGGGACCAGACAAGCCAGTCGGGGTCCTGTGTGTAGAGGTCGAGCAGCACGCTGCTGTCGACGAACGTGCCGGTCGCCGGGCTCACCCGCGAGTCAGGGCGAGGATGTCCTCGGTGCTCCTCTCGACGTCGCCCGCGCCGCGGATGCGCGCGATCTCGATGGCGGCATGTTCGCGATCGACGAGCAGTCGGGCACCCTCGTCGTCGAGCACGAACTCGACATCGCTGCCAGTCGTGATCCCGAGCGCGCGTCGGACGCCCAGCGGAATCGTGCCTGGCCCTTCTGCGTTACCCTCACACAGGTAAGGATGCCAGGTATTGCCAGCGGTCCAGCAGTTTTCAACCCCCGCAGGTGCACCAGTATTCACTCGGCGTCCACACCATCGGCACAGACGCCGCGTCCCGACTGCGCCCAGCAGGGGCCGGCCGACCAGGGTGCGACCCGAGTTGGCCCCATCGTGCTCACACGCGGCGCGGGCGGCTGCGACAAGAGAATCCCCGCCGCATTTCGGGGCGGCGTCCAGAGCTGACTCCAGCGGACTATGTCGTAGCGGAGGCGCCCACCGACGCATAGACCGCGTGCTCGAAGCCGAGGGCTGTCTCGACGATCGGGGCGTCGAAGAAGGGCAAGACCTGTGTCAGGAACACGCCGACTATGCCCGTTGCCCGGTCGATCCAGTAGTAGCAGTTTGCTAGGCCGGCCCAATCACCGGTGCCGGCACGGCGCATTTCGGGGACGTCCTCGAGCACCAGCCGGAATCCGAGACCCCACCCCTGTGCGTAGGGCCAAGAGGGGACGTCGTTGGTCAGCTCGGGAAGCGCTGAGGTCATCTTGGCCGGCAGCGGCGCACCCTCGAGGTGGTCGGTGAAGGCGAGCTTGACCGTCTCAGGCGCCAGCACGCGTTCCCCGTCGAGCTCGCCGTCGCGCAGTAGCGCGCGCAGGAAGCGAATGTAGTCAAGTGCGGTCCCTGAGGCGCCGGCTCCGGCGGAATAAAACTCAGCATCCGTCGGCAATCCGAACGACGTCGGTACCAGCCCACCGCCCGGTAGTCGCGCATGCACGGCCATTGTTCTTGATGCCTGCGTCGCGGTGGCGGTGAAGGTCGCGTCGCGCATACCGAGCGGGGCAAATATGTGCTCGGAGCAGAAGGTCGCGAGATCCTGTCCGCTGACCTCTTGCACGACGAGCCCCAGCCAGTCGGTGTTGGTGCCGTACTCCCAGCGCGTGCCGGGATCCGCGATCAAAGGAACCTCGAACAGGGCGGCCAGTTTGCACGTCCCCGGGTCAGGGATGCCGGTGAGCTGGTGGTAGCGCAGCAGGTCTGGATTTGCGAACCAGTAGCCAGCGCCGGCGGTGTGTGTGAGCAGCTGACGGATTGTCGCTTGTCGCGCCGGCGGACGCAGCCGCGGAGAGTCCCCGTCAAACCCCTCCAGGACCTGCAGCGCGCCGAAGGCGGGAAGGATGTCGGCTACCGGTTGCTCAAGCTCCAACTTCTGCTGTTCGATCATCTGCAGCGCCGCGACGCTCACGATCGCCTTGGTCATCGATGCGAGCCAGAACACCGTGTCCCCCTGCACGCGCGCGTCACCGCCGACACTGAGCGCGCCGAACCCCCCTTCGTACAGCACCCCGTCACGATCTCCGACCATCGCCACCACCCCAGGCACCACGCGATCCCCGACGGCTCGCTCGAGCAGCCCGTCAAGCGTCTTGGCCTCCATCACCCACTCCTCGGTTGATGCCTGGTCGCAGCGGAGCATAACCAGAAGCCCAGCGCGGATGCGGGTGTCGGTAGCCGTTGGGCAACCCGGCAGGCGGGAGGCTACCGGCCGCGCAGCCATTCGGCCGGGCGCGCCCGGCGGCCCGCAGCCCGACGCGCTCGTCGCCGAGAACTCGCCTAGACTCCAACGTACGGACCGTCACGGACACCCGCGCCCGCAGCGATCCCTAGGAACGCTCGAGAGAGCGGTCCGTCGCCGATCCGATCCCGCCCCATCGTGCCGGACCCCAACGACCCCAGGGGCGGCAGCCGAGGCCGCACTGCCGGACCGGCGACAAAGGGGTAGCTTCGGCTTGCTCGCTCGAGTCAGTGGATGTGTATGTGCCCGTGCTCTGGGTGTGTATGCTCTTGAGCGTGGGTAGATCTGCGATCAGACGAACGAACATCAACCTCGATGGCGAACTGGTCGACGCGGCCGCGACCGTTCTCGGGACCACCAGAACCACCGACACCGTGCACGCGGCGTTGCGCGACGTCGTCGGCCGAGCGGCGCGCGAACGGCTCGTGCGCCGCGACTACAGCGATCTCAGCCCGGTCTCGCTCGAGAAGATGCGGCAATCTCGGACATGCGCGTAGTTGCAGCTCGCGGACACCAGTGCTTGGGTGTGGACGCACGCGGTTGGAGGGCAGGTTCGCGAGGACTTCGACGCGACGGTAGTCGAGGGCCAGATCGCGACCTGCGCGATGGTGCGGCTGGAGCTGCTCTACAGCACGCGCAACGCCGGTGAGTTTGCCCGACTGCGTGCCGATCTGGCTGCGCTGGTCGATCTGCCAATCGCCCAGCCGCAGTGGGATCGAGCAGTGCAGGTGTATGACAGCCTTGCCCAACAGGGCGGGATGCACCACCGCTCGGTCAAGCATCCCGACCTGCTGATCGCTGCTGCCGCTGAAGCGGCCGAGGTCGAGATCCTGCACTACGACGAGGACTACGACCGCATCGCCGCGATCACTGGTCAGCCGGTTCGGTGGCTGGCGCCCCGCGGGTCGCTGCGCTGACCAGCAGCACGACGACCTGCGTCGCACGCGGCCGGTTCTTCGGAGGCACACGGTCTTCGCTGCTGGTCCGCCACAGGCCAGAGCAGCAGTACCCGGGCCGGCTGCCGCAGCAGCGACGAAGGGGCACTGTTTGTTCTCGCCCGTGACCGCAGCTTCGGCACCGCTCAGGAAGTCTGCGGCGCCCACGCGAACGGCTGGTCGTCTCCGGTGTCGTGCCAGGCGATGGGGTCGCCGATGCGTCGTGGGCTATCAGTCAACCACCAAGTCTCGTCAGGATCCCAGCCGGCCAGGACAGTGTGCGCGCTGGCCGCCGGGATAGCTTGTCCTGCGGTTGACAGATACCCGGCGACGGTGAGGTGAATCGCGTCGTAATCGGCGGCGATCGCCGGATAGTCGGGGGTCGCCCATGCATGGTCGTGTCCGGTGGCGCGCCACCAGTCGTGGCGGCGCGCCTTCGTCACGGCCAATGGGTATCGCGCCACCAGTTCGCCCCAGTCCTGGACGCCGCGGATCTCATAGATCGCGTGCTCGCGTGCGAGTTCCAGCGCCCAGGATCGCGCCGATCTCCAGCCCTGCTCGTCCTCGACGAGGTGCAGGCCAACCGGGCCGGCCGCGCCCAGGCTCCGCGTCGACCTCGCAGCCACGAGAGCACCGGCGTCGACCACCAGTACCCGGAGTAATTCGCGCGCACATCCTGCGGCCGGCCGGCAGCACGTCGCTCATCCTCGAGCGTTGCCTGCCGCCACGCAGCCAGCGCATCGCGCCCGTTGTCTGGTGGGTCGGGAAAGGACCGCCCGTCGGGATCGTCAAAGACGACCTCATGCTGGTTGGCAGGGTCGATCGGCGTCGACCACCACGCGGCCGCCGCCGCCCGGCTCGCTCGACCAAGCGGCACTGAAGCCCATCCGCGTGGTGATGAGGGCTCGGTGGTCAGGCGCCGACGTCCTCGGGCAGGAGTCCGTACAGCAGGCAGTCCACACGGCTGCCGTCATGGCGCGCCATGTGGCGTCTCAGTCGTCCTTCCTTGACGAACCCGCACCTGTGCAGCACAGCGGCCGAAGCCCGGTTGTCAGGCTCGGTGAACGCCGCTAGGCGGCCGAGCCCCAGCGTCGAGAACGCCCAGCCGGCCAGTAGCCGTAGCGCTGTGGTAGCAAGACCCCGGCCGCGACCGACCGGCAGCAGCCAGTAGCGAACCATCGCGTTGGCGTGCGCGATCTCGACCAGCGCGACCGACCCCAGCGGAACTCCGTGCTCGGGCATCGGCAGCCCGGCCACATCAGCCCTCACCTCAGACGCGCCGCCGACGGGTTTGGCGTCGAGCCAGCGACCACGTCCACCGCCAGGTCGCGGACGGGACGATCAGCGTTGTCGACCACGAAGTCAACGCCGCCGGTTCCCGTGATCAGCAGCGTCGAGACCAGCACGCGCGAAGTCTCGCAGGACAACCGCAGCCACACGCGCGCCGACCACGTGGGGCGTTAGGCGATTCATAAAACAGGCCACAGCAGCAGCCGCGCGTTCGTGACCGCTCCGGTCCGAAGCGTGTCGACTCATCGACGTGCTTGCTACGTCCCGCGGGAGATGGGCGAGGGGAGTCCATGCCTAGCAAGGGACGATCTGGTTTGCTTCCTGCGGTGCTCGAGCAAGCCGCCGGCCTGACGTCCCGAGCCCTGCAGGCGATCGCCGAACTTGAGCGCCAGGTGGTCGAGGCCGATGGCGGGCGCCTGAAGCTTGAGTGGGGCAACCTTCGCGGCCGCAGCGGCGACCGCGTCGAGGACCTGTTGTGGTGGGAGGGCGAGCGGCTGCTCGGCTTTTTGGGGATCTACGGGTTCGGCGACTCGCCCGAGCTGGCGGGGATGGTCGCCCCGCAATCTCGCCGGCGCGGCATCGGCGCCGCCCTGCTGGATGGGGCCGTAGCGCTCTGCCGCGAGCGCAGCGATCGCCAGCCCCTGCTGGTCGTGCCGCGCCAGTCGATCGCAGGCAACCGCCTCGCGCTGCGCCGCGGCGGGACGCTTGATCACTCAGAGCACCATCTCGTGCTGAGCGGCGAGCCGACCAGCTCACCGCACAAGCCGCAGGTCAGCCTTCGCCCGGCGACCGCCGCGGACGTGCCGCTCGTCGTGTCGCTGCTCGAGCAGGGGTTTGGATGGTCAGGGCCCGATGATCTCGGCGACCGCTTGGAGCGCACAGCGCTGATCGAGCTTGGCGGCGCCGCCGTCGGAACGCTGTTTCTCCAGCGCGACGACGAACAGCAGGCCAGCATCTTTGGGTTCGCAGTCGAGCCTTCCTTGCAGGGCCGCGGGATCGGTCGCGCTGCGTTGAGGCAGGCCTGCGAGCAGCTGCGCGCGGACGGCGCGCGCCGCATCGCCCTGGACGTCGACGTAGCCAACGACCGCGCACTAGGCCTCTACACGTCGATCGGCTTCACGCCCGTCACGACCGAGGACTACTTCGCGCTGCCGTTGAGCTGAACCGGACCGGCTCGCCTCAGCGAGACTGCTTCAACCACGCACGCCCAGCAGCCCGCCCGCACCCGGCGTTGGTGGCAGCACTTCCCCTTCGACTCGGCCGACGCGCGGAGCGGCAGTCAGCGGCAGGCTGCCGCGGCGGCGACATTGGAGCAGCCAGGGCTTACCGCCCCGGACTTCCGCTTCTGCCCGATTCGCTTGCAGCTCCAGCCGCAAGCACCGGGCCGTCGCGTGCCTCGGTTCCGCGCGGTCCGGGGCCCACCGCTGGCGGCGAGGTGACGCCCGTCACGTCTCGAACGCTCGAACGCAGGCCTGCTTGGTGGGATCGGTTCTCGCGTGAGCCGGCTGTTTTGCGATTCCGCAGGGACCTGGTGCTGGTGCCGGCGCGGTCGGCCAGGCACGAGCCTGCCGCTCGGCGATAACCAGGCGGCCTAGATCGAGCTCTTTGCGGTTGTACTGGGTCGGTACCGCACGTTCACGACCGATGTGGCGTCGTTCTCGTCGACTCGTTGGAGGCGGATCGGATCGCGGCCGGGGTAGTCGTAGAGCCGGATGCCGTCGCCGAGCAGGATCGGGGCGATGTGCAGGTCGATCTCCTCGATCAGTCCCAGCTCGAGGAGCTGACGGCCGATGGTCGGAGAGAACACTTCGAGGTTCTTGCCGCTCGCCGCCTCCAGCCCGATGCGCACGGCCTCGGCCGGGCCACAGCTCAGAAACGTGATGCCGTCGGTGGGCGTCGCATCCTCTGGGTGGTGGGTGAGCACGAAGATCGGTCCATGCCAGGCGCCTCCGTACGGACTGGAATCACCCGTGATGCCATCCCATCCGGCTCGACCCGCCAGCACCGCACCTGTGGTCTTGACGTACTCGTCCACCAAGCCGCGACGGAATGCGATCCCGGTCATCCAGCCCATTTCGTGGTCAGGGCCTGCGACGAATCCGTCCAGCGACATCGTGAAATGCCACAGCACCTTTCCGTCTGCGGTCTGCGGCGCCGTATCGGTCATTTTCGTGCCTCCTCTTCGCGCTTTTGGTGCATGACACCACTACGACTCCGGGCGGCCGGCGAACTCATCGACGCCAGAGCCGCTTCGCAACAAGCTCACCGCACCGTAGGCTCGGGTCACTGCCGCGCTCAGCGCTTGCTCGCCGTGCGAGCAGAAGCGCCGATGCGCGTCGAGTCTCCAAAGCACGGCTCGAGCCGCAGCCGCCGAGTTTGCCCGTTCCTCGCAGAAGCACAAGCGGCGAAGAATGCCCGACCGCGCTCCCATCACCCGCCTGCTTGTCCGGGTCCCCTTGTCAAGCACCCTGAGTTGCAGGGCGCCGGTTGGGCGTCCAGGCCGGTTCGTAGGGTTGAGGGGAATGGCATGTCCCTTCGACGAGATCGGTGTTCTGGCTTTCTGCTGGCACGGGCGTCGCTGCTGTCGGTCACACGAGCCCGGTGACGGATGACACGCGTCCATCTGGTCCGCCACGGCCGCACGGCCTCAAACCGCGAGCGCCGGACGATGGGTTGGCTGGACGAGGGTATCGAGCGGGGATGGGTGCGGGCCGCCGCGGCGGTCGCCGACGGCCTTGCTCGCGAGCCGGTCGACTGGCTTGTGTCGAGCCCTCTCGCTCGTGCCGTGCAGACGGCAGCACCCCTCGCGGCGCTGCTTGGCCGTCAGCCGGTCGTCGATGACCGCTTCGGGGAACTGCGCGTCGGGCGCTGGGAGGGCTATACGGAGGACGAGATCGCGCAGCGGTGGCCGGAGCATTGGCAGCGATGGCGGTCAGAGCCCCACGCCCTGGAGGTCGAAGGGCGAGAAACGCTGGGCGACCTGAACGCCCGCGTCGCAGGCGCGCTCGACGAGCTGTTCGCCGAGCTAGTCGACGGCCGCGTGGTCGTCGTGTTCACCCACGACGCCGTCGTGCGCGCCGCCGTCGCCTGGGCGCTCGGCACCGGCCCGGAGATCTATCGCCACGTCGAGGTCGCCAACTGCTCGATCACCACCGTCGGGGTGGTCGCCGGGGTGCGTCGGCTGGTGCGGACGAACGAGAACGCCCACCTCGTGGGCCTCGGCCTTGAACCCTGACAGCCCGGGCTCGACCGGGGGGGCCAGCACCGGATCGCACTCGTGCGCATCCCGCGTCAGCGGGGAGCGGACGGCTTGGACGAGGTCGGCGGCCAGCTCGGTCAACGAGCCCACGACCTTGGCGCCGCTGCCGGCGAGGGCGTCGGGGTGTCCTGCGCGGACCAGGCCGACGAACCGTGTGCCTGCGGCCCGGGC
>JBOGYE010000116.1:0-18429 GCA_050696635.1 Solirubrobacteraceae bacterium | reverse complement strand
CCGCTGGGCGCTGGTGGCCGCGCTGGCGGTGCTGGCGGTCTCGACGCTGGTGGTGGTGGCAACGGGCATGCGGCCCGACTACGACGGGTTCGGCTGGCTGGTGTGGGGCAAGCAGGTGCTGCATTGGAACCTGAACACCGACGGCGCCCCATCCTGGAAGCCGCTGACGTTCGTGTTCACGCTCCCGTACGCGCTGCTTGGCAACGCCCAGCTGTGGCTGTGGATGATCACGGCGGTGGCGGGCGCGGTCGCCGGGGCGGTGTTCGCTGCCCGGATCGCCTTCCGGATCACCGGTCCGACGCCGGGCCGTTCTTGGGCCCCATACGTGGCCGGCGGGGTCGCGGGGCTCGGCCTGCTCGGGATCGACACCTACTCGCACCTGGTGCTGATCGCCAACTCCGACCCTCTGATCGTGACCCTGTGCCTGGCGGCGATCGACGCCCATATGAGCCGCCGGCCGCGGTTGGTGTTTGTGCTGCTGGTCGGAGCGGCGCTGGGACGGCCCGAGGCGTGGGTGTTCGTCGGCGCCTACGCGCTGTGGACGCTGCGCTCGATTCGCCGCGGACGCCTGCTGATCGTGGCCGGGGTGCTGCTGATCCCCGCCTTCTGGTTTGTGATCCCGGCGCTCACCTCCCACAGCTGGCTGATCGCGGGCAAGCTCGCGCTACACCAGAAGACCGTGATCCATGGCTCAAAGATCGCCGGCGTGATCGACCGCTTCTTCGGGCTGACCGAGCTGCCGATGCAGCTGGCCGCGCTCGCCGGGGTGGCGCTTGCGATTCCGCGTCGCGACCGGGCTACGCTGGCGCTTACCGCCTGCGTGATCGTCTGGCTGCTGATCGAGGTCGCCTTCGCGTACCACGGCTGGTCGGCGGTCGACCGCTACATGATCGAGCCGGCGGCCGTGATGGTCGTGATCGCCGGGGTCGGCGTCGGGCGGCTGCTGGCGCTGGCCGGCGGCCCGGCCGCGCTGCGCTGGACCGCGATCGCGTCGGTGCTCGCCTTCGCGGTGGCGCTCGCGCCGGTGGCGCGGACCCGGGCCCGGGAGGCCCGGGTCAGCTACGACAACACCCACGTTCACGGCAGGGAGGTACGCCGCTTGGAGGCGGTGGTGAAGCGGATCGGCGGCCCCGCCGCGATCAAGGCCTGCGGCCAGCCGGTGACGCTGGTCGGATTTCAGAGCACCGTCGCCTGGGTGCTCGGCGTCAACGTCGGCCTCGTTGGCTACCGGCCGGGGCTCGCGATCGGACGCGGCGAGGCGATCGTGCTGCTCAAGCCACACGACCGGGGCTGGCAGGTGCGCGTTTACAACATGCCGCTGTCGCGGGCCGCGCGCTGCGTGCAGCTGCGGACCGACTCGCAGATGGGCTGAGCAGTTCTTGCGCCCGCGGGCCTGCGTCTGCTAGAACGCCTCCTCGAAGCGCATGCGCGATCGCCGCTACACGCACGACCTCGTCGACGCCGGCCGCGGCTGGTGCTGGTACGCGCGCTTCTACGCCTGGCGATTTAGCTAGGCGCTCGGCACAGCCCCGCCCGCGCCGCAAAGTGCGCGGTCTCACCGGAGCCGAGCGCCGTCCCCGTTGCCCGCCACCCGCGGGCGCGCAGCCGCGGACTCCGGCTTGCGTACATTTCAGGCGTCTTGAAAGGAACAGCCAAGAGATGATGATCGTGATGAGACCGACGGCCACCGAGCAGGAGGTGGAGGCCGTCGCCGCGCGGGTCAACGCCGTCGGCGCGCGCGCGCATGTGATCTGCGGCGAGGAGCTGACGGTCGTCGCCGCAATCGGCGACCTGGATCACGTCTCGAGGCTCGCGGAGCTCGCCAGCGCGCCCGGCGTCGACCACATGGTCCCGATCTCCAAGCCCTACAAGCTCGCCTCCAGCCAGATCAAGCACGGGGCTCGCAGCGTTCTGGAGATCGGACAAGCCAGGTTGGGGGGAGATGGGTTCGCCGTGATCGCCGGTCCCTGCACCGTCGAGTCCAGAGATCAGACGCTCGACACCGCGCGGGTTGTCTGTGACGCCGGTGCGACGATGTTCCGCGGTGGCGCATACAAGCCACGGACCTCCCCGTATGCCTTTCAGGGCCTGGGTCAGGAGGGTCTGGCGCTGCTGGCCGAGGCGAAGGCGCAGACCGGGCTGCCGATCGTCACCGAGGTGATCGACGTGCGCGACCTGGCGGCCGTGATGGAGGTGGCCGACATGGTCCAGGTCGGCGCGCGCAACATGCAGAACTACGCGCTGCTGTCCGAGATCGGCCGCGCGGGCGTTCCCGTCGTGATCAAGCGCGGGCTGTCGAGCACCCTGGAGGAGCTGCTGATGGCCGCCGAGTACGTGCTCAAGGAGGGCAACGAGTCCGTCGTCCTGTGCGAGCGCGGGATTCGAACGTTCGAGACGGCGTACCGGTTCACGCTCGATCTGATGGCGATCCCGGTGCTGCGCGAGCTCACTCACCTGCCGGTGATCGTCGACCCCAGCCATGCGGCCGGACGGCGGGACCTGGTAGCGCCGATGTCGCTGGCGGCTGCGGCTGCCGGCGCCGACGGGATCATCGTCGAGGTGCATCCCTGCCCCGACGAGGCGATCTGCGACGCCGCGCAGCAGTTGCCGTTGGCCGAGTTCGCGCGCTATCTCGAGCGCGTTGCCGCCGCGGCGGCGCTCGCGGGCCGGGAGCTGTCGAGGCAGCCGGTCACGTGACGGTCGCCGGCACGACGCGCAGCGAGGCGGTCCGCGACCAGCGGATCGAACGGCTCGTGCCGCTCGTCTCCCCGCGCGAGCTGATCGAGGAGCTGCCGCTGGGCGACACGCAGGTGCAGGCGCTGCTGCGCGGCCGGCGCGAGGTGCAGGCGGTCCTGGACGGGCGCGACGATCGCCTACTGGTGGTCGTGGGCCCCTGCAGCGTCCACGACGTCTCGGCGACGCGCGAGTACGCCGAGCGCCTGCGCTCGCAGATGCAGCGCCTGGCGGGCGAGCTGTGCGTGACGATGCGCGTCTACTTCGAGAAGCCGCGGACGACGATCGGTTGGAAGGGGCTGATCAACGATCCGCACCTGGACGGATCGGGCGACGTCAACGCCGGGCTGAGGATCGCTCGGCGGCTGCTGCTGGCGGTGCTCGGTCTGGGGCTGCCGGTCGGCTGCGAGTTCCTGGACCCGATCACGCCCCAGTACATCTCCGACGCGGTCTGCTGGGGGGCGATCGGCGCCCGCACGGTCGAGAGCCAGATCCATCGCCAGCTCGGCTCGGGCCTGTCGATGCCGGTCGGCTTCAAGAACCGGACCGACGGCAATATCCAGGTCGCGGTTGACGCCGTCCGCGCCGCCGCGGTCCCGCACGCGTTCGCCGGGATCGACGTCGATGGCACGCCCGCGATCCTGCACACCACGGGCAACGCCGACTGTCACGTGATTCTTCGCGGTGGCCGTGACGCGCCCAACCACGACGCGGACTCGGTCGCGGGCGCGCTCGATCTGCTGGCCTGCGCCGGCCTGCCGCAGCGCGTGATGATCGATCTCTCCCATGACAACAGTGGCAAGGACCCGGAGCGCCAGCCCGCGGTCGCCGAGGTGGTCGCGAGGCAGATCGCGGCCGGCCGGCGGTCGGTCGTCGGCGTGATGCTGGAGTCCTTCCTGGTCCCCGGGCGCCAGGACCTTGACGGGTCCGGCGAGCTGATCCACGGCCAATCGGTGACCGACGGGTGCATCGGGTGGGATACGACCATCGAGGTGCTCGACCGCCTCGCGGAGGCAGTCCGCGCGCGCCGCGGCCTGTGAGGCGTGGAACGATGCGGCTGGCGATCCTCGGGGTCGGGCTGATCGGCGGCTCGGTAGCGCTCGCCGCGCGCGAGCGCCTGGGCGCGCAGGTCGTCGGCTGGGACCCATCGAGCTCCGCGCTGCAGCAGGCGCTCGCGCTCGGGGCGCTGGACGCGGCGGCCGCCTCGGCGGCGCGGGCCGTCGCGGATGCCGAGGCGGTGTTCCTGGCGGCGCCGGTCGGAGTGCTGCCGGCGCTCGCCGCCGAGGCGCTCGCCGCGGCCGGCCCTGACTGCGTGGTGACCGACGTGGGCTCGACCAAGCGCGCCGTCGTCGCCTCGCTGAACGATCCGCGGTTCGTCGGCGGGCACCCGCTAGCGGGCGCCGAGAACGCCGGCGTCCGGTACGCGCGCGCCGACCTGTTCGACGGCGCGGTCTGGTATCTGACCCCGACGGCGAGCACCTCGGGCGTGCTGTACGAGCGCCTGCACCGCGTGCTCGGCGGTCTCGGAGCGCGCCCGGCGGCGATCGACGCAGACGAGCACGACCGGGTGCTTGCCGCCGTCTCGCATCTGCCTCACGTGCTCGCCAACGTGCTCGTCGGACTGGCCACTGAAACGCTGCGTCGGGGCGACGGAGCGACGACCCTGCCCGCCACCGGCCCCAGCTTTCGCGACGCGACCCGTGTGGCCGGCGCGCCGAGCGGCGTCTGGTCAGACATCTACCTGTCAAACCGCGACGCGCTGGTCGACGCCGTCGACGCGGCCGTCGAGCGGCTACAAACGGTGCGATCGGCGCTCGTCGGCGCCGATCGGGAAGCGATCACCGCCTGGAACGAGCACGCTGCAACCGCTCGCCGAGCGCTGCGCGACGTCCAGGCCGGCGGCGGCGAGTTGCACGAGCTGCGCGCGTCGGTACCCAACCGGCCCGGGGTCGTGGCCCAGATCGCGCTCGAGCTGGGACGCGCCGGCGTCAACATCGCCGATATGGCGCTCTACCCGACCGAAGACATGAGTGAGGGCGTGGTGGCGCTGTGGATAGCCGGCCCGGCGGCCGCCGATCGCGCCGCGCAGCTGATCGCTGGGCTCGGGCTTCCGGTGGCGCGGGCGTGAGCGCGTCGCCCGAGACCGCCGACTGGGTGCGGGTCTCGCCGGGCAGCCCCCGCGCGTGTTGGGAGGTGCGGGTCCCGGGCTCCAAGTCGCTCACTAACCGGGCGCTGCTGCTCGCCGGCCTGGCGGCAGGACGCTCGACGCTGCGCGATCCGTTGATCGCCGATGACACCGAGGCGATGGCGGCGGCGCTGTCGGCGCTCGGTGCCACGATCTCCCGCGCCGACGGCGCCTGGGCCGTGGACGGGCTCGACGGCGCGCCGCGCGGGGACACGCGCCTGTGGTGCTCGATGGCGGGCACGGTGGCCCGCTTCCTGTTGCCCGCGCTTGCGGCCGGCGAAGGGCGCTTCGAGGTCGACGGCCACCCGCAGCTGCGGCGCCGGCCGCTTGGACCGCTGCTGGACGCGCTGCGTGCGCAGGGAGCCACGGTCGACGGCGATGCGCTGCCGGTGACGCTGACGGCCACCGGACTGGCCGGCGGCAACGTCCGCGTGGACGGGTCGGTGTCAAGTCAGTTCCTGTCGGGCCTGGCGATGGCGGCGCCGCTGGCGCGCGCGCCGACCCGGCTGCGGTTCGGCTCCCTGGTCAGCGCCCCGTACCTGCGGCTGACGCTCGATGCGATGGCCGTCTTCGGCGTCGCCGCGCGGGTCGTGCACTCCGAGATCGAGGTGATGCCGGCGGGCTACCGCGCCGCCGACTACGCGGTTGAGCCGGACGCATCGACCGCCTCGTACTTCCTGGCGTCGGCGGCGCTGACGGGCACGACGGTCAGCGTGCCCGGGCTGGCGCTTGCCGGGACCCTGCAGGGGGACGCTCGGCTGGCCGGGCTGCTCGAGCGGATGGGCTGCTCGGGCGGCGAGACGTCGCTGAGCGGACCTGCGCGGCTGCGGGGGATCGACGCGGAGATGGGCGAGCTGTCGGATGTGTCGATGACGCTCGCCTGCGTGGCGCCGTTCGCCGAAGGCCCGACGACGATCGAGGGGATCGGGCACGCCCGCGTCAAGGAGTCCGACAGGATCGCGGCGACCGCCGAGAACCTGAACCGGCTGGGCGTGCGCGTCGATCAGGGCGCCGATCACCTGCGGATCCATCCGGGGCCGGTACGCTCGGCGCGACTTCCCGCCTACGACGACCACAGGATCGCGATGGCGTTCGCGCTGGCCGGCGCGCGGGTTCCGGTCGAGATCGAGGACCCCGGGGTGGTCGCCAAGACCTGCCCGGCGTTCTGGGAGCTGTGGCCGGCGACCGGGGCACGCGTGGAGCTGGGGGACGGGCCGATGGCATCGGACGCTCTAGGGGCGCGCGGTTGATCGTCGCGATCGACGGGCCCGCGGGCGCGGGCAAGTCGGCGGTGGCGCGCGGCGTCGCCGCGCGACTCGGCTTCACTTACCTGGACTCCGGGGCGATGTACCGGGCGGTTGGGCTCGCCGCCCTGACGCGCGGCGAGCCGGCTCGGTCGGTCGCACCCGCGTTGAAGATCGAGCTCGGGAATCGGGTCCTGGTGGACGGCCTTGATGTGACGGACGCGATCCGCGCCGCCGACGT
This sequence comes from Solirubrobacteraceae bacterium, assembly GCA_050696635.1. GTDB lineage: Bacteria > Actinomycetota > Thermoleophilia > Solirubrobacterales > Solirubrobacteraceae > Palsa-465. The sequence goes on along the minus strand of JBOGYE010000116.1, from coordinate 12,026 downwards.
CTCGGAGGCCGCCTCTGTCGCCGCCGCCGACCCCGCCGTGCGGGCCGCGATGGTCGCCCAGCAGCGTCGGCTGCTGAGCGCCGGCGACTGGGTCGCCGAGGGCCGCGACATCGGTACCGTTGTCGCGCCTGGGGCGGAGGTCAAGGTGTTCCTGACCGCGAGCGCGCAGGCGCGCGCCGCCCGCCGTGCGGCCCAGCTCGGAGCCGACGCCGCGACCGTACTCGCCGAGCAGGCGCTGCGAGACCAGCGCGACGCGTCTCGGGCGCACTCGCCGCTGCTCGCCGCCCCCGACGCGGTCACGCTCGACACGACGCTGCTGACGCTCGACGAGGTCGTGGACAGGGTCACCGCCCTGGTCAGGCGCCGGTCATCGCTGTCCCCCCGCGTGTGACCGTCGTTGCACGTCCGATCAGGCGCTGGTGACCGGCCTCGGGGCGAGCGTCCGGATGTCGCGGATCCACAGCAGCGAGACGACCATCACGAACTCGAGCCCGGCGCACGCGTACAGCGCGGTCGACGCGCCCGCCGCGGCGGCGAACGGCCCGATCGCGATTAGGCCGATCGAGCGCAGCGCGAGCGATCCGAACCAGTCATAGGAGCTGACCCGTGAGCGGACCGCCGGCGGGATCTGCTGCTGCAGGGTGGTCTCCCACAGCGTGTTGAACGCCATCTCCCCGACGCCCGCCAGCAGCGCGGCCGCGCCGATCAGCGCCAGCGGCGCGGGGATCGCCAGCAGCGCGGTCTGGCCGACCGGCACGATCCCGATCAGGGTCCCGACCAGCAGCGGCCGGCGCGGCACGACGCGCAGCAGGACCGAGCCGCCGATCAGCGCGCCGACCCCCATCAGCGCCAGGATCAGCGCCCACGCGCCGGCGCCGCCGAGCTGGCGCTTGGCGACCAGCGGGCCGAGCACGATGAAGGCGGCGCTCGCCATGTTGACCACGGACAGCGCGACCACGGTTCCCCACAGCCAGCTGCGCGACCGCACCTGCGCAAACCCGTCGCGCAGCTCGGCCAGGAACCGCTGCGGCTCGCCGCCCGGCAGGTCGCGACCCACGCGGGCGAGCAGTAGCGCGCTGACCGCGTAGCTGCCGGCGTCAAGCAGCAGCGCCGCGCCGGGACTGATCGCGACAACCAGCACCCCGCCGATCGCGGGTCCGATGATGTTGCCCGTCGCCATCGCCATGCCGCGCAGCGAGGTTGCCTGCTGCAGTCGCTCGCCGGCGATCGTCGGGATCAGCCCGCTGGACGCCGGATTGAAGAAGCCGGTGCCCGCGCCCAGCAGCGCCTGGGAGACCGCCAGCTCGGCCACGGTCGCATGGCCGCTGACCAGCAGCACGCCGATCGCGGCCTGGCCCAGCAGGCGCACGATGTCGGCGGCCATCATCACCGTGCGCCGGCTGACCCGATCCGCGATCACGCCGCCGACCAGCAGCGAGCCGACCAGCGCGACCGTGCGCGCGGCGAGCACGATCCCCAGGTCGGTGGCCGAACCGGTCAGGTCGAGTACCGCGAACGCGAGCGCCACCGGCACGATCCCGTCGCCGAGCAGCGACGCGAGCGCTGCCCCGAACACCAGCCTGAAGTCGCGCAGCCCGAGCACCTCGAAACCGGAGCCCAGCCGCATCCGCCGATTCTCGCACTGCCACGGGACGCCTCACGCCGACGCGAGTGGGCGCTACGAGACACGCACGATCCGGGCGAGGGCGTGAGGCCCGGCATGCCCGGGAGTCGGGCCTCTGCAGCCACGCGCCTGGTGCCACCGTGGTGTGTGGCGCGTTCGGCCCGGAGTGAAGTCCGAGACCAACTACCCTCGCCGACGTGAAGGTCGCGATCATCGGCTACCCCAACGTCGGCAAGTCCTCGCTCGTCAACCGTCTGACCGAGACGCGCGAGGCGGTCGTGCACGAGCAAGCCGGCGTCACCCGCGACCGCAAGGAGGTTCGCACCGACTGGAACGGGCGCGCACTGACGCTGATCGACACCGGCGGCGTCGACCTGCAGGATCGCGACTCGCTCGCCCGCCAGATTCAGGATCAGGCGCGCGCGGCGCTGGCCGACGCCGACGTGGCGGTGCTGGTCGTCGACGCCCGCGCCGGGCTGCGCCCGGGCGACAGCGAGCTGGCCGACGCCATGCGCCGCGCGCCGCTGCCGGTGCTGGTCGCGGCCAACAAGATCGACACCGTGCGCGACCTCGCGCTGGCGGCCGAGTTTCACGCGCTCGGGCTCGGAGAACCGATCGCGGTATCGGCCGCCCAGGGACTCGGGACCGGCGATCTGCTCGATCGGATCGCTGCGCTCGCTCTCGATGTGCCCGACGAGGACGAGCGCGACGACGCCGTGCGCCTGGCGCTGATCGGTCGTCCCAACGTCGGCAAGTCCTCGCTGCTGAACCGCTTCGCGGGCTCGGAGCGGGTGATCGTGTCGCCGGTCGCGGGCACCACCCGCGACGCGATCGATCTGCCGATCTCGTTCGGCGGACGCGACCTGGTCCTGGTCGACACCGCCGGCATTCGCCGGCAGGCGAAGGTGGGAGAGTCGCTGGAGTACTACACGTCGCTGCGCTCGCGCCGCGCGGCCGAGCGCGCCGACGTGGCGCTGGTCGTGTGCGACGCGACCGATGGGCTCACCGCCCAGGATCTGCGCGTCGCGGAACTGGCGATGCACTGCGGCTGTGCCACCGCGCTGGTGCTCAACAAGTGGGACCTGGCCGATGACGTGGATCTCGAGCACGAGCGCGCCCGCGCGCACCAGAAGATGCGCCTGCGTCCCCGGGTGCTGACCGCCAGCGCGAAGACCGGCCGCAACGTGGAGCGGCTGCTGATCGAGGCGGTCGCGCTGGCCGATCGCAGCCGCACGCGGATCCCGACGTCGCAGCTGAACAGGTTTCTGTCGGAGGTGGTCGCTGCGCGCCAGCCGCCGGTCGGGCAGCGGCCCGCCAACTCGCGGGGCGCGGGCTCGGGCCACCGGCTGCGGCTGTTGTTCATGAGCCAGACCGCGGAGCGTCCGCCGCGCTTCTCGATCCAGGTCAACTCGCGTGCTCGGGTGACCCGCGACTACGCGTACTTCATCGAGAACCGGCTGCGCCAGCGCTACCGGTTGGAGGGGGTGCCGGCGATCATCGACTTCGTCGCTCGCTCCGAGCGCGGGCCGGTGGGCGCGCGGCGCCCGGGCTGAGGCGGCCGGCAGGCGCTCAGGCGTCGGCCGCGGGCGGCTCGAGCGCGGGCTGTGGCCCGCGCCGCTCGTGCAGTTCGTGCAGCTCGTGCAGCGCCCGATCTACGGTCCGCACGAGCCCGCCGGGATCCGAGACGCCGCGGAAGGCAAACTCGAACTGCGCCTCGCCTGCGGTGTCGAAATCGACCGTGCCGATGCGCAGCGCTCGCTGCGCCACCGACTGGCGCGCGTTGACGTTCTGAATCCGCTCCAGCCGGGTTTGGTGCAGCTCACGCGACAAAAGCCCGGTCTCGATCGTCAGCCGGCGACTGGTGATCGAGTATGTCGTGCGCACCCGGCGCAGCTGGATCGCCGCGACGGACGCCAGAAAGCAGACGATCACCGCCGCCACCACCCACCAGACGCGAACCCGGCCGTGCACGATCGCCCCGGCGATGCCCGCCGCCACGCCGGCCAGCAGGCTCAGGCCGATGCCCTCCGCGCACTGCGCCAGCCGAGAGCGCCAGGCGGCGTGGCCATGGAAGAAGACCTGCTCGCCGGGCTCGGGCTGCACGGGCGGGAGGTTAGGCGCTGCGCCGCGACCGGACACTAGATTCGGCTGACGATGATCGCGCGCGTCCACCCGCTGACCACCACGCGCGCGTTGCGGGGACCGTTCGACTACCGGATCGCGTCCGGGCAGGAGGTGCGCGTCGGCTCGCTGCTGCGGGTGCCGCTGCGCTCGCGCAGCGTGCTCGGGGTGGCGGTGGCGATCACGCAGCGATCCGAGCTGGCGCCCGAGCGGCTCGCCGAGGTGCAGGCTGTCGTCGGCCCAGGGATCGGCGCCGACCTGGTGGCGCTGGCGGACTGGATGGCGGCCGAGTACTGCTCGACGGTCTCCCGTGCGCTGGCGCTGATGATCGCTCCCGGCGCCGGCGCCGGGCGCGGGCGCAAGCTTGCGCTGGTCGCGCAGCTGACACAGGCGGGCGAGGCCGCGTGCACCGATCCGGCGACTGATGCGGTCGGTGGCGGCGGCCGGCCGCTCAGCGCCCGCCAGCTGGAGCTGCTGCGCGCGCTGGAGCGGGCCGGGGACATGCCCGCGGGAGAGCTCGGCACGGACGCCCTGAGGCGCCTGGAGGCCCGCGGGCTGGTCTTGATCGCTGCTCGTCCCGTTGCGCGGCGCCCGACGACGCATCGAGTCGGCACGGCACCGGTCCTGGCGCCGCCCCTGACCGACGCGCAGTCGGCGGCTCTGGCGGTAATCGAACGCGCGCTCGCGGGCTCGGAGGGCGACCGCGCGCAGGGCGAGGGCGACCGCGCGCAGGGCGAGGGCTACCTGCTGCACGGCGTCACCGGTTCGGGCAAGACCGAGGTCTATCTCGGCGCAGCCGCCGCCGCGCTCGCGGCCGGTAAAAGCGCCATCGTGCTCGTGCCCGAGATCGCGCTCACCCCCCAGACGGCGTCGCGCTTCCAGGCACGCTTCGGCGACGTCGTCGCCGTGCTGCACTCGGGGCTCGGCGCCGGCCAGCGCCACGACGAGTGGCTGCGGCTCCGCAGCGGAGAGGCGCGGATCTGCGTCGGCCCGCGCTCGGCGGTGTTCGCGCCGCTTGACCGGATCGGCCTGATCGTCGTCGACGAGGAGCACGAGGGCTCCTACAAGCATGAGGGCGACCCGCGCTACGACGCTCGCACGGTCGCCGCCCGGCGCGCCCAGGCGCATGGCGCCGTGCTCGTGCTCGGCAGCGCCACGCCGCGCCCCGAGTCGGTGCTCTCCGTGCGGTCGTTGCGGCTGCGCGAACGCATCGACCGGCGCCCGCTGCCCGAAGTCCAGGTGCTCGACATGTGCGGGCGCCACGAGCCGCTGCACCCTGAGACGCGGATGGCGCTGGCCGACCTGCGCCGCGCCGACGGCAAGGCGATCGTGCTGGTCAACCGTCGCGGCTGGTCGAACTTCCTGTCATGCCGCTCGTGCGGGCGGGTGTGGCTGTGTCCCAACTGCGAGGTGGCGTTGGTGCTGCACCAGCGCGAGCGCCTGCTCGCCTGCCATCACTGCGGTCACAGCGAGCCGGTCCCGTCTCGCTGCGGTGTCTGCAAGTCCGTCTCGGTCGCGCGCCACGGCGCCGGCACCGAGCGGATCGAGCACGACCTGCGCGAGGCGCTCGGACGCGATGGATTCCCGATCTTCCGGCTCGACGCCGATGTGGCGGCGCTGGCGCAGCGAGCACAGACGCTGGCGCGGTTCGCGCAGGCGCCCGCGGGGGTGCTGGTCGGCACCCAGATGGTCGCCAAGGGCCATGATTTCCCTGACGTCTCGCTCGGACTGGTGCTCGACGCCGACCAGACGCTTCGGTTTCCCGACTTCCGTGCCGAGGAGCGCACGTTCGCGCTGATCACCCAGCTGGCGGGGCGGACCGGGCGCGGCGCGCTCGACGGCCGAGTGCTGGTGCAGACGCTTGATCCGGACGCGCGGGCGATCGCGTTCGCCGCCCGCCACGACTCCGATGGCTTCGTCGCAGACGAGCTGGAGCGGCGTCGGGCGCTCAGCTATCCGCCCTACGCGTCGCTGGTGCGGATCGTCTGCTCGGCCGACGACGAGCAACCGGCACGGGAGGCGGCCGCGGCGATCCGCGGCCGGCTGGACGGTTTGCCGGGCTCGGTGCTGGGGCCGGCGCCGCTGTTCAGGCTGCGTGGTCGGGCGCGGAGCCAGGTGGTGGTCAAGAGCGTCGCGCGCGCGGCTGCGATCGCGGCGGTCGGACGCTCGGTGGCCGACGTCGCTCCCGGCGCCGCCCGCCGCGGCGTCTCGGTCAGCGTGGACGTCGACCCCCAGTAGTCTTTGGGCGTGGCCGAAGATCACCCCCAGCACCCCGGACGCGACACCGAGGTTGCGGTGCTCGAGCCCGATCCCGAGGACGTCGCCCCCGAGGACTACGAGCCCGAGCCCGAGCTGGACCCTGAGGTCGCGGCGCTGCGGACCACGGCGCTTGCGCACGTGCGCAAGTTCGGCGACCCGGTGTTGCGCACCAGCTCGCGGCCGGTGGAGCGCTTTGACCAAGCGCTGCGCGACGAGGTGTCACGGATGGGGGCGCTGATGCGCGACGCGCTCGGAGTCGGGTTGGCGGCCAACCAGGTCGGCGTGCTGCACCGGGTACTGGTGTACCGCGTCCAACAGGACTCGCCCGTCGCGGCGCTCGTCAACCCGGTGATCGAGTGGACCGGCTCCGAGCTGGAGACGCTCGAGGAGGGCTGCCTCAGCCTGCCGTCGGTGCACGTGGACGTCGAACGGGCGGTGCACATCGTCGTCAGCGCGCGCGACGAGCACGGCGAGCCGATCACGGTGGAGGCGTCTGGCCTGGAGGCGCGCGTGATCCAGCACGAGATCGATCATCTCGACGGCGTGCTGGTGCTCGACCGGATCGGCCGCTCGCAGCGCAAGGAAGCGATGCGCGCGCTGCGCGCAGCGCTCGATCCGGCCTGAGCGGCCCTCTCCGCTCGCTGCAATTGCGGACCGTCTACCTAGGCACCTCGCAGTTCGCCGCCCAGGTGCTGGTGGCGCTGGCGGACTCGTCGCATCGTCCGGCACTGGTGCTGACCCGCCCGGACCGCCCTCGGGGCCGTGGCCGGCGACCGGCGGCGCCACCGGTCGCCGACGCGGCCCGCGACCTGGGGATCGAACTGGCGCAGCCGGACTCGATCAATTCCGAGTCCGCCCGCGGTCAGATCGCGGACGCGTCGCCCGACGTCGTCTGCGTCTGCGCCTTCGGCGCGGTGATCGCCGAGCCGCTGCTGTCCGCGCACCCGTTCCTCAACGTTCACCCCTCGCTGCTGCCGCGCTGGCGGGGAGCGGCCCCGATCGAGCGGGCGATCATGGCCGGGGACGCCGACACCGGGGTCTCGATCATGCGCTTGACGCAGGGTCTCGACAGCGGCCCGGTCTGCCTGGCCGCGCCCGCGGCGATCGACGCCGGCGACAGCTACGGCACGCTCGCGCCGCGCCTGGCGGAGCTCGGCGGACGGCTGCTCTTGCAGGCGCTCGACGGCTTCGAGGGGCTCGCGTTCGCCGCCCAGGACGAGGCGGGGGCCACATATGCGGACAAGATCACGGCCGCCGACCGGCTGTTGGACGGCGCCAGGCCGGCGGCCGACGAGGAGCGCGCGGTGCGCGCGCTGACGCCGCACGTCGGGGCGGCCGTGCTGCTCGCCGACGGCCGCCGGCTGGGGGTCTTGGAGGCCCATGCCCACGACGCGGACGCGGACGATCCGGCCCCTGGGGAGGTGGTGCTGGACGGCGCTGAGCCCGTCCTGGGGTGCTCGCCCGGCGCCCTGGCGCTCACGGTCGTGCAGCCAGAGGGCCGCCGCGCGATGCCGGGCGACGCCTACCTGCGCGGCCTGCGTGCCTGACCGCGGTGGCGTGACCCCGGCGCGCGCTTGCGCCTACGCCGTCGTGCGCCGCGTGTTCGAGCACGGGGCGTACGCGGACCGGGCGTTGCACGCCGAGGCCGACGCGGCCGGCCTGTCCGGCCGCGATCGCTCGCTGGCGACGGCGCTCGCCTACGGCACCGTGCAACGGGCGGCGACGCTGGATCACGTCGCCGGCGCACTCTGCGATCGGCCGCCGTCGCTCCTGGATGCGCCGGTGCTGTCGGCGCTGCGGCTGGGCCTGTTCCAGCTGCTGTTGATGGACGGGATCGCGGCGCACGCGGCGGTCAACGAGTCCGTCGCGCTGGCCAAGCGTGACTCGCGTGGCGGCGCGGGGCTAGTGAACGCGGTCCTGCGCCGCGCCGACCGCGAGGGCGCGGCTCTGCTGGCGGCGCTTGACGACTGCAGCCCGGAGGCGGCGGCCGTCAAGCACTCGGTCCCGGAGTGGCTCGCGCGCCTGTGGTGGCGCCAGCTGGGCGCCGACCGCGCCCGCTCGCTGCTGGCGGCGATCAACCTGCCGGCCGAGTCGGCGGTGCGGGTCAACACGCTGGTCGCATCGACGCCGGCCGTGGCGGCGTCGCTCGGCGTGGAATCGGCGCCCGTGCCGGGGATGCCCGAGGGGCTGGTGCTGGCCGGGCCGTTCGACGCCCACGGCTCGGATCAGTTCGCGCGCGGCGAGCTGATGCCCCAGTCGCGCGCATCGATGTCGGTCGCGCGCATGCTCGCGCCCGTCGCCGGCGAGCGCGTGCTCGATCTGTGCGCCGCGCCCGGAGCCAAGACCACCCACCTGGCGGCGCTGAGCGAGGATCGGGGCGAGCTGGTCGCGGTAGAGCGCCACCCGGGGCGCTCCGGCGCGCTGCGCCGGACGCTTGCGAGGATGCGGGTCCGTGGCGCGACGGTGCTCACGGCAGACGCGACTTGCGCCGATCTGGGCGGCGCCTTCACGCGCGTGCTCGTCGACCCTCCGTGCAGCGGTCTCGGGACCCTCCAGTCGCGGCCGGACTTGCGCTGGCGCGCGACCCCGGAGCGGATCGAGCGCCTGTCGGTCGACCAGGCGCAGATCCTCGCCGCGGGCGCCGATGCGACGGCGCCCGGCGGCACGCTCGCCTACTCGGTCTGCACGATCTCGGCCGCGGAGTCCGACGTCGTGGTCGAGGGCTTCCTGGGAGAGAGGGAGCGCTGGCGCTGCGAGCAGAAGCTGCGCCTGGCGCCGGACACCGACGGCACCGATGGCTTCTTCGTGGCGCTGCTGCGACGCGAGTGAGGCCGCCGCGAGCGAGCGTGGCTCGCGAGCGCGCACGAAGCGCACGCACGGTCGCCACGCGTCCGATCCGGGGTGGCCGTTAACCTGCGCCTTATGAGCGAGCCCGTGATCAAGCTCGGGCCGGACTGCCCGGGCTGCGGGGAGCCCTGGCTGCGGTCAACGGCCGTACCGGGTCGGTATCGCTGCGTCTACTGCCTGCGCCGCTACGAGCTGGTCTCGGTCTGCCCCAACTGCGGCGAGCACTCGACGATCGTGCGGATGTCAAGCACGGCGATAGTGCAGTGCAATCACTGCGGCGGCAGCATGCTCCAGGAGGTGTAGTGAGCGCCAAGCGGCGGGCGCTGATGAGCGAACGGCGCGTGGCTCCGTCGATCCTGTCGGCCGACTTCGCGCGGCTCGGCTCGCAGGTCTCAGAGGTCCTGGCGGCGGGTGCGCGGGTGATCCATGTAGACGTGATGGACGGCCACTTCGTGCCGCCGATCACGTTCGGCGCGACGATCGTGTCCGCGCTCGCCGAGCTCGTCCACGACGCCGGCGGCGTGATCGACGTGCACCTGATGATCGAGCGTCCCGAGCGCCACGTCCGCGACTTCGCCAGTGCCGGCGCGGACTCGATCACGATCCACGTCGAGGCGACCTCGCACGTCCGCTACGCGCTGGATCAGATCCGCGAGGCCGGCTGTGGGGCCGGGGCGGCGGTCTGCCCCGCGACGCCCTCAGAGATGCTGCGCGACGCCGCCGCCGAGGCCCTGGATCTGGCGCTGTGCATGTCGGTCAACCCCGGCTGGGGCGCGCAGAAGTTCATCGCCCACTCGCTCGCCAAGCTCGCGCAGATGCGCGCGATGCTGCCGGACCCGGTGGCGCTCGAAGTCGACGGTGGCATCAACGACGACACGGCCGCCGCCGTGGTGAAGGCGGGCGCGAACCTGCTCGTGACCGGCTCGGCGGTGTTCGGCTCAGACGACCCGGCTGCGGCCTACGCCCGCATCGCGGCCGTCGCCGAGGCGGTCTGAGTGGCGCCGGATCCGCGCCTGTACAGCAGCCACAACAGCGCGGTCAGGATCGCCGCGGAGCCGCAGTAGCCGACCTCCACGTGCGTCACCTCGGCCGCGGCATGGCCGCCGCCGAGCGCGACGTAGGCGGAGAACAGCGCCACCGCCGACAGCCACGCGATCGCCGCCGGCGTCGCCTGGTCACGTGCCAGTGCCGCCTGATTGAGCGTGCCGGAGATCAGATGCAGGCCCATCCCGATGCCGACGACGGCCAGCCCGACGCGGCCGTAATCAAAGCCCTTGTGGCCGAGCACCGCGGTCATCACGGTGGGCCCGATCGCCAACAGGCCGACCGCCACGGCAAGTGCAAAGCCGCCGATCGCCAACACCGTGATGCGCACCGCGCGGTGAAACTCGGCCGCGTTGGCGCGCACCTCGAGACCGGTCAGATGGGGCAGGATCGAGGTTTGGATCGCCTGGAAGAGCTGCAGCGGCGCGCGGACGATCAGCATCACGTTGAACACGAACCCCACCACCCCGGTCGTCAGGTTGCCGCCGCCCGCCTTGGCGGCCACGATCAGCACGCCGGCGTTCATCAGCATCTGCTCGGAGAACATGATCCCGACGACGGCGACCGCGAACCCGGCGCCGCGGCGCAGCGACAGGTCGGCGCTGACCTCCTCCAACTGGGCGTGCGCCGGGCCCTCGGCCGCCGCGTCGGCGACCGCCACCTCGGCGCCCACACCGCGCCCGCCGTGCCGGGCGCCGCGGAGCCGCGTCAGCGCGAACGGCATCACCGACAGCGAGGCGAACGGCGCCACCGCCATCCCCAATCCGACCGCGTCCTGGCCCGAGGAGATCCCGACCGCCACGGCCAGCGGGAACAGGAAGCGCGAGGTGGACTCCAGGAACACGAGCCCGCCATACAGCGCGAACCACTTGTGCCCCGCCAGCCAGCCGCGCGCGAAGTAGCTGCCCGCGTACGCCAGCACCCCGATGACCAGGATCCAGTACAGAACCGCCGAGCCGTCGAACATCCCCTGCTGGATCTGATCGTGGAGCACCAGCGCGACGACCAGGAAGATCGCCGCGAAGCCGAACTGGATCGCGGCCGGCACCCGCAGCGGATGGCTGTGCAGCCCGCGCGCCCGCCGGTCGGCGATCATCCGCGACAGCAGCTGCTCGACCGGTCGGTAGATCACCGACAGGATCACGAACATCACCGCCCAGCAGAGCGCGATCCGGCTGTAGGAGGCGGGGCCCAGGACGTGGCTGGAGATCGCCAGGTAGGCGAACGTGAAGATTCCGGTCGACGCGATCCCGACCGACAGCACGCGGGCGCCGGAGGCGAACGACTGATCGGACGACTCGCCCGGCCGGGCCAGGCTCACCGCGCAACCGCGACGAGCAGCATCGTCCAGGGGAACGGCGACCGGGTCTCCACCACCTCGCCGTGGCGCGCCAGCAGCGACGCAAACGACCGCCGGGTCCAGTGGTGCAGATGGCCCGGGGTGTTGCCCAGGTCCTTCAGGTAGGCGCCCCGCGCGACGTTCAGCGCCCGCCAGAGCGGCTCGTGGGGCACCGACACGAGCAGGTGAGATCGCGCGACCCGCGCCATCTCGGCCAGCGCCCGGTCCGGATCTTCAACATGCTCGAGCACCTCGGTCGCGGCGACCAGCTCGAACTCACGGTCCTCGAACGCCAGCCGCTCGACCTCCATCGCCTCAAAGCGAAGGTTGGGCTCGGAATGTGCCCGCCACTGGTCCGCCAGCTTGGGATCCTCGAGATCGACGCCGACGACCCGGCCCGATGGCGCGACGGCCCCGAGCTCCCGCGCCCAGCGCGCGGTCAGCACGCCCTCTCCGCAGCCGACGTCGAGCACCGAGCGCGCAGCCGCGCGCGAGAACAGCTCGTCCAGGGTGCGCTCGAAGCCCGCCATCAGCCGTCTGACCACCGGGTTGGTGGAGCCGTACTTGTCGTAGGTGTTGCCGGTCGGGACGGCCGCCGGCGGGCTCGCGGCGCTCACAGGCGCACCGTCTCGCGCTCGCGCTCGGCCTCGGCCTCGCGGGTGGCGCCCGGCTCGTAGTGCGACGGCTCGATCCCGAGCTGCAGCTCGATCCGGCGGACCCGCTCGAAGGTCCGCTGGGTCAGCGTCCGCTGCGCCGCCAGCAGGTCGCCGATCACGCCCAGCGCGCCGAGCA
>JBOGYE010000115.1:0-9406 GCA_050696635.1 Solirubrobacteraceae bacterium | reverse complement strand
GGTGTACACCTCAACAACATGCTCGGCGAACAGGACCTGAACCCGACCGGCTGGCACCACCATCCGCCCGGCCGGAGGATGCCGAGCATGATGGCGCCCGCGATCGTGCGACGCGACGGGGCGCCCGAGCTGGTCGTCGGCAGCGCCGGCTCGAACCGGATCCGCTCGGCGATCGTGCAGACGATCATCCGGCGGATCGATGAGGGTCTGCACGCCCAGGCTGCGGTCGATGCGCCCCGGGTCCATTTCGAGGACGGCATCGTCTACGCCGAGCCTGGGATCGACACCGCCGCGCTGGAGACCGCAGGCGCCACGATCCGGCGGTTCACCGAGCGCAACCTGTTCTTCGGGGGCGCCCAGGCTGCGGCGCGCGACACCGACGGTCGCCTGTCGGGCGGCGGGGACCCGCGCCGCGGCGGCGCGTCGATCGTGGTCGAGCGGGCGTGAGCAGGGCCGTCGATCGTGGTCGAGCGGGCGTGAGCCGGGCCGTGCAACGTGGTCGAGCGCTCGCGCGCCAGCGCCCGATGCGGCGCTTGGCGGCAGCGCTCGGGGCCGCTCTCGCGCTGGCCGGCTGCTTCGATGTGGAGGGCCCGGACCTGTTCCAGATCACGCGCACCGGCCCGGGCGCGAAGCTGAGCTTCGTCATCAACAACAGCGGCACGATCAGCTGCAACCGGGGGAGGGCGAAGCCGATCTCGTCAAAGCTGCTGATCGGAGCCCGCGATCTGTCCGACAACCTGTCGGGCGACGCGAGCGCAGGCCTCACGATCCCGTTGGGTCCGGGGGACGTGTATTACTACCGGATCAGGATGCCGCAGGGAACGATCTCATTCCCTGATCGGGCCGCGGCGACGCACCCGGCGCTGGCGGCGGCCGAGCAGTTCACGCTGAGCGCCGCGGCGGACTGCGGGGCCTGAGTGGGCCACTCGGGGCCGGTCAGGCCCGCGGCGAGCGCGCGAGTCCACGTGGCGTGATCGCCCGGGTCGCGCGGTCCCAGATTCCGCCCGCCCAGTCCGCCAGCGCGTCGATCAATCCGCGCAGCGGCGGCGCCCACAGCAGCAGCGCGCACAGCGCCCCGATCGCGGCCCCTCCGAGTACGTCGGTCGGGTAGTGGAAGCCGACCGCGACGCGCCCGAACATCAGCAGCAGGGCGAACACGAAGCAGATCCAGCCCCACCATGATTTACGGCGCAGCAGGATCGCGACCGCGATCGCCATCGCCGCGGTCGAGTGATCGCTGGGGAAGCTCGCGTCGCGGGCGTGCGAAATGAACAGATGGACCGCCCGCGGGTGCGCCACGAACGGCCGCGGCCGGTCGTAGACCTCGGTGATCAGCTTGGCGATCAGCAGGCCGAGCCCGGCGCTCAGCCCGGCTGCGACGGCGGCCCTGCGCACGCTCGCCCAGCGCTCACCCCGGGCCAGCAGGCAGACGACCACCAGCATGCCCAGGAATAGGGCCTCGGACACCTGTACGTACCACGACAGTGGGTCCTCGATCCCATCGTTGTGATAGAGGAACAGGTTCAGAGAGTGGGCGACAGACCAGTCCATGCCGGGCGACAGGGTGGCACATTCGCCGGGCCGAGCGTCGGTACGCCGCCGGCGTCAGCCGAAGCGGACCTTGCCGTTCGAGCGCGCGCGCGCCTGCGCACGATCGACGAAGTCAAGCCGCTTGGTCGCCGCTCGGAACAGTCGCGTGACCAGCGCCAGGCGCGCGTTCTCCGAACGCAGATCCAGCAGACCCTGCTTGGCGTCAGGTCCGAAATCGACCGTCGCAGCCATCTCGTAGGCTCCCATCCGCGACAGCTCTCGGTCACCCGGCTCGCGGTCGGTCGCGCGCTTGACGAGGTCCGCGTAGGCGGCGCGCGCCGCATCCGCGAGGACCGGATCGAGCGTATCGCCGCGATCGTGGATGAACTCGATCACGCCGGCCGGGTACGGCAGGTGGGCCTGGCGTTCGAGCACGCGGAACGGCCGCGTGCCGCGCGCCAGCAGGTTCAGGCGCCCGTCGTCCATCCGCTCCAGCACCCGCTCGACCGAGCAGGCGCAGCCGATCTCGCGCAGCCCGTCGTCGGCCATCCAGACGATCCCGAACTCCTCCCCCGAATCCAGGCAGCGCGCGATCATCGTCTTGTAGCGCTCCTCGAAGATGTGCAGCGGGACCAGCTCGCCCGGGAGCGCGACCAGTTCGAGCGGGAACAGCGGGAACTCGCCCTGCACCTCGTCGGCCATCTCGGCCCGAAGTCTAGGTCCAGTGTCCCAAGCGGGACGCTAGCCCGGGCGTTTGGCGGTCAGCAGCAGGTTGTAGAAGATCGCCGGCGGCAGGATCGGCTCGAGCAGCGCACCGTCGAGGCGCTGCAGCAGCAGGTAGCCACGGAACGCGTAGCGGCGCCACAGCATCGGAACGTCGGCGGGGACGGCGGTCGCCTCCAGACCGCGGTTGAACCAGCCGAACCAGTTCGCCGTCAGCTCCTCGCCGCGTACTCTGACGTCCTCGAGGCCGGCGCGCGTGGCCAGGCCGATCAGGTCGCTCGGGCGAAAGGCGTGGATGTCGACCAGCGACTCCAGCTCGTGGTCGTCGTCGAGCGCGAGCTCAGCGTCGCCATTGGCGCCGTGGCCGCTCGGGTGCGCGGCGCTGCCCCCGGCTGCGGATGGCGCCGGGGCGCGACGCGCGTGCAGGGCGCGGCGCCAGGCCGGCGCGAGCGCGCGGGCTGTCCACTTGGGCAGCGCCGCGACCCGGTCCCCGAGCCGCGACGGCTCGCCGGCGAACAGGATCCGCCCACCCGGCGCCAGCACCCGGTGCAGCTGCTCGAAGGCGCGCTCCAGGTCCGGCAGGTGGTGCAGGACCGCATGCCCGAGCACGAGGTCAAAGCTGGCGTCGGCGAACGGCAGCGCCCCTGCCTCGGCGACCACGGTCCGCACCTCCAGACCCAGGCGCTGCGCGTTGCGGCTCAACGCCTCCAGCATCCCGGGGGAGATGTCGGTGCAGGTCGCCTCGCAAACCACCCCCGTCTGCAGCAGGTTGAGGCTGAAGTAGCCGGTTCCGGCGCCGATCTCCAGCGAGCGTCCGAGGCCTGCCTGCGCCCGCTCGTCGAGCAGCTTTCCGAGCTTGCCGAGCACCTGGGCCTGCCCGATCTCGCCGAAGTCGATCCCCCACTTGGCGTCGTAGCTGTCGGCCGCGACATCGTGGTAGCGGGTGTTGACCGTCCGGATCTCGTCGTCTGAGCGAAGCGCCTGCACGGCGGCGCACAGTAGCGCTACGGTGCTCGCGCCCGTGACCGACCCGCTCACCATCCAGCACGACCAGCCCCCCGGGGTGCCGCCTCTGTCGCTGACGGGTGAGCGGACGCTGCCAGACGTGCCCGTCGAGAACTACTGGTATCGCCGCCACCTGGCCGTGTATGAGTGGATCGGCGCCCGCGTGCTCGGCGCGCGCGTGCTCGACATGGCCTGCGGGGAGGGGTACGGTGCCGAGGTCCTGGCGCGTGGCGCGGCGAGCGTGATCGGGATCGACGCCAATCCCGAAGCGCACGAGCACGCCCGGCTGCGCTACCGGCGCCAGAACCTGTGCTTCGAGCGTGGCGCGTTGCAGGTCTGGGGCGAGCCTGGCGCCTACGACGCGGTCGTGTTCCTGCAGACGATCGAGCACGTGGAGGATCCGGCCGCGGTGCTCGGGCACCTGCGCTCGCTGCTGGCTCCCGGAGGCGTGCTGTACGTGTCGACCCCGAACGTGCAGACGCTGGCGCCGCCCGGAGCGTCCAAATCGGACAATCCGTGGCACCTGCGCGAGTACCGGGCGCCGGAGTTCGAGCGTCTGTGCCGAGCGGCGTTCGCGCAGGTCCGCGTGCTGGGCGTGTTCCATGCCCGCCGGCTGCACGTGCACGAGCTGGCGCTCGCCTGCGGCTGGGACCGCGTGCACCGTCGCCTGGCCCTCACGGGGCCGTTCTACGCGCGCTTCACGCCCGCGATCTCCTCGCGCGACTTCGCGCTGCGGGAGACGCGTCTTGGTCGTGCGCTGGACTTCCTGGCGATCTGCTCAGGCTGAGGCGAGCGACTCAGGGCTCCCGAGGAGCCCTCAGGCCCAGCGGAAGCTCGTGGGCGCCTCGCGCATCCGGATCACGTGCGCCGGGATCCCGCCGACGACGGCGTTGGCCGGGACGCCGCGCGTCACGACCGCGCTGGTCCCGATCACCGAGTTGTCGCCGACGGTGACCCCGCGCAGGATGCAGGCTCCGTAGCCGATCCAGACGTTGTGGCCGATCCGCACGTCGCGCTTGACGATCCCCTGGGTGCGGGTCGGGGTCTCGACGTCTGCGTAGACGTGGTCGAAGTCGATCACCATCGTCCGGTCGGCGACGATGCACTCGCGCCCGATCGAGACGTGCTGGTAAGCCGAGATCGTGCACTCCTGCCCCAGCACCGACTTGGCGCCGAGCTCCAGCTCGCCCTCGTGCACGCGCAGCTTGCAGCCGTGCCCGATCCATGACCAGCGTCCGAGCGTGACCGTTGCCTCGCGCCCGATCTCGAACTTCACACCGGGACAGACGAAGCACAGCCCGTCGGTCCGCAGCCGCCCACGCCAGCGCAGCCGCAGCCACAGCCAGCGCGCCACCAGCGCGGCGTGTCCGCGCGTCAGCATCCCGTTGGCGCGGGCGAAGCGCAGCAGCTCAAGCGGTCCGCCGCGCAGCGGCGGGGGGCCGTGGCGAACCGCGCGCGAAACCGACGGCGGGGGGCCCAGCGTCAACTGGGGGTCGTGTCCGACGACCGATGACACGCCGGGATCGTAAGGGCTCACGAGGGAATTAGTGCGTGGATTTGACGAATGGCTGGGCGTGACTGGCGACGCGCATGGGATGAGTCGATGCCGAAGCATCGGCGATTCCCACGCGTGGCGTCAGGCGCGGTCAGACGCCGTCAAAGACGGCAGTAATTCCCTCGTGAGTCCTAAGGGTTCGTAGGGGAACAAGGTTGACGCAGACTTGTTCTCCTGCGGGCCCCGAGGCGTTGCGCAGCGCAAGGGCGTACGTCAGCCGTCGTCGAGCAGTCCCGACAGCGGACCCAGCAGCCGCGCCGCCCGCCGCGACACCCCCGGCAGCGCCACCAGGCGGTGCGTCGGGGCCTCGCCCGCTCGCTGGCGCTGGAGCTGATCGCTGGCGATCGGTCGCCAGCGCTCGTCGACCAGCGACGCCGGGCTCGCCTGCTCCACCTCGGGCTCGGTCAGCTCCAGGTGCTCGGCCCACAGCCTCACGCGGGTGTCTCGCGCGAGCGTTGCGTCATCGGTCACGACGCACATCTCGGTGTCGTTGAACAGCGAGTGGGCGTTGAGATTCGCCGAGCCGACGATCAGCCAGCTGTCGTCGACGACCGCCACCTTGGCGTGCACGTACAACGGATCCGCCCGCCTCGGCGAGCCCGACAGAGAGCGGATCGTGGCGACCAGCAGCCGCCCGCGCCCGGCGTCGGCGTCGATCAGCACCCCCACCTGCCCGCGCGTGTCCTCGGCGCCGTTGTTGGCCTTGCCCGGGACCAGGATCACCACCCGGAACTCAGACGACGGTGGGTCCCGCAGCTTGGCAGCGATGATCGAGACGAGCTCGGGCGCCCACAGGAACTGGTTCTCTAGGTAGATCAGCTCGCGCGCGCCGCGCAGCGCTCGCAGGTAGCTGTCAAGGATCCTGAACTCCCCGTGCGGAATCGAGTCGTACATCCCTTCGCAGACCGTGCGCACGACCTGAACCGTGGTCTCGCCGGCGGGCTCGGAGGGGGCGGGCGGTCCCAGCTGCTCGCCGGTCAGCTCGTGCCAGCGCATCCGGAAGTGCGCGTCGACGTCGGCGACCGCTGGTCCCCGCAGTCTGGTCGCGACATCGTGCCAGCCGATCCGGCGCCGCGCGTGGTGGCCCTGCGAGTCCAGCCGGTTGCCGCCGAAGTCGGTCAGGTCGATGCCGCTGACGAACGCGACCCGCCCGTCGATCACGATCGTCTTCTCGTGGTGGCAGTGCATCGGATGCTCGCGCGGGTCGGCGTGCGCCTGGATCTGAGTGTGCTCGGTCAGCGAGCGCACGGCCTTGGAGACCTCCGCGCGTGTGGGATGAAACAGCGGCACCGGCGCACCGGCCCAGACGAGCACGCGCACGTTCAGGCGCTGCGCCAGGTCGGCGAGGAGCACGCCGACCGCGGACAGCGTGCTGCCGTGCTCGAGCTGAAAAGCCGGTTCCAGATGCCAGCCGGTGAGGTGGACGTACGACTGCGCGGCCGACAACTCGGCGGCCATCTCCCGCAGGGCGTCGGCGCCGTCGATCAGGACCTCGAGCGTGCAGCCCCGGCGCGGAGGCGGGTCGCCCGACGCGAACACGCCCGGATCGGACGGCTCCAGCACCCGGCCCCAGCCGAGCCGTCGCAGCCGCCGCCGGTGCCGCGTTGCGATCGCCGCCTCGATGCCGTCGCCGAGCATCGAGTCCAGCCGGCCCACCAGTTCGTTGGCCATGCGCCAACCATCGCAGGAATCGGCGCGCCGCGCACCTGGCATGATGGCCCGCCGATGCCCTCAGGCGATCAGAGCCTCGCGCAGCGCCTGCTGGCGGGGGACCGGCGCGCGCTGGCGCGAGCGATCACGCTGATCGAGAACGACGACCCGGCCGGCCGGGAGCTGGTTCGCGAGGTCTACCCTCGCACCGGACGAGCCGCCGTAGTCGGCTTCACGGGGCCCCCCGGGGTCGGCAAGTCGACGCTCATGGGGGCGCTGGTGGCGCACGTGCGAGCCCGGGAGCGCACGGTCGCCGTGCTGTCGATCGACCCATCGTCACCGTTCACCAAGGGCGCGCTGCTCGGCGATCGGATCCGGCTCGCCGATCACTTCCTGGACCCGGGCGTGTTCATCCGCTCGATGGCCAGCCGCGGCGCGCTCGGGGGCCTGAGCGAGGCAGCGTTGCAGGCGGCGCTGCTGATGGACGCGTCCGGCCGTGACCTGGTGCTGCTGGAGACCGTCGGCGTCGGTCAGGCCGAGGTCGACATCATCGACCACGCGGACACTGTGGTGCTGGTGCTGATGCCGGGCTCGGGAGACTCGATCCAGGCGCTGAAGGCCGGCGTGATGGAGATCCCGGACGTGATCGTCGTCAACAAGTCAGACCACCCGCTGACCGACACGATGATCAGGGAGATCAAGGCCGTGCTGGCGCTGGGGCCGAAGGCCGACTGGCCGGTGCCGATCATCCGCACCGAGTCGCTGCGCGGGGAGGGGGTCGACGAGCTGGCCGCCAAGCTCGTCGAGCACCGCGCTCACATCGAGTCGCAGGGCACGCTGTCCGAGCGGCGGCGGCGCAACCTGCTCTCAGAGGTGATGGCGATCGCGGCCAATCGGCTGCGGCGCGAGCTGGAGCAGTCGCTGGATGGAGACGACGAGGTCGCGCGGCTGCTGGACCGCGTCGTCGGGCGCGAGCTCGATCCCGCCAGCGCGGCGACGGCGATCCTTCAGCGGACCTCACCGCACTAGCATTCCAGGCACCTGCCGCCTGCGACCGATCGGAGACGCACCCGATGCCAAAGACAGTGATCCTCTCGGCCGCCCGGACGCCGATCGGCAAGCTCGGCGGAGCGCTGAAGTCCGTCGACGCAACCGAGCTCGGCGGGACGGCGATCAACGCCGCGCTTGAGCGGGCCGAGGTCGCCCCGGAGCAGGTTCAGCACGTGATCATGGGACAGGTGATCCAGGCCGGCCAGGGCCAGATCCCGTCCCGTCAGGCGCAGATCAAGGCCGGGATCGGCAAGGAGGTCTCCTCCGAGACGATCAACAAGGTGTGCGCATCGGGGATCCGCGCCGCGGGACTGCTGGACGCTGCGATCCGCGCGGGCGACTTGGAGGTTGGGGTCGGCGGCGGGATGGAGTCGATGTCGCACGCCCCGTACATGCTCAAGGAGGCCCGCTTCGGCTTCCGGATGGGCGACGCCAAGGCGATCGACGCGATGATCTCCGACGGCCTGACCAACCCCTTCAGCGGCAAGCACATGGCCCAGGAGGCCTCGGAGGTGGCGGCCGAGCTGGAGATGACCCGCGCTGACATGGACCGCTGGGCGCTGCGCTCGCACGAGCTGGCGATCAAGGCCACCGACGAGGGGCGTCTCCCCGAGGAGATCGTCCCGGTCACGATCAAATCACGCAAGGGCGACACAGTCGTGCAGGTCGACGAGGCGCCGCGGCGCGACACAAGCCTTGAGTCGCTGGCCAAGCTGCCGCCGATCTTCGTCAAGGACGGGTCGCATACGGCCGGGAACTCGCCCGGCGTCAACGACGGCGGCGGCGCGCTGGTGCTTGCCTCCGACGAGTGGGCCCGCGCCAACGGCAGGCGACCGTTGGCAACGATCGTCGCCCAGGCCGCGGTCGCCGACGAGTTCGCCTACCTGGCGCGCACGCCTGCGAAGGCCGCGCTCGCCGCGCTGGACAAGGCGGGCCTCAGCGCGGATCAGATCGACCTGTGGGAGATCAACGAGGCGTTCGCGTCGGTGACCCTGAACTCGATCCGGATGCTCGGGATCGACGAGGAGCGCGTCAACGTCAACGGTGGCGCGGTAGCGCTGGGCCACCCGATCGGCGCCTCGGGGGCCCGGATTCTGGGGACGCTGATCTACGAGCTGCGCCGTCGCGGCGGCGGGCTCGGCTGCGCCGCTATCTGCTCCGGCGGCGGCCAGGGCGATGCGGTGATCGTGGAGGTCAATGGCGGCTGACCGGGGGCGGACCGGGGCGGGCGCGGGAGCCGCCTTCTTCGACCTTGACAAGACGTTGATGCAGGGCTCGTCCGCGTTCGAGTTCGGACGCGCCGCATATCGGGCCGGTCTGATGGCGCGCCGGCAGCTGCTCGCCGACGCGCTCGCCAACGTCCGCTTCCGCCTGCGCGGGGCGACCGACGCTGACTCGCTGGCGCTGCGCGAGCGGATCGCCCGCTCGCTGACGGGCGTTCGAGTCGCCGACATGGAGCGGCTAGGCGCCGACGTGCTGGCCGGCGTCCTGCCCCGGATCTACCCGCGGATGCTGGCGCTGGCGCACTCACACCAGGACGCCGGCCGTCGCGCCTACATCGTCACCGCCGCCTCCCAGGAGCTGGCCGACGTCCTCGCGCGGGTGCTGGCGCTGGACGGCGGCGTCGGCTCGACCATGTCCGAGGTGGTCGATGGCGTCTACACGGGGCGGGCGACCGGGGTGTTCGTGTACGGCGACGGCAAGGCGACCGCGATCCGCGAGCTGGCCGGCAGCGAGCGGATCGACCTCGGCGCCTCCTACGCCTACTCGGACTCGGCCTCGGACCTGCCGATGCTCGAAGCGGTCGGACACCCGGTGGCCGTCAATCCGGACGCGACGCTGGCTCGGGCCGCGCGCGAGCGCGGCTGGGAGGTGCTGCGCCTGGATCGCCTG
>JBOGYE010000114.1:0-2499 GCA_050696635.1 Solirubrobacteraceae bacterium | reverse complement strand
ATCCTAGATGGTTGATTCCACGACCCCGCGTGCCGGATGAATTCGGATGATCTGCGCCGGATCAGCGTCCTCGAACTCGCCAATACCGCCAGTATTGGCGTCGTTCTGCGTCCTTGACCGGCTTGATCCCCGAATCCCCCGGCACCACGCGGCCGCGAAATCAACCATCTAGTGGCCCGGCCGGAAACTCGTTGCATTGATGCGTGATGGCTGGGCGTCGCTGGCGGCACGTCCAGACGCGCGCAGAAATGTGACGAACTTGTGGTGAGGGGCATTAGAGCGGTCGCACGCCGCGCGAGCCGGCGCAGATGCGAACGTGGCGCTCGCGCGCCGCCCGCACCTTCCGATCGATCTGACGCTGCCTGGTGTGAATCCTGCGTCGCATCCGGGCCTCCATTCGGCCGCTGAGGGTTTGCCTTCACCCAGACGACGAACGGGTCGGCCCGAAAGGACACCCCCGCCGCGCGCGGCCCACCGTGCTGAGAAACCGGAACATGCTTCCGGTTTCTCGCACCTCGCGGGCCGCCGAGGCGGTCAGCCGATCGGCGGCGCCCAGGTCTGCCGGTAGTCCTGCTGCTCGGCGGTCGGCTCGTCGATCTGCACGCCCAGCGCGGCCAGCTTCAGCCGCCCGACCTCGCGGTCCAGCTCGGCCGAAACCCCGTGCACGCCCGGCGCCAACTCGCCGCGACGGCGCACGAGGTCGGCGACGCTGAGCGCCTGCAAGGCGAACGACACGTCCATCACCGCTGCCGGATGGCCCTCCGCGGCGGCCAGGTTGACGACCCGCCCGCGCGCCAGCAGGTTCAGCCGGCGCCCATCGCCCAGCACGTGCTGTTCCACCAGCGGACGGACCTGCCGCGTCCCGCCGGTCGCGAGCGCTGTCAGCTCCTCGAGATCGATCTCCACGTCGAAGTGACCGGCGTTTGCCAGCAGGGCGCCGTCCTTCATGCGCTCGAAGTGCCCGCCGCGCAGCACCTTCCGAGACCCGGTGACCGTGATGAACACGTCGCCGCGCTCCGCGGCCGCCAGGGCGGGCATCACCTCGAAGCCCGCCATCCGCGCCTCGAGTGCGCGCAGCGGGTCGATCTCGCACACGATCACGGCGGCTCCGGCGCCGCGCGCGCGCTCGGCCACCCCGAGCCCGGCCCAGCCGTAGCCGACGACCACGACGGTGTTGCCGGCCAGCAGCACGTTGGAGGCACGGATGATCCCGTCCAGCGCCGACTGGCCGGTCCCGTGGCGGTCATTCAGCGCACGCTCGGTGCGCGCCTCGTTGACGGCCAGCACCGGGCAGCGCAGCCGGCCCTCGTCATGCAGGCGGCGCAGCCGCACGAGCCCGGTCGTGGTCTCCTCGGTGCCACCGATCAGTCCCTCGACCAATTCGCCGCCGCGCGCGTGCGCCGTCACCAGCAGGTCGGCGCCGTCGTCCAGCGTGACCTGCGGGCCCCCCGACAGCAGCGCCATCACGTGTGCGACGTAGTCGTCCAGGCTCTCGTCGCGGCGCGCTCGCACCTGGACCCCGTCGTGCGCAACCAGCGTCGCCGCTACATCGTCCTGTACCGATAACGGGTTGGCCGAGCACAGCGCGACGCTGGCGCCGCCGGCGGCCAGCGCGCGCACCAGGTTGGCGGTTTCGGCGGTGACGTGCAGGCAGGCGGCGACTCGGATCCCATCCAGCGGTCGCTCGGCAACGAACCGCTCCCGGATCCGGGCCAGCACCGGCATCTGCTCGCCCGCCCAGGCGATCCGCCCGGCGCCCGCCCCGGCCAGCGCCAGGTCGGCGACGTCGTGCGGAGCCTGGGCGGTGTCGGCCATCGCAGGCGCGCGGGGCCGGGCGCGGCTCTAGTAGCGGTAGTGGTCGGGCTTGTAGGGGCCGTCCACCGGCACGCCGAGGTAGGCCGCCTGCCCCGCGGTCAGCTCGGTCAGCCGCACCCCCAGCGCATCCAGATGCAGCCGCGCGACCTTCTCGTCCAGCGCTTTGGAGAGCGTGTAGACCTCCGTCTCATAGGCGTCCGCGTTGCAGAACAGCTCGATCTGCGCCATCACCTGGTTGGTGAACGAGTTGGACATCACGAAGCTCGGGTGACCGGTCGCGTTGCCGAGGTTCAGCAGCCGCCCCTCGGACAGGACGATGATGCAATGGCCGTCGGCGAACACCCACTCGTCGACCTGGGGCTTGACGTTGATCCTCTCGATCCCCTCGGTCCGCTCCAGGCCGGCCATGTCGATCTCGTTGTCGAAGTGACCGATGTTGCCGACGATCGCCTGGTGCTTCATCGCAGCCATGTGCGCGGCGGTGATCACGTCCTTGTTGCCGGTCGTGGTTACGAAGATGTCCGCGGTCGGGAGAGCCGCTTCGAGCGTCGTCACCTGGTAGCCGTCCATCGCGGCCTGCAGCGCGCAGATCGGATCGATCTCGGTCACGATCACGCGCGCTCCCTGGCCGCGCAGCGACTCGGCGCAGCCCTTGCCGACATCGCCGTAGCCGCACACGACCGC
>JBOGYE010000113.1:0-4562 GCA_050696635.1 Solirubrobacteraceae bacterium | reverse complement strand
GCCGAGGCGGGGCGCGAGCTGGGCCGCTTTGACTCGCGACCCTGGCTGCGCCCGCTTCCGATCCCGGCGGCGGTCGTGGTGACCAGCGACGACCGCTCGGTGTCGCCCACCAAGCAGCGCGAGCTGGCGGCAGCGCTGACTGCAGCCGTATTCGAGGTCGCGATCGACCACCTCGACGTAAGCGACCGCTCCGACGTCTACAACCCGGCGCTGCTCGACGCGCTCGATGCAGTCCGGGCGCGCGTCGGCGCCACGCTGCCCGGGGCCGCCGCGGTGGAGTAGCCTGTCGCCAGATGCGCGCTGCCCGCTTGATGTTCGCGCTGATGGCCTACGCGGTCGTGCTGCTGACGTTCGCACCCGCCGCGCTGGCGCGCGATGACGGCGGCGTCGGCTGGTGGGGCGAGTCGACCGACAAGCAGGTCACCGACGTGATGTTCATCACGATCGGCTTCTTCCCGGTGCTGATCCTGATCCTGACCCTGATCCAGTGGCGCTTGGACAAGCGCAAGCACGCCCGCATGGACGCCACCAGGGCTCGCGGGTCAAGCGCCGACTGGCGCGGCGGCTGGTAGGGGCGCGGCGCAGCGCGACGCGGACCTACCGCCTGTCCGCATCCAACGCCTCCAACAGCACCCCCTCCCGGATCCCGCCCGCGCCGACGCTGCACTCGGCGCCGAGCAGCCCCGCGGCGGCCTGAACGATCAGCAGCCCGGCGGGCAGCAGCCGTGCCCGGACCGGATCGATGCCGAACCGGCTCGCGACGGTTGCCGAGGGCTGCGCGGTCAGCAGTCGGAGCGACCGCTGCAGCGCCGCGGCGTCGAGCGCCGGGCCTACCAGCCGGGCGACCGAGGTGGCGCTGCCGCCGACCGCGAGCGCTTGGGTGGGGCGCGGCGGCGCCAAGCCCGCAAGCTCGCCGGCGATCAGCGACCGGGCCTCGCTGAGCTGGTCAACGCTCGGCGGGTCGCAGCGCAGACAGCGGTCGGTCAGCGCGCCCGACCCCAGCCCCACCGACGCCCACCATCGCACCGCGTCCGGCGCGACGCCCACGACCAGCTCAAGCGAGCCGCCTCCGGCGTCAATCACCCCCACCGGTCCGGTCGGGGTGTCGGCCCCGACGTCCGCGACGTCCCCGACGGCGCCGACGGCTCCCCGGAACGCCAGCCTGGCCTCGCGCTCCCCGGACAGGATCTCGACCGAGACCCCGGTGGCCCGCTCGATCGCGGCCGCGAGCGCCGGTCCGTCGCCGGCGTCCCGCACGGCGGCGGTCGCGACCGCCCGAACGGTCTGCGCTCGATGGACATGCGCTGCCCGCAACTGCGCGCACACCACCTCCACCACCTCGGCGATCTTCGCCTCGCCGATCCGCCCGCAGGCCCCGACCGTCAGTCCGACGCGCGTGAACGCTCGCTCCTGGTGGATCCCGACCAGGCGGCCGCCGATCCGCTCCGCTACCAGCAGCCGCGTCGTGTTGGAGCCGATGTCGATGCAGGCTCCGCGCATCGAGACCGTCTAGACCAGCGATTCGTCGGAGCGCGGGCCCGCGCCGGGCGGGGCCGCCCCCGCAGCCGGCGCGTTCGCGCCCTCGTCTCCGGCCGCCGGGGCCGGTGCCAAGCCAAGCACGAACGGGACGGCCAGCGCAAACGCCAGCGAGCCCCCGGCACCGACCGCAAACGCGACCCTGGTGACGGTCAACGCGGTGATCACGCCACCGAGCAGGTAGCCGAGGCCGGGCGCGAGCTGAGCGCTGGAGTCCGATAGGCCCAGGATGATCGCCATCCAGCCACCGGGAGTTCGATCCTGCACCGCCGTCCGCAAGGCGACGGTCTCGACTGCGTTGCCCGCACCGGCGATCGCCGCTCCGACCAGCGCGACCCCCAGCGATGGAGCCGCCGCCATCACCGCGAAACCGACGGCCAGTGCGATCCCGCTGCCGCCGATCAGCGCGGTCGGCGAGCCGCGGCGCCAGCGCGCGTACGCCCCCCCGCCGACGACGCAGCCGGCGCCCCACGCCCCCATCAGCACGCCGTAGCCGCCCGCTCCGGCGCGCAACGTGTGCTGCGCGTAGACGACCTCGACCGGCACCGTCACGGTGAAGAACACCAGCCCGAACGTCTGCATCACGAGCAGCCGGCCGAGTGGACGGTCGGCGCGCGCGTGCGCGATCCCCTCCCGCAGCCGCGCCAGCGCCCCGGTGGTGTCGGTCTCGCTGGCGGCCTGGGGCAGGACCGTGAGCGCCAGGACCAATCCCATCGTCGCGAAGAAGGCGCAGTTGACGAGCAGCGCGGCGACGGTGCCGCCCGCCACCACGACCCCGCCACCGAGCACGGGCCCACCCATGTAGACGAGCGAGAAGCCGAGGTTGGAGATCGCGTTGCCCTCGTGCAGCAGCCCGATCGGCTTCAGCACCTCGGTCCTGGCCGCCGCCGCGAGCGATCGTGCGGCCCCCGCGACCGCTCCGTCGACCAGCACCAGCGCGAGCACCGGCGCAAGCGTGAAGTGATGCGTGGCGTAGGCGAGTGCGCCGAACAGGAGCGCCTCGGTCCCATACAGCGCCGGCAGCACGCGCCGCGGGTTGACGCGATCCACCCCGGCGACCAGCGCCGGCGACAGCAGCGCCGGCAGCACCTGCGCGCAGATGTAGAACACGGCCGTCCCGATCGCGCTGCCGGTCCGTCGATAGACGACCACCGACAGCGCCAGCGTGCCGACCGCCCAGGTCAGCTCGTTGAGCACGAACGCCGCCAGCAGACGCCTGAACACCGGCATCCGCAGGCACTGCCTCACGCGCCAGCCCTCCCCCCGACGGACGCCGCAGTCAAACTGTGTGTGATCGTGTGCGTGCGTTCAGCACTCAAGCCATACCCCTCCCGCAACGGCCGCGGGCAATCCTAACCAACGCGCGCGCGGACGTCAGCTAAATGCCTCGCGGGCGACGCTCGAACCGGCCGCGACACCCTGCGTCCAGCCGTAGGTGCCATGCTCGAGCAACTCGCGCGCGGCCGTCTCGACGGCGCCGATCGCAAGGAACGCGAACGCGCCGCCGACCGAGATCCGGCTTACCCCGAGCTGCGCGAGCTCGGCCACCGTCGGCGCGCCTTGCCGCACCAGCACGTTGACGGGCAACTGCACCGCGTCGACGATCGCGCGGATCTGCCCCGGGTCGGTCGGCCCAGGCGCGTAGAGCACATCCGCCCCGGCCTCCTGATAAGCCCGCAGGCGCGCGATCGTGTCGTCGAGATCCTCGCGGCCGTGAAGATGGTTCTCGGCGCGTGCGGTCAGCACCAGCCGGGCCGGCCCGCGATGCGCGGTGGCGGCGGCGGCCGCAACGCGTGCGACGGCGAGCTCGAGCGGGTAGATCGGGTCGTCGTCGTCGCCGGTGTGGTCCTCAATCGAGAAGCCGGCCAGGCCCGTCGCGATCGCGCGCTGGGCGGTCTCCGCGACCCCGTCGGCATCGTGCGCGAAGCCGTTCTCCAGATCGGCCGACACGGGCAACTCCGTGGCGGCGACGATCGCGGCGCAGTGCGCCAGCGCCTCGTCGCGCGTCACCGAGCCGTCCGGCCTGCCGAGCGTGGCCGCAAAGCCGCTCGAGGTCGTCGCCAGCGCCCGGTAGCCGAGCGAGGCGAGCAGCTTTGCCGACCCCGTATCCCACGGGTTGCAGATCAGCAGCGGCTCGCCGGACCGGTGCAGGGAGAGAAAGTGCGCAGCGAGCGCTGCCTGGTCGGCCATCGCGACACTGTAGCTCCGCAAGCGCTGCGTCAGCGGCCGCGGGCCAGTCGATCGAGCGTGCCGGCGATGTCGGCCTCGGTCGTACGCGGGTTGATCGTGCACAGCCGCAGCGCTGCTCGTCCCCGCAGGTCCGTGCTGGTCGCGGCCGCGTACCCGTCGGCGGTCAGCGCCGCCACCCGCGCGGCGTGCTCGGCGGCGTCCCACCCCGGATGCGTGAACGTCACGATCCCCAGTTGCGCGGGGGTCACGAGCTCCCAGAACGGGTCGGCCTCGATCAGCCCCTGTGCATGCTGCGCGAGCTCGATCCCTCGCTGGACCGCCTCCGCGATCCGCTGCGCGCCATGGGTGCGGAACATCAGCCACAGCTTGAACGCGCGGGCCCGACGCGACAGCTCGAGGCCCCGGTTGCCGAAGTCGACCGTGCCGGTCCGCGACTGGACGTCGGCCAGATACTCCGGACGAGCGGCGAACGCGCGCTCGAGCAGCCCGGCGTGGCGGACGAACACGATCCCCGCGTCGTAGGGCGTGAACAGCCACTTGTGCGGGTCGACGACCAGCGAGTCGGCCAGCTCTATGCCGCGGAGCGGCGCCCGGCCGGCGTCGCACAGCGCGGCCGGGGCGCCGTACGCGCCGTCGATGTGAAACCACAGCTCCTCGCCGGCGCACAGGGCCGCGATCTGCTCCAACTCGTCGACCGCGCCCGTATTCGTGGTCCCGGCGGTCGCGATCACGAATGCCGGCCGGCCGCCGTCGCGGCAGTCGGCGGCGACCGCGTCGGCGACCGTGGCCGCGGGCAGTCGCAGGCGGTCGTCGGTGGTGAGTACGCGGATCTCCGC
>JBOGYE010000112.1:0-9171 GCA_050696635.1 Solirubrobacteraceae bacterium | reverse complement strand
GACGAGCGTACGGCGACCGAGCTCGGCATCTCGGCGGTGCCGACGTTCGTGCTAGACCGCGCACTGGGCGCCTCCGGCGCGCACCCGCCCGAGGCGCTGCTCGAGCTGCTCCGCAAAGGCTGGGCGGCGCGCGCCCAAGCTCCGGTGGACTCCGCGGCGCGCTGACCGGCTACTGGGGGCGCCGCAGCGAGCGCCGGCGGCGCTTGCCGGTGACCTGCCAGGGACCGGGCGTGAAGTCGAGCACCAGGTTCATCAGCCACACGATCAGGGTGGCGTCGACCAGCGTCCAGAAGCCGTGCAGCACGAACCCGCCGATGATGTCGGAGGTCAGCGCCAGCATCAGCATCGAGACGAAGAACCAGGCGACGCCGAACGACAGCAGCGCCAGTGGCAGCGTCACGAACCGCAGCAGCGGCTTGAGCACGGTGTTCAGCGCGCCGAACGCGGCCGCCGCCAGCAGCAGCGTGCCGGCGCTTGAGACGTGGGCGCCCGCGATCACCGCGACCACCACCGCCAGCACGACCGCGTTGGTCAACCACGAGATCGCCAGGCGGACCGGCCACGCGGACGCGTCGACGTTGAGTCCCCGGTGAGTCATCGCCTGATCCAGCGTACCGCCCGGCTACCCCATGGCGTCGGCGCGCGTTCGCCCGCGCCGCCACTGCCAGCCGATCAGCCGACCGCCGCCGGCCTGCGGATCAGCTGCTCCACCCACTCGCCGGAGATCTGGCGAGTGGTCGCGTTGATCCGGTTCCAGGCGTTGATCGCGGCGATCACCAGCACCAGCCCGGCGAGCTGTGTCTCGTCGTAGTGCTCGGCCGCCTGCTCCCACACGTCGTCCGGAACCGGATCCGAGCGATCGGCCAGCCTCGTGGCCGCCTCGGTCAGCGCCAGCGCCGCGCGCTCCGCATCGCTGAAATATGGGGCCTCGCGCCAGGCCGCGATCGAGAGGATCCGCTCGTCCGGCTCGCCGGCAGCCTTCAGCTCGCGCGAGTGCATGTCGAGGCAGACCGCGCAGCCGTTGATCTGGCTGGCGCGTACCTCCACGAGCAGGCGGGTGGACGCCGGCAGGCCAGTCTGCGCGGCCGCGTCGCCGAGCTGGATCAGCGCCTGCATCGCCGCCGGAACTGTCATCACCGGGCTTTTGATTCTGGCCTGCATCTGCATGAGAGCCTCCGATTGGTTGGGTCTGCTGGGATGACCCCGGCGCCGACCCTAATGTGACACAGACGACCCGCGCGACCTCACAAAACCGCGGACGATTTCGTTCAATGAGTGGGGTGAGTGCGCGCAACGCATCCGAGCAGCGGCTGGCGCTGGCGGCGGTCGCCTTCACGGTCTGCCTGTGGGCGTCGGCGTTCGTCGGCATCCGCTATGCCGGGCGCGAGCTGAGCCCCGGCGCGCTGGGGCTCGCGCGGCTGCTGGTCGGCAGCGTGGCGCTGGGCGTGCTGATGCTCGTGCGCCGCGAGCCGCTGGTCGCCCGGCCCGGCTGGCTCGGAGTCGCGATCTGCGGGGTGATGTGGTTCGGCGCCTACAACGTGGCGCTGAACGCCGCCGAGCGCCGCGTCGACGCCGGCACCGCGTCGCTGCTGGTCAACGTCGGGCCGGTGTTCATCGCACTGCTGGCGGGCACGGTGCTGCGGGAGGGCCTCTCGCGACTGTTGCTGGCGGGCTGCGCGGTGTCGTTCGCAGGCGTCGGGCTGATCGCGGCCGGCACCGAGCATCACGGCGTCAGCGCCGGTTGGGGCGCGGGGCTGTGCGTGCTGGCCGCCGCCGCCTACTCGATCGGCGTGGTCGCCCAGAAACCGGCGCTGAGCCACGGCTCGCCGCTGGCGGTGACCTGGATGGCGTGCACGATCGGCGCGCTGTGCTGCCTGCCGTTTGCGCCCTCGCTGGTGCACGACGTCGGCCGCGCGCACGGCACGGCGCTCGAGTGGGCCGTCTACCTGGGGCTGGTGCCGACGGCGATCGGTTTCTCCACCTGGGCCTACGCGCTGAAGCGAACCGATGCCGGCCGGCTCGGAGCCTCGACCTACATGGTGCCGCCGATCGCGGTGCTGCTCGCGTGGGCGTTCCTGGGCGAGGCGCCACCGCTGCTGGCGCTGCCGGGCGGGGTCCTGTGCCTGGCGGGGGTCGCGCTGACGCGGCGGCGGCCGTTGCCATCGCCATCGCCGTCGCCGCCGCCGTCGCCATCGCCGGACGAGACGGCGGCGTCCGCGGCTGCGACCCCCTCAGCGTGCCCGGCGGATGCAACCGCCACGGCCGCCACGCCCGCGAGCCAGGTCGCAAGCTAGCCACGAAGACTTCCGGCTAGCCTCGGCGCGATGAGACGCGTCGCGATCGTGGGCGCCGGCCCGTCGGGCTTCTACACCGCCGATCAGCTGCTGAAGGCCGAGTTCGAGGTCGACCTGCTCGACGCCCTTCCGACGCCGTACGGTCTGGTTCGCGCCGGCGTGGCGCCCGACCATCCGAAGATCAAGTCCGTCACTCGGGTCTACGCCAGGACCGCCGCGCAGGAGCGCTTCCGCTTCTTCGGCGGCGTCACGCTGGGCAGCGACGTGTCGCGCGAGGAGTTGCTGGGCCGTTACGACGCCGTCGTCTACGCGCTCGGGACCTCGACCGACAATCGGCTCGGCATCCCCGGCGAGGACCGTCCCGGCTCGCACGCAGCGACAGAGTTCGTCGCCTGGTACAACGGCCATCCCGAGTTCGCCGATCACCTGTTCGACCTCGATGTCGCGCGCGCGGTTGTGATCGGCAACGGCAACGTCGCGATCGACGTCGCGCGGATGCTTGTGCTCGACCCGCTGGAGCTGGCGCCGACCGACACCGCCGACCACGCGCTGGACGCGTTCGGCGTCGCGGGCGTGCGCGACGTCGTACTGCTCGGCCGCCGTGGCCCGGCGGAGGCCGCGTTCACCAACCCGGAACTGCGCGAACTGGGCGAGCTCGAGCGCGCCGACGTGGTCGTCGACCCCGCCCAGCTCGAAGGCGTGATCGAGCCCGAGGAGGCGACCAAGCGCCGAAACGTCGAGATCCTGCGCGACTACTCGCAGCGCGCCCCACAGGGCAAGTCCCACCGCCTGGAGCTGCGCTTCCTGCGCTCGCCGCTGGAGATCCTCGGGGCGGGCGAGCACGGGCGGGTGACGGGCGTTCGCGTCGCCCTCAACGAGCTCGTGCCCGGCGAGGACGGCCGCGTCCGAGCGCAACCTACGGGCGAGGAGGAGCTGATCGAGTGCGGGCTGGTGCTGCGCTCGATCGGCTACCGCGGCCTGCCGCTGGCTGGGATCCCGTTCGATGAGCGTCGCGGGCTGATCCGCAATCGGGACGGGCGGGTGGTCGACGACGACGGCAGCGCCTGCCCGGGCGAGTACGCCGTCGGCTGGATCAAGCGGGGGGCTTCCGGCGTGATCGGAACCAACAAGAAGGACGCCGCCGACACGGTCGCGAGGATCCTCGAGGACGCGCAGACGGGTGCGCTGGGAGCGCCCGACTCGGAGCTGTCAGACGCCGCAGCCGTGGCGGACTGGCTGACCGAGCGACGGCCCGGGCTTGTGACCTGGGCGGGCTGGGAGGCGATCGACGCGCAC
This sequence comes from Solirubrobacteraceae bacterium, assembly GCA_050696635.1. Lineage (GTDB taxonomy): Bacteria > Actinomycetota > Thermoleophilia > Solirubrobacterales > Solirubrobacteraceae > Palsa-465. The sequence continues at coordinate 5,581 of JBOGYE010000112.1, read as the reverse complement.
GAGTCGGCGCTCGGGGAGCCGGCCGGTCGGCCGAGGGTCAAGCTCGTCAGGCTGGCGGAGCTGATCGAGGCGAGCCGCGTCTCACGCTGAGCGCGCTTGCCACGAGACGCGGTCCAGGCGCAGGACCGCGATCGGTTCTCCGCCGCGCCCGATGCTCGAGCCCTCCGGGCGCAGGCCGATCGCCGCGGCAACCAGCAGCGAAGCGGCATTGGCGGGCGCGATCCGGGCGACGACGCTGGGCGCCCCAACGCGCTCGAAGGCCTCGTCGCGGACCGCCGCGGCGCCTTCGCGGGCAAGGCCCTTCCGCCACGCCTCCGGCGCCAGCCACCAGCCGATCTCGTACTCGTCCGCGTCGATCCCGGCGCCGGGTCCGGCGAAGCTGAGCGCGATGAAGCCGACCGACGCACCGGTCGCCGTCAGGGTCGCCACGCGCCAGCCGAATCCGTGCGCGCGCCAATGCTCGTCGCCGTGGGCGGCGACGGCGGCGATCCGCGCCTCGCTCCACGGCGAGCCGTCGCCGATGTGGCGCACCACCGCCGGGTTGGTGGCCAGCGCGCGCAGCAGCGGCGTATGGAGGTCTGCGTCCCAGAGGTCCAGGCGCATCCGCTCCGTCCGCAGCACCTGGGGCACGCCGGCGACGATAGCCGCGGCGAGAAACCGGAACTATGTTCCGGTTTCTCACCATGGTCAGTGGCGTCGCAGGCCGACGGACTACGCTCGACGCCGATGCGACGTCTGGGCCCGGCGCTCGAGGTGCGGGACTTCCGTCTCTGGTGGCTGGCCTGGCTGGGGATGGGCGTCAGCATCCAGATGGTCGAGGTGGCGATCGGCTGGGAGGTGTACGCCCAGCACCGCTCGGCGCTTGACTTGGGCTGGATCGGGCTGGCCGAGTTCGTGCCGATGCTGCTGCTGGCGCTGCCCGCCGGGCAGCTCGCCGACCACGTTGCCCGTCGTGTGATCTTCGTGCTCGCGCTGGCGGTGGGGGTCGGCGTCGGGGTGGGGCTGGCGCTCGTCTCGGGCTCGGGCAATACATCGGTACTGCCGTATCTGGCGCTGGCGCTGGCGGCTGGGGTGTCGAGCGCGCTCGCCACGCCCGCGGCGCGGGCGATGCCCCCGACGCTGGTGCCGCCGCATCTGATCCAGTCGGCGATGACCCTGCGCTCGATCGCCGGGCAGGGCGCGCAGGTCGTCGGGCCGGCGCTCGGAGGGCTCCTGTACTCCACCTCGCCGTCGCTGGTCTACCTGCTCGCCGCCGGCTGGTGCGTGATCGCCGCCGGCTGCGTGGTGGCGATGCGTTCGGCTCCGGCCGCGGCCGCGGCCGCTGCCGCTGCCGCGGGGACCACGGCAGGCGAAGCGGGCGCCCCCGGCGCGACGGGCGACAACGTGCTCGAGGGCCTGCGGTTCGTGCGCCACACGCAGATCCTGCTCGGGGCGATCCTGCTCGACCTGCTGGCGGTGCTGTTCGGCGGCGCGGTCGCGCTGCTGCCGATCTACGCCCGCTCGATCCTGCATGTCGGCGCGAGCGGGCTTGGGATTCTGCGCGCCGCCCCGGCGGTCGGGGCGCTGCTGGCGGCGGTCGCGATCACGCGGCGCCCGATCGGCGGCCGGGCCGGGCGGCTGCTGCTGGTCGTGGTCGGCCTGTATGGGGCGTCGATCGTCGTGTTCGGCCTATCGCGCCTACTCCCCCTCTCGCTGGCGGCACTGGCGGTCGGAGGCTTCGTCGACCTCTACAGCATGAACATCCGCTCGACGACGGTCGCGCTGGCCACGCCGGACCCGCTGCTGGGCCGCGTCAACGCGGTCGAGATGGTGTTCATCAGCGCCTCCAACGAACTGGGGGCATTCGAGTCCGGACTGGCCGCGTTCCTGGTCGGGACCGTGCCGGCGGTCGTCGGCGGCGGCGCGATCACGATCCTGCTCGCGCTGGGGTGGGGACGGCTGTTCCCCGCGCTGGCCGGAGTCGACCGGCTGGACGAGATCAGGCCCGCGCCACCGCCGGAGCGGGAGCCGGCGACGGCCCGGGCGGCGGTGTGAAGGAGAACTGCGCCGGGTCGAAGGCGAGCGTCGCACGCCCGTACTCACGCATATAGCCGGGCCAGTTGGCGATGATCCGACCGCCCTCGTCGCGGTACCACGAGTTGCAGTCAAGCCAGGCGGTGCCCGCGAAGCGCGCCTGGGTGGCGCGGTCGGAGGACTCCTGCACCTCGGGCAGGACGTCGAGGGCCGCGTAGCCGCCGCCGCGCACGTGCTCGAGCGCCTGGCGTACGTACGCCGCCTGGGCCTCGAGGAAGAAGATGATCGAGCCGCCGGAGGTGTTGGTGTTCGGGCCGTACATCAAGAACAGCGACGGGAAGCCGGGCACGGTGATTCCGAGATGGGCGCGTGCGCCCATCCTCCACACGTCGGCCAGGCGCCGCCCGCCGGCGCCCGTCACCTCGATCGGCGCGACCGGCTCGGTGGTCCTGAACCCGGTCGCCCAGATGATGCAGTCGGCCTCGTGCAACGCCCCGTCGCCGGTCTCGATCCCAGTCTCCGTCACGCGGGAAATGGGGTCGCAGACCAGCTCGACGCTGTCTCGCGCGAGCGCCGGCAACCAGTGCGAGCTGAACAGAACCCGCTTGCAGCCGAACGTGTAATCCGGCCAAACGCGAGCACGCAGGTCCGGGTCCGGCAGCTGGGAGCGCATGAAGGCCGCCGAGCGGGCCGCCGTCAGGCGGCCGAAGGTTCTCGGATGGCGGATCGCCGCCGTCAGCCCCTCGAGCAGCGCGAACATCAGCGCCCTGCGCAGCGTCTGCAACCCCGGGACAGTGCGGATGGCGGTCCGCAGCCACGCCGGATGGGCGTGGTTGCGGCGTGGCAGGATCCAGTTGGGCGTGCGCTGAAAGACCGTCAGCCGCCCCGCCAGGGGCGCGATCTCTGGCACGAACTGGATCGCCGAGGCGCCGCTGCCGACGACCGCCACCCGCCGGCCGCGCAGGTCGTAGCCGTGATCCCAGCGGGCCGAGTGAAAGGCGTGCCCGGCGAACCGCTCGCGGCCGGGCAGATCCGGGATCGAGGGCCGGTGCAGCTGGCCGGTGGCGATCACCAAGGCGTCGGCCTCGTGGCGTTCACCCGATTCGGTGATCACGCGCCAGCGGTGCGCCTGCTCGTCGAAGGTGGCGCTTGTCACCCGCTGCGAGGTCCGGACCAGAGGCGCCACCCCGTGCTCGTGCGCGACGGAGCGCAGATACGCCAGGATCTCGTCCCCGTGCGAGCACAGGCGGGTCCAGTCGCGACGCTGCGCGTAGGAGAACGAGTACGCGTGGCCGGGCACGTCGCAGGCAACGCCGGGATAGGTGTTGTGAAACCAGGTGCCGCCCAGCTCGGGCGCGGCCTCGAGGATCGTGACCCTGTCGAAGCCGTGGCGGCGAAGCTCGATCGCGGCCGCGATGCCGCCGAAGCCGGCGCCGACGACCAGAACCTGGGGAGATGTGAGCGCCACGGCGGGGCCGGATGATCGCACGCCCGCGTTCGGTGCGAAAATGAGCGCGGATCGATCGACGAGTTGGAGGGGAGGCCTTGAGCGCACCACCGAAGGAGCCGGTTCGGCTCGCCAGCGAGGACGTGATCATCAGCGCGCCGATGAGCTACTCGGGCTCCGCGCAGCGCATCATCCGGCTGCGACGCCACGCGGACGGCGGCCGCAAGCTGGTGGCGATCACCGTGCTGGCGATCCTGCTGATCGTGGTGATCTGGGCCCTGGTCACGGTGTGGTATCTGACCTGGGGGCTGCTGCTGATCCCCTACCGCGTGCTGCGGCGCAGCGCGCGCAAGCGCAAGCTCGAGGCGCTCCGACACCGCGAGCTGATGGGCACGATCCAGGGGTCAGCGGCAGCGTCGGCCGCGACGATCGTGGCGCGCTCGGCCGCCGCCCAGGCCGCCGCGCTGGCTCCGGCGTCGCCCAAGCGCAAGGAGCTGATCGGCGACGCGCAGCGCGGCGCCGCCGTCGACGAGCTGCGCGGGCACATGCTGGCCGGACGCCTGACGACCGACGAGCTCGAGGTTCGCGTCGCGGAAGCGCACCGGGCCAGGACGTGGGCCGATCTGGAAGCCGCGTTGATCGATCTGCCGCGGGACGGGGCGAACCCCGCCGACGCTCGCGCCGACAGGACTCGATGGACCTGACCTTCAGCGACTCAGAGCTCGCCTTCCGCGACGAGCTGCGCGCCTGGTTCGCGGCCCATCCGCCCGGCCCGGAGCCGCACGGCGACGAGCTCGCGCACTTCAGTTGGCGGCGCGATTACCAGCGGCTGCTGGCCGACGACGGCTGGGCGGCGGTCCACTGGCCGAGCGAGTACGGCGGACGCGGCGCGACATTGACCGAATCGGCGATCTTCTTCGAGGAGCTCGGCCGCCACGCCGCGCCGATGATGGCCAACGTGCTCGGCCTGCTGCTCGCGGGTCCGACGATCATGAGCTGGGGCACGCCGGAGCAGCGCGAGCGCCACCTTCACCCGATCCTGACCGCTGAGGAGATCTGGTGCCAGGGCTTCTCCGAGCCCGACGCGGGCTCGGACCTGGCGAGCCTGAAGACCCGCGCGGTGCGCGAGAACGGCGGCTGGCGGGTGAGCGGCCAGAAGGTGTGGACCAGCGGCGCGCAGTACTCGAGGTGGTGCATGCTGGTCGCGCGCACCGATCCTGAGGCGGCCAAGCACAAGGGGCTCACCTACTTCTTGATGGACATGGAGGACCAGGCCGTCGAGGTTCGGCCACTGCGACAGATCACCGGCGAGAGCGAGTTCAACGAGCTGTTCATCGACGGCGCGCGGATCGCCGACGAGCAGGTCCTCGGGGGCGTCGGCAACGGCTGGAAGGTGGCGCTGACGACGCTGATGAACGAGCGTGCCGGCCTCGCCTTCTTCCTCCAGGTGCGCCTGCGCCAGCTGCTGGACCGGCTGATCGCGCAAGCGTCGGCGCGGGGACTGCTCGACGATCCGGTCGCCGCCGAGCGGCTCGGCGAGCTGCACCTGCGCGCCGAGGTGCTGCGGCTGACCGCGTATCGCGGGCTGACCGCCGTGCAGAAGTACGGCCAGCCGGGGCCGGAGGGCTCGCTGACCAAGTGGATGTGGTCGGACACCAACCAGCGCCTGACCCAGCTGGCGGCCGACCTGCTCGGCCCCGAGGCCGTCACCGCCGGGGAGCGCTGGTCCTACGAGCTGCTGCGCGCGCGCGGCAACTCGATCGAGGGCGGCACCACCGAGGTGCTGAAGAACATCGTCGCCGAGCGCGTGCTCGGCCTGCCAAGGTCCAGGTGAGCGGATGGACTTCGACCTGACCGAGGACCAGCGCGAGATCAAGCGCGTCGCTCACGAGCTGCTGGCGGCGCGTTCGCCGCTGACCCGGGTGCGCGAGGCGGCCGAGGCGGCGGCCTATGACGAGTCGCTGTGGCGGGAGATCGTGTCGCTGGGATGGCCAGGGATCGCGGTCGCCGAGCGCTGGGGCGGCCAGGGGCTGGGCGCGGTCGAGCTGGCGGCGGTGCTCGAGGAGCTGGGCTGGGCCTGCGCGTCGACGCCGCTGCTGTCGGCGGCGACGGCGGCGGCGG
>JBOGYE010000111.1:0-2363 GCA_050696635.1 Solirubrobacteraceae bacterium | reverse complement strand
CTGCTGCCGGCTCGCGGGACGCTGGGCGAGAAGGCGCTGCTGATCCTGCGCGGCTTCGGGCTGCGCGCAGCGCGTGGCTGACCCGCCCGACGCACAGCGCGTGGCTGACCCGCCCGCCGCACAGCGCGTGGCTGACCCGCCCGCCGCGACGTACACTGCCACGCTTGCCGACCCACTTCCTCACCGGCGAGGAGATCACCTCCGCCCAGCTGCACGCCCTGCTGAGCCGGGCCGCCGAGCTAAAGCAGACGCCGCTGTGCTCCAACGCGCTGGCGGGCCGCTCGGTCGCGCTGATCTTCCAGGCGCCCTCGACCCGCACGCGGGTCAGCTTCGAGGTCGGGATCCGCGAGCTGGGCGGGCACGCGATCGTGCTCAGGGGCGAGGAGACGCAGTTGACCCGCGGCGAGTCCGCCGGCGACACGGCGCGCGTGCTGGAGCGCCACGTGGCCGCGATCGGCATCAGGACCGGACCTGACGAGCTGGCGCGCGAGCTCGCGCAGTACTCCGGCGTGCCGGTGATCAACATGCTGACCGCCGCTCACCACCCCTGCCAGGCGCTGGCCGATCTGCTGACGCTCCGCGAGGCATTGGGCAGCCTGGAGGGTCGCCGGCTCGCCTACGTCGGCGACGGCAACAACGTCGCGCGCTCGCTGGCGATCCTCGGGGCGCTGGCCGGCGTCCAGGTGGCTGTGGCCGCCCCCGACGGGCATCAGCTCGAGCCGGTCGCGGGGGTGCAGCTGACCGACGATCCGGTCGCCGCGGTCCGCGGCGCCGACTGCGTCTATACCGACGTCTGGGTCAGCATGAGCGATCCGCCGGAGACTGCCGCGGCGCGCCGCGCCGCGCTCGAGCCCTACCGGCTCGACGACCGGCTGCTATCGCACGCCAACCCCGGCGCGATCGCGCTGCACTGCTTGCCGGCACACCCCGGCGAGGAGATCACAGCCAGCGTCCTGTACGGGGAGCGCCAGCGGATCTGGGATCAGGCAGAGAACCGCCGCCACGTTCAGAAGGCGCTGCTGGAGCTGCTGGTACACGCACCAGTCGGCTAGCCTCGCCCCAGGACCAGACCACAAGGAGCAACCCTTCGCATGCCAGCCGCCAAGTCCGCGCGCGCCTCCGCCAAGCCCCGGGCGGGCGCGGCCAAACCTCCTTCCCCGGCCCGCGCGGCTGCCGCCAAGCCCGCTCGCCCGGCCCGCTCCGCGGCCGCCCCGCGCGATGTGCTGATGCTGACCCGCGAGCGCATCCAGGAGGCGCTCGACGAGGCCGCCGCGCGCGGTCGGGTCACCCGCAAGGACGCCAACGAGCTAGTCGCCGAGCTGGTCCGCCGCGGCCGCGCGGAGCTGGACGTCGCCACCCGGCGTGCCAGGGCCGCCGACCCGGTGCGCCGACTCTCACGGCGCGCCGACGCCGCCCGCCGCGCCGCTGCGCCGTTCCCGATCGCCGACTACGACTCGCTCACCGCCGTCCAGGCCCGGCGCGCGATCGCGGGGCTGAACAAGACACAGCTGCGCAAGGTGCTGACCCACGAGCGCCGCCACGCCAACCGCAAGTCGGTGGTCGGCGCGATCGAGAAGGCGCTCGCCCGCTAGCGCGCGCGCCGCTTCCGAGCGCCGATGACCACCACCCCGACCGACCCTGGCGCTACCGCCGCCACCCAGCCCGGCGCCGCGCGCCCCCAGCGCGGTGACGAGCTCGAGCTGACGATCGAGACGCTCGCGTTCGGCGGGGCGGGGGTCGCCCGGCTCGACGGCTACGTCGTATTCGTCAGCGGCGCAATGCCCGGCGACCGCGTCCGCGCGGTGGTCGGCAAGCGCAAGCGCGCCTACGCGGAGGCGCGCGCGGTCGAGATCCTCCAGCCCGGACCGGACCGGATCGAGCCGCTCGCCGACCATCCAGGCGCGCCCTGGCAGGTGCTGTCATACGAGCGCCAGTTGGAGGTCAAGCAGGCCCAGGTCGACGACGCGCTGCGGCGGATCGGGCATCTGGACGGGTTCGCGCTCGAGCCGATCGTGCCGGCCTCCTCGCAGTGGCGCTACCGCAACAAGTTCGAGTACTCGTTCGGCACCGACTCGGCGGGGACGCTCGTGTGCGGCTTTCACGCGCCCGGACGGTGGGACGAGATCGTCACGTTCGACGACTGCCTGCTTGCCTCGCAACGTGCCAACGAGGCGAGGGAGCGGATCGTGGCGTGGTGTCGCGCCCAGGGTCTGGCCGCCTACGATCGGCGCTTGGGGGAGGGTCTGCTGCGCAACCTGGTCGTGCGCGAGGGGGTGCGCAGCGGCGCGATCCAGGTACGCCTCGTGACCTCCGACGGGCAACTGGACCGCGACTCGCTGGTCAGCGCTGCCGCCGGCCTCGAC
>JBOGYE010000110.1:0-5838 GCA_050696635.1 Solirubrobacteraceae bacterium | reverse complement strand
GGCCAGCTGATGTCGCGTGCGACGGTGGACCTGCAGTCGGTCCGCTTCTTCCTCGGCTACGGGCTGATCTTCATCGCCCAGGCGACGCTGACGATCCTGCTGGCGGCGATCGCGATGTTCGCGCTGCAGCCGGAGCTGGCGGCGATCTCGCTTGCACCGGTGCCGTTCGTCGTGCTGATCGCCAACCGCTACGGCCACCGCTCGCGCCCGGCGATGCAGGAGGCGCAGCAGCGGATCGCGGAGCTGACCGCCGACACCGAGGAGAACGTGTCCGGGATCAGGGTCGTGAAGGCGTTCGCCCAGGAGGAGCGCCAGCTGGAGCGCTTCCGCGACTCGGTCCAGCGCGTGTTCGACCAGCAGCTGCTCGCGACCCGGATCCAGGCGCTCTACAACCCGATGCTGAGTTTCCTGCCCAACCTCGGCCTGGCGGCGATCCTGCTCGTCGGCGGGCGCGAGGTGATCGACGGCTCGCTCACGCTGGGCGCGTTCACCGCCTTCTACGCCTACCTCTTGATGCTGATCGCGCCGATGCGGACGCTCGGCTACCTGCTCGGCGCAGCGCAGCGCTCGACCGCCTCGGGCGCGCGGATCTTCGAGGTGCTCGACCGCGCGCCGCAGATCGAGTCGCCGCCCGCAGCGCCAGCGCTGCCGGCCGGAGCCGGACGCGTGGCACTGCACGCCGTGTCGCTGAGCTTCGAAGGCGCGACGCAGCCGGCGCTGAACGGGATCGACCTGGACGTCGCCCCAGGCGAGGTGGTGGCGCTGGTCGGTGCGATGGGCTCGGGCAAGTCGGCGCTCGTCTCGCTGCTGCCGCGGCTGTACGACGTCAGCGCCGGGTCGGTCAGGATCGACGGGGCCGACGTGCGAGAGGTCGCGCTCGACAGCCTCCGCGGCGCGATCGCGGTCGTCAACGACGACCCGTTCCTGTTCTCGGCGACGGTGCACGAGAACATCGCCTACGCGCACGCCGAGGCGAGCCTCCAGGACGTCGAGCGCGCCGCCCGCGCCGCCCAGGCGCACGAGTTCATCTCCGATCTCCCCGACGGCTACGACACGCGCGTCGGCGAGCGCGGCCTGACCCTGTCCGGCGGCCAGCGCCAGCGGATCGCGATCGCGCGCGCGATCCTCGCCGACCCGCGGGTTCTGATCCTCGACGATGCGACCTCGTCGGTCGACGCTTCGACCGAGTCCGAGATCAAGCGGGCGCTGGGCGACGTGCTGGCAGGGCGCACGACCTTCGTGATCGCGCACCGGCTGTCCACGATCGCGCTGGCCGACCGGATCGTGGTGCTCGAGCGCGGGCGCGTGGCGGCCGACGGCACCCACGAGCAGCTGCTGCAGCGCTCGGAGCTGTACCGCGAGATCGTCGCCAAGGGCATGCCCGACCAGGTGTTCCTCAACCGCAAGCCGCTCGAGGCGGAGGTCGCGGGGCTGTGAGGGCGCTCGTCCGGACCCTAAACGGAGCACGACGGTGAGCGCGCTTTCGTCGCTGGAGCTGCGCCGCCGCCTGCGCGAGACCGGCGGGCGCGGGCGCAAGCTGCGCGGCCTAGCGGCGCTACTGGCCCCCTACCGGTGGCGGGTGGCGGCAATGTTCGTGGCGCTCGTGCTCGCGACCGCGGCGGCTCTGGCGCCGGCGCCGCTGGCGAAGATCGCGATCGACCAGGGGATCCAACACCACGACACGGGGACGCTTGACCTGGTGGTGGTCGTGTTTTTGATCTCAGCCGTCGTGTACGGGCTGGCGACCTACGCGCAGACCTACCTGGTCGGCTGGGTCGGCCAGCGCGCGCTCCAGGACCTGCGCCTGAAGCTGTTCGCTCACCTGCAATCGCTGTCGATCGGGTTCTACTCGCGCAACCGGGCGGGAGTGCTGATCAGCCGCATGACCAACGACGTCGAGGCGCTGGACCAGCTGGTCGAGGACGGGCTGGCGACGCTGATCCAGTCGAGCCTGACGCTGATCGGGGTGATCGCGATCCTGGTTGTGCTCGACGCCCATCTGGCGCTGCTGAGCTTGCTGGTGCTGCCGGTGCTGGCGGTCGGCGGGCTGGCGTTCCGGATCGCGTCGGCCGATGCCTACCGGGCGACGCGCGAGCGGATCGCCGCGATCACCGGCTACCTGCAGGAGACGCTGTCCGGGATCCGGGTGGTGCGCGCGTTCGGCCAGGAGCGCCGCCACCTGCGCGAGTTCGCCGGGCTCAACGACGCCAACCGCGCAGCGAACATGACCACCGTCAAGCTCAACGCCGCCTACTTCCCGGCGGTCGAACTGCTGTCCGCGCTGGTGACCGTCGAGATCCTGGTGATCGGCGGGATCGCGGCGATCGACGGGCACACCTCGACCGGGGTCGTGTTCGCGTTCATCGCGGCGCTGAACAACTTCTTTGACCCGATCCAGCAGCTGTCGCAGCTGTATACGACCTACCAGTCCGGGATGGCGGCGCTGGACAAGATCTTCGAGCTGATGGCCCAGGAGCCCGAGCTCGTGGACGCGCCGCACGCGACCGAGCTTGGGCGGATCCGCGGCGCGCTGTCGTTGCACGGCGTCTCGTTCCGTTACGGCGAGGACGGACCCTATGCGCTGCGCGACGTCGACCTCGCGATCGCGCCGGGCGAGACGGTCGCGCTGGTCGGCGAGACCGGTGCCGGCAAGTCGACGTTCGCCAAGCTCGTGGCGCGCTTCTATGACCCGACCAGCGGCGCGGTGCTGGTCGACGGCCACGACCTGCGCTCGGTGACCGCGCACTCGCTGCGCTCGCAGATGGGGATCGTTCCCCAGGAGGGCTTCCTGTTCTCCGGCACCGTGCGAGACAACCTCGCCTTCGGTCGCCCCGGCGCGACCGACGCCCAGCTGTATGCCGCGGCCCGCGCGGTCGGCGCTGACTCGTTCATCGCCGCGCTGCCGCACGGCTACGACACCGACGTCGGCGAGCGCGGAGTGCAGCTGTCGGCGGGACAGCGACAGCTGTTGGCGTTCGCCCGCGCGCTGGTCGCCGACCCGCGGATCCTGGTGCTCGACGAGGCGACCTCGAACGTCGACGTGCACACCGAGTCGCTGATCGAGCAGGGGCTTGCGAGGCTCGTCAGCGGCCGCACCGCGATCGTGATCGCGCACCGTCTGTCGACGATCCGCCACGCCGATCGGATCCTGGTGATGGAGCACGGCCAGATCGCCGAGCAGGGAAGCCATGACGAGCTGCTCGCCGCCGAGGGGCGCTACTGGCGGCTGTACCGTGACTGGGCTGAGCAGAGCCGGATGACTCAGTCATCGCCCGATCAGGTGAGCCTGGATGGCGAGCGGTCGTACGACTGAGCGCGTGATCCGGCAGACTCGTGCGATGGCGATCACGGTGAAAGGCCTGGCGACCACGGCCGTCAAGGGCACCCGCCTGCGAGCAGTCGAGTCGATCCTGCTGGACGGCGAGGGCGCCCGTGGCAACCGCTGCTTCTACGTGATCGACGGGCGCGGGCGGATGGTCAACGGCAAGCCGCTCGGCGGCCTGCAGACCATCGTCTCCGACTACGACGCGGACTCCGGTGAGCTGGCGCTCACGTTCGCGTCCGGCGAGGCGGTGCGCGGGCCGGTCGCCTACGGCGACCCGATCGAGACCCGCTTCTTCTCGGAGCCGCGCCAGGCGCGCGAGCTGGTCGGGCCGTGGTCTGAGGCGCTGTCGGCCGCGCTGGGGCGCCCGCTGCGTCTGGTGCAGGATGGGACGCCGGCCGTCGACCGCGGGCGCGAGGGCGCGGTGTCGCTGATCTCGCGCGGCTCGCTCGCGCGGCTCGCGCAGGTCGCGGAGGTCGACTCGATCGACGTCCGGCGCTTCCGGATGCTGATCGAGATCGACGGCGTCGAGGCGCACGCGGAGGATGCGTGGGTGCGACGGCAGGTGCGGGTCGGCGCGGCGCTGCTGTCGTTCGCCGGACACGTCGGTCGCTGCCTGATCACGACCCGCAACCCCGACAGCGGCGTGGTCGACTCAGAGACCCTGGATGCCCTGATCTCCTACCGGCGCGAGCTTGCGAGCACGGAGCCGATCCCGTTCGGGATATACGGCGCGGTGCTGGAGGGCGGCGCGATCTCGGTCGGAGACGCCGTGGAGGTTCTGTAGGTGGAGCGCGTCCGGGTCGTGGTCGAGCACCACGTGGCGAACGTCGCGCTGGCGCGTTCCGACAAGCACAACGGGCTCGACCTGGCGATGTTCGACGGCATCCTGGCGGCCGCCGAGCGGGTGGCGGCCGAGCCGGGCGTGCGGGCCGTCGTGCTGCACGGCGAGGGGCCGAGCTTCTGCTCCGGGCTCGACGCCCCGTCGATCATCGGCGAGCTCGGGATCGAACGGTTCATCGCGTGGGTCCGAGGCGAGGGAAGCTCGCCGAACCGCGCCCAGCGCGCCGCCCACGGCTGGCTTGAGCTGCCGGTGCCGGTGATCGCCGCGCTGCACGGCGCCTGCTTCGGCGGCGGTCTGCAGATCGCGCTCGCGGCCGATATCCGGATCGCCGCCCCAGACGCTCGCCTGTCGGTGATGGAGGTCAAGCTCGGCTTGATCCCCGACATGTCGATCACCCGCACGCTGCCGCGGCTGGTCGCCTCAGACGTGGCTCGCGAGCTGACCTACACCGGCCGGATCGTCGTCGGCGCCGAGGCGCACCGGCTAGGGCTCGTGACCCGGCTCTCCGAGGATCCGCTGACCGCCGCGCGGGCGCTGGCGGCGGAGATCGCTCAGCGGTCGCCCGACGCGGTGCGCGCCGCCAAGCGGCTGTACGAGGAGGCGTGGACCGGCTCGCGCGAGCGGACGCTGGCGCTCGAGGCGCAGCTGCAGCTGGGCCTGCTCGGCTCGCCCAACCAACTCGCGGCCGCGACCGCGGCGCTGACGAAGCGGCCGGCGCAGTTCACCGACCCGAGCTAGCGCCGATTGGCGGCGCTCGCCGCACGGATCGGCTGGCGAGGCAGCGGGCGCCCCGTATCATTCGCCGCCGTCACGTCAAGAGGAAGGGGCAGGCCATCGCCACCATAGTCGGACAACGAGTACGCCGCCGTGAGGATCCCCGCTTCCTGCTCGGCCAGGGACGCTACGTCGACGACGCGCCGATCGAGGGCGAGCTCCACGTCGCGTTCGTGCGCTCGGACCTGGCGCACGCGAAGATCGTCTCGGTCGACGCCTCTGAGGCCGCGGCGCTGCCCGGCGTGGACGTGTTCGCTGCCGCCGAGCTGGAGCTGCCCCCGTATGCCGCGCCCCCGTTCATCGGGATCGACGCGGGCATGTCGCGCCCGCCGCTGGCGTCCGAGCGGGTTCGGTTCGTGGGCGACATCGTCGCCGCGGTGGTGGCGCCCAGCCGCGACCGGGCGGCCGACGCCGCGGAGCTGGTGTTCGTCGACTACGACCCGCTGCCCGCGGTCGTCGACATGCGCAAGGCCGCCACCAACGAGGTCGTGATCTTCGACGAGGTGGGCACCAACGTCTGCCACCACGTGCCGGTCGCCGAGCCCGACGAGCACATCTTCGACGACTGCGAGGTCGTCGTGACCGGCGCCAACGAGAGCCCGCGCCTGCTCGCCTGTCCGATCGAGCCGCGCTCCACCCGCGCGGTGTTCGATGACGGCAAGCTGACGATCCACATCTCCACCCAGACCCCGCACCAGGACAAGATGGTGCTGGGACTGATGCTCGGGCTCGAGCCCGAGCAGGTCCGCGTGATCGCGCCCGACGTCGGCGGCGGCTTCGGCGGCAAGGGCTTTGACGTCGAGGACATCCTCATGGGCGCCCTGGCGCGCGCGACCGGACGTCCCTGCCGTTGGACCGAAACGCGTTCCGAGCACATGGTGGCGATGCACCACGGCCG
>JBOGYE010000109.1:0-7460 GCA_050696635.1 Solirubrobacteraceae bacterium | reverse complement strand
GCGCTGGGCGGGGGCAGCGAACGGCGCAGTCCTGGGCCGTGGCCGGGGTCGACCCCGGGGTCGGCCCCGGGGTCGTCGCTGCGCCCCAGGCGGCCGGCACGGCGTGTGGCGGTCACATCGGTGGCAGCGAACGGCTGCGCCCGGGGTGACTCGACGGCGCGCCCACGGCGCACGAGCGTCGTCCACGGGTCAGCGACCACCCCGGGCTCGTCGCACAGGCGCGGTCGGGCCGCGCCCAGCGCATCCCGCAGGTCGGCGACACTGCCGCGGTCACGGGGCGCCGACGCGAGGGCCCGGTCGATCGCGTACCCGAGATCCGCGGGCAGGTCGCGCCGCTGGCGGCGCAGCGGCGCCGGGCGCATACCGCGCCGACGCTGCGAGGTCGAGCCGGACGCACCCGCCAGCGGGTTGACGCCGGTCAACGCCTCATAGATGACCAGCGCCAGCGAATACAGGTCGGCCGCCGGTCCCGCCTGGATCCCAGCGGCCTGCTCGGGAGCCATGTAGGCCAGCGTCCCGAGGACGTCGCCGGTGCGCGTCAGCGAGCCGCCGCCGGCCACGCTCGCGACGCCGAAGTCGGTCAGCTTGGCCGCCGGCCCGGCGCCGTTTTGGCGCTCGGGGACCAGGACGTTGGATGGCTTGATGTCCCGGTGCACGACGCCGTGCCCGTGGGCGTGCTCCAGCGCGTCGCACAGGGCGATCGCCACCTCGACGATGTCGCGGTCAGACAGCCGTCCCTCGTCGAGCAGCCGGCCAAGCGTCACGCCCCGAACCAGCTCCGACACCAGGTAGGCCCCCTCGTCGTCGACCGCCGCCTCGTACAGGGTCACGATCGCCGGGTGCGACAGTCGCGCGGCCGCGCGGGCCTCGCGCTCGAAGCGTCCGCCGGTCACCCGGTCACGGGCCAGGATCTTGACCGCCACGTCGCGCTCGAGGCGCTCGTCGCGCGCCCGCCAGACGCTCCCGAAGGCACCGCTGCCGAGGCGGGCGCCAAGGGCATAGCGACCGAGCACCATCGGCGCACTCGCCGGCGCGCGCGCGACGGCGACGGTGCGGGCGGTCCCGCTGGCGACGGTCGGCGCGTCGGTATCGCGTCGCGGCATGGTGGCGCTGTTCCACGCGCGTGCGGCGGTCCCTGCGCCCGGCGCGTGCGCGCGGCGCCGGTCCCGCTCGCTGCACGAGCGCTTGCGCAGTTGCCTGTGGCGCCGTCCAGCCGGTCATACTGGCGCTTCACCAGATCCTAAGGAGCGATCCCGCTTGTCGTTCTTCGACGAGGCCGACGAACCGCCTCGCAGAGAGCCTCGTTCAAGACCTCGCGCAGGCACCCGCGTAGGCGCGCGCCAGCGACGGCCGTCCGGTCCCGGGCGCCGACCGCCTGGAGGCTCCGACCAGCAGAACGTCCAGATCCGGCGGGCGGTCGCGCTCGGGCTGCTGCTGGTCGTGATCGTGGTGATCGCGCTCGGGGTTCACAGCTGCGCGGTGAGCGCCGACAACAGCGCCCTGCAGGACTACACCAGCCAGGTCTCTTCGCTGGTGACGCGGTCAAACGCGAACGGCTCAGCCCTGTTCACGGCACTCAGCAACGCGACGGGGCCGGCCGGTGAGACCACGGTGCAGACGGCGGTGAACGGCGCCCACTCGACGGCAGCCACACTACTGCACACCGCGCAGCAGCTGAGCGTTCCCAGCCAGATGCACAGCGCCAACACCTACCTATTGCTGGTGCTGCGAATGCGACGCGATGGGATATCCGGGATAGCCAACGAGATCCAACCTGCGCTCAGCGGTGGCAGCACCAGCGCCGGCGCCGTCCAAACGATCACCATGGACATGTCGTTCTTCTACGGCTCCGACGCCGTCTACAAGGGCTATGTCGCGCCGGAGATCTACCGCGCGATGCACGCCGCCGGGGTTCGCTTCAGCGGTCTGCCGATGGGCCAGTTCCTGCCAAGCCTCGACTGGCTTGCGCGGTCCTTCATCGCCTCAGAGCTGCATGTCACGCTCCCGGGCACCAAGCCGGCCAAGCTCGCGCCCGGATCTCACGGGCATGAGCTCGACTCGGTCAGCGTCGCAGGCACGACGCTCGACCCGTCGTCGACCAACACCGCCTCGAGCAAACAGCCGACCTTCACCCTGCACTTCAAGAACAGCGGCCAGAACACCGAGACCGGGGTCGTCTGCAAGGTGTCGGTCAACGGGACCAGCATCGCCGGCACGGCGACAGTCCCTCAGACGCAGGCCGGTAGCAGCTACACCTGCGACGTCAAGCTCCCGAGCCCCGCTCCCGCCGGGACGCAGACGATCACCGCCCAGGTCGAGAAGGTCCGCGGGGAGCACGACGTGGCGAACAACTCCAAGACCTACACGGTCACGTTCCCGTAGCGGCGGCGGACTTCGCCGGGCGCGCGGGCGCGCAGGCCGAGCGGGCGCGCCGGGGCGGGCCGCGCGGGGCGCGGTCCGCGCCTATCCTTGTGGCGGTGCACGGGTTGAGCAGCACCACCGGCATCGTCGCCCTGGCGGCCGGGGCCGTGGCGATCGTGGCGCTGCTGAGCTGCATCTGGCTCGCGTTGCGCCTGCGCCGGCTGCGCGCCCAGCAGAGCGCCGTGCTCGGCGATCGGCGCCGGGACCTGGTCGCGCACGCGGCCTCTCTGCAGGGCCAGTTCGAGGCGCTGCACGGCTACGTCGAGGACGTCGCCGCCGGACTCGAGGCCCGTATGGGGACCGCCGAGGTGCGGCTCGACGGCGCGATCGCACATAGCTCGGTCGTCCGCTACGACGCGTACCGCGAGATGTCAGGGCGCCAATCGATCTCGCTGGCGCTCCTTGACGCGCGCCGCAGCGGCGTCGTGTTGAGCGCGATCTACCACCGAGACCAGGCGCGGCTGTACGCCAAGCAGGTCCGCCAGGGCCAGGGCACGCTGGAGCTGTCGCCCGAGGAGGACGAGGCGGTCAGGGCGGCGATCGAGGGCCCAGCCGACGGGGACGGGGACGGGGACGCGGCGGCGCTCGGCCGCTGAGCGGAATGCGGGTCGGCTATCTCGGCCCCGAGGGGACCAACACGCAGGACGCGCTGCTCGCGGACACGGCCGGGCACGAGTTCGAGATGGTGCCGCTGGTGACGATCTACGACACGGTGATGGCAGTTCGCGACGGGCTCGTCACGCGTGCGCTGGTCCCGATCGAGAACTCGCTCGAGGGCTCGGTCAATGCGACCCTCGACGCGCTGGCCTTCGAGACCGACGAGGTGCGGATCGTGGGCGAGGTCGTGGCGCCGATCGAGCACTGCCTGATCGCGCGCCCCGGGGTTTCGATCGAGCAGGTCCAGACGGTGATCTCGCACCCGCAGGCCAACGCTCAGTGTGGCCACTTCCTGCGCACCCGGCTGGCGCGGGTGCCGGTGCTGGCGGCCAGCTCGACGGCCGACGCAGTCCGGATGGTGGCCGGTCAGGAGCCGCCGTGGGCGGCTATCGGCAGCCGCCTGGCGGCCGAGCGCTACGGCTGCACGGTGCTACTGGCGGGGATCGAGGACAGCGCAGGCAACGAGACGCGCTTCGTCTGGCTGGCCAGGGAGCGAGCCGCCGGCGAGGAAGACGAGGCGGCCGGGCCGCAGAGTTCGTGGAAGACCGCGATCGTGTTCTGGGGGGCCGGCTCCGAAGCGCCGGGGTGGCTGGTCGCATGCCTGGGGGAGCTGGCGGCGCGGGACGTGAACATGACCCGGATCGAGTCGCGGCCTCGCCGGCAGGGCCTTGGGCGCTACATGTTCTTCGTGGACATCGAAGGGCGCGAGGACGACCCCGGCGTCGCCGCCGCGTTGGCCCGTTTGCGTGAGCGCGTCGAGCATCTGCGCGTGCTGGGCAGCTTCCCGGCCGCCTGATCGCGTTGGGGCCGATCCACGGTGCGGCGGGGGCCGGCGGGGGCGCCGGATAGACTGGCGCCAGCGTTCGCCATGGCCCGCCTGACAGCAACCGAGCCACCGAGGCCCACGCCGCAATGGGAGCACCAGCGGCGCGGGCGGGAGATCGGCCGGGTGCTCGTACTGAACGCGACCTATGAGCCGATCAATGTCTGCACGGTGCGCCGCGCGGTCGTCCTGCTGCTCAAGGAGCGCGCCGAGATGATCGAGCGAGCCGACTGGCAGCTGCACTCGGCCAGCACCACGATCGATCGACCGGTCGTGATCAGGCTGGTCAGCTACGTTCGCGTGCCGCGCGACACGCACCGGCGCAAGATCACGCGCCGCGCCGTGTTCGCCCGCGACGATTGGACCTGCCAGTACTGCGGATCGCGCGCCAACCTGACCGTCGACCACGTCGTGCCGCGCTCCAAAGGGGGACCGTCGAGCTGGGACAACATCGTCGCATCATGCGCTCCGTGCAACCGGCGCAAGGGCGACCTGCACCCGCGCCAGGTCGGGATGCACCTGCGGCGCGAGCCGCGCACCCCGAACCCGAACGTCTTCATCCACGTCGCCAGCCCGACGATCCCCGCCGCCTGGCGCGCCTACCTGGCGGCCTGAGCAGCTACGCGGCGAAGCGCTGCGCGGCGCGCGCCCGAGCCTTCGCGGCCTCGACCTCGCGGTCGCGCGGCTGCGCGCTCGTGGTCAGCGCCCGCAGCAGCGCGGCCGATGCCACGGTGACGGCGTCGACTGCATCCTCGAACGCCTGCTCGTTGGCTCGCGACGGCTTGCTGAAGCCGCTGATCTTGCGCACATACTGAAGCGCCGCCGCGCGAACCTCATCATCGGTCGCGGGCGGCTCGAAGTTGTGGAGCGTCCTGATGTTTCGGCACATGCCCCGAGAGTACCGGGATGTCAGCGCTGCAGATGCGGCGAGGGGCGCCGGCGGCGCGGCGCCCCTCGCAAGGCGGCTGCATTTCCGTGACGGCCTGGGTTGCCGGAAGGGACCAGTACCGGCGGCGGTTCACGGCGGTGCCTCGGGTGGACTCCGCTAAGCGGGGTCAGCCTCCGACCTAGCGGCCGGACACCTCCAGGGTCCCGCAATGACTGTCAGACAAGCTCGGACCACCTCCTTTCTCTGGTATCTGGAAGCGTATCGAATCCCGGCGGCGGAAACCGCCGGTCGCGCTGGACCGGCCCGACATCGGCCGGTACGATCCGCGGGCGATGTGCGGGAGGGGTGTTCGTAATGCGAGGCTCGCCGTTTCGCTGCTCGCGGCGTCAGCGCTGCTCGCGCTGGCCCCCGCCGCCGGCGCGGACACGTCCTGCGCCGCCCCGGCGATCACGCCGGCCTCCACCGCGGTCGACGTGCCGATCGGCGGCGGCAGCGCGAGCCCACCGGACCTCACCGTCAGCTGCGACGGCAGCCCGGCCCCCGGGGCCAACGTCGACATCTCAGTCTCTGGTTCGGCGGGCTTCAACGGCCAGTACTTCTTCCCGGGCGACGCGGGGCCGATCACGGCCGACGCCAACGGGGTCGTCGTGCTGCCCGACGTCACCAGCCTGACGACCGTCGGTCCGTTCACGATCACCGCCAGCTGGCAGAGCGCCACCACGACGATCGCCGGCGACGTGACCGGCAGCCTGGGCGGCAACCCGGCGCCGCCCAACAACCCGGCGCTCAACGAGACCGTCGGCTCCGACGTGCAGAACTGCCCCACCCAGTCCGCGAGCTGCCAGGAGCTGGCCACCTACAACGGCTTTCGCCAGGATGAGAGCCTGGGACCGCTGGTGCTGCCCGACAACTGGACGGCGCTGACGATCCCGCAGCAGCTGTTCGTGCTCACCCAGCTCGAGCGGACCGCCCGGGGACTGCCGCCCGAGTCGGGCCTGGCCGACGACTGGGATCAGATCGCGCAGCAGGGAGCCGACGCCGGCACGGACCCGGACGGGAGCTCCACGATCACTCCCTACCGGCAGGCCTCGCCGTGGCTGGGCAACAACGACGATCCCGGCGAGGCCTACCCAAGCGACGGGATCGCGTCGATCTGGGCCGGCGCCACCGACCCGCTGCAGGCATTCGTGCTGTGGATGTACCAGGACGGGCTGGGCGCCAACGGCGCCAGTAGCAACCTCAGCTGCAGCCCGAGTGACCAGAGCGGCTGCTGGGGCCACCGCGACAACATCCTCAACTCCGACCCTGATCTCGCCTGCCAGCTCGTCTGTGCGATGGGCGCCGCGACGGGAGCACAGGGGGATACCGAGGTCTTCCCGGACGGCGGCAACAACGCCGATCCACTTGTGTTCACGTGGTCGGCGCAGCTGGCCCAGTTGCCCGCCTGCGAGCGCAACGAGGATTCGTGCTCGTGGTCCGGGCAGCCGATCGTGACGAGTGGTGGTGGTGGTAGCGGTGGTGGTGGGCCACCGCCTCAGGGCGCCAGGGCGCGCGCCGTCCGGATCGCCATCTCACGGATCCACCAATCCGGGGGCCGGATCGCGTTCACGGTCCGCTTCACCGCCGGCCGGGGCCGGATCCGGGTGATCGCGCGCGCGGCCCATCACCGGACGCGGCGCCCGCGGGTTCGGCGCCGGTCGGCGACGCGCTTTGTCGTGACGGCGAGGCTGCCGGCGGGCAGGTGGCGGCTGACGATCTCGATCCTGCCTGCGCGCGGCTACCGCGCGCACCGCTCGATCACACGTCGGGTGACGGTTCCGGCGGCTCGTCGGCGGGCGACGGCTCGTCGCTGAACGGCAGCTCCGCGGCGCCGTCCGGCTGCCCGTCGGCAAGCGGCTGCCCGTCGCTGACCGGGCCCGCCGAGTCGGCCTCGGACTCGACCACCAGCGCGACCGCAGAGACCTGGTCGTCATCGCGGATCTTCATCACCCGCACGCCCTGCGAGGCGCGGCCGTAGCGGTTGATCTCGCGTACCGAGGTGCGCTGCACCATCCCGTTCTGGGAGATGAACACCAGCTCCTGATGCTCTCGTACGACCAGCGCGCCGGCCAGCGCGCCCTTGCGGTCGGTCAGGGCGATTGTCCTGACGCCCATCGTCGCGCGGCCCTTGACCGGGTATTCGGGGATCGGGGTGCGCTTGCCGTAGCCGTTCTCGGTCACGACCAGCAGCTCCTGGTCGTCGCGCGCCACGTCCATCGCCAGCACGGCGTTGCCAGCCTGGGAGACGTTCATTCCGCGCACGCCGCTGGTGTCACGACCCATCGCGCGGACCTGCGATTCCGAGAAGCGTGCCGCCTGGCCTGAGCGAGAGACCATGATCACGTCATCCGAGCCGCTCGTGCGACGCACGGCGATCAGCTCGTCCTGGTCGCGGATGTTGATCGCGATGATCCCGTCGGCCTTGATCGGCGTGTTGTAGACCCCGAACTCGGTCTTCTTGATGACGCCGTCGCGAGTCGCGAACACCAGGTAGCGCCCCTCCGTGAAGTCGCGCGTCGACAGTACCGACTGGACGCGCTCGCCCTCCCGCAGCGGCAGCACATTGACCAGCGCGCGTCCCTTGGCCGTGCGCGACATCTCGGGCAGGTCGTAGACCTTGGAGCGATACAC
>JBOGYE010000108.1:0-4378 GCA_050696635.1 Solirubrobacteraceae bacterium | reverse complement strand
GCGCCGCTACAGCTTCGATCCTGCGTCCTGGCCGGGCACCGTCAGCGGCCACTCTCGGTGGGACGCCACTTACGGCGCAGAGCACTAAGTGCTCTGCTGGCCCGGTGTCCGCCGATGACCGCTGTCGGTGTCGCCGCACCCACGAAACGAACCATTAAGCAAGCCAAAGGAGACAGACCCCGATGCGCGAGACCGACGACCACCAGACCATCGACCCCGCGCTCGTTCGGGGGCTGACCGAGCCGCGCTACACCCGTCGCCGCGCGCTCGCGGGCGCGAGCGCTCTCGGCGTGGGCGCGCTGCTCAGCGCCTGCGGCGTGGCCGGCACCGCCGTCTCCAGCACCCACAAGGCGCAGTCCGGTACCGATTGGGCGGCGTGGTGGCGCAAGCAGAAGCCGACCACCACGCTGGACTTCGCCAACTGGCCGCTGTACATCGACACCAGCCACGGCCAGCACCCGTCGCTGAACCAGTTCACCAAGGCAACCGGGATCAAGGTCAACTACTTCGAGGTGATCCAGGACAACGCGCCGTTCTATGCCAAGATCGCGCCGACGCTGCAGGCGGGCCAGTCGATCGGTTACGACATCCTCGTGATGACGAACGACACCTGGCAGCTGAACGAGGTGCTGCACATCAACCGTTGGGCGATCCCGCTCGACCACTCGCAGATCCCCAACTTCTTCAAGTACGCCGGCCCGCTGAACAAGAACCCCAGCTACGACCCCGGCAACACCTACACGACCGCCTGGCAGTCGGGCTTCACCGGGATCGCGTATGACCCGCGCCTGACCAAGCGCGAGATCACCAGCGTCCATGACCTGTTCGACCCCGCCTTCAAGGGCCACGTCGGGATGATGAGCGACAACACCGAGCTCGGCTCGCTCGGGCTGCTGGCGCTGGGGATCAAGCCGGTCTCCTCGACGCAGTCGGACTGGAACAAGGCCGCGGCGCTGCTGACCAAGCAGCGCCAGAACGGGCTCGTGCGCCAGTACTACGACCAGAGCTACATCAAGGCGCTGGAGAACGGCGACACCTGGATCACGCAGGCGTGGTCGGGCGATATCTACCAGGCCAACAACAGCGGCTACCCGCACCTGAAGTTCGTCGTCCCCAAGGAGGGGATGATGGTCTGGACCGACAACATGCTGATCCCGGTGCACGCCGCCAACCCGGTGAGCGCGCTGAAATGGATGAACTTCTACTACCAGCCCAAGATCGCGGCCGAGGTGGCCGACTGGGTCAACTACGTCACGCCGGTCCCGGACGCCAAGCCGATTCTGCTCAAGTCCGATCCGGCTGTCGGCAAGTCGCCGCTGGTGTTCCCAACGGCCACGATGAACGCCGCCGCCAACCAGTACTACGTGTACAAGACCTACAACGAGTTCCAGGCTTGGAACGGCACCTTCAACCCGATCATCCAGTCGTGAGCCTGCGCCCGTGAGCGTGTCGGCCACCGCCGGCCGGAGCGGCCGGCCCGGACGGCTCGGACGGCGCTGGACCCCGTACACGCTCGGGCTGCCGGGCGGTCTGTGGCTGGCGATCTTCTTCGTCGTACCGCTGATCGCCGTGCTGTCGGTGTCGCTGCAGACGGGCAACCCGGACACCGGCTACGTCCTTGACTGGCACTTCTCGGAGTTCTGGACGGTGCTCCAGCAGTACCACCACGAGTTCCTGCGCTCGTTCGAGTACGGCGCCATCTCGACCGTCGCCACGCTGCTGATCTCCTACCCGATGGCCTACTGGATTGCGTTTCACGGCGGCGTCCACAAGTCCACCTACCTGTTCCTGATCCTGCTGCCGTTCTTCGTCTCGTTCGTGATCCGGACGCTGTCCTGGGAGTTCATCCTGTCCGACCAGGGGATCGTGCTCGGCACGCTGAAGAACTGGGGGATCATCCCGCAGAGCACGCACGTGCTGTCGACTCCGTTCGCGGTGATCGCCGGCCTGACGTACAACGCGCTGCCGTTCATGGCGCTACCGCTGTACGTGGCGATCGAGAAGATCGACCGCCGCGTGGTGCGAGCGGCCGGTGACCTGTACGCCAATCAGGTGTCAGTGTTCACGAAGGTGATCCTGCCGCTGTCGACGGCGGGGATCTTCGCCGGCTTCCTGCTCGTGTTCGTGACCAACGTCGGCGACTACGTCAACGCCTCGATCCTCGGCGGCCCGGGCACGACGATGGTCGGCAACGTGATCCAGACCGCCTATCTGGAGAACCTCGATTACCCGACCGCATCGGCGCTGTCCTCGATCCTGATGGCGGCGCTGTTGATCATCATCTTCCTGTACGCGCGCACGTTCGGCACCGAGGCGCTCGAGGAGGCCGTGGTATGAGCGCGATCGAGACGCTCGCCGCACCGTCGGCGCCCGCCAAGGCGCCCGCGCCCTCGGCGGCACGCGGACGCCTGCGCCTGGGCCGGCTGGTGCTGCCGGTGTACACCTGGATTGTGATCCTGTACACGATCGTCCCGATCATCGTGATGATCGTCTACAGCTTCAACGTCGCCCCGGCCGGCAGGCTGACGTTCCACTGGAGTGGCTTCACCACCACGTGGTACTCGCAGATGTTCGACATCTCCGACCTGACCAACGCGCTCGTGCACTCGCTGGAGATAGCGTTCGCGTCGACCTTCATCTCGATCGTGATCGGGACTCCGCTGGCGCTGGCGCTGGCGCGCCACCGCTTTCTCGGCCGCGGCGCGATCGACGCGACGATCTTCACCGACATCGCCGCGCCGTCGGTGGTCGTCGGGGCGGCGATGCTGTCGCTGTTCATCACCCTTGACGTGCCGCGTGGGCTGGGCACGATCCTGATCGCTCACGTGACCTTCAACGTCGCGTTCGTGGTCGTCGTGATCCGCGCGCGCGTGCTGGGACTGGACCGCTCGATCGAGAAGGCCGCCGCCGACCTCGGCGCCGGCCCGTGGACGGCGTTCACCAAGGTCACGCTGCCGCTGATCTTCCCCGGGATCATCGCGGCGGCCCTGCTGGCGTTCGCGATGTCGATCGACGACTTCATCATCACCAACTTCGTCGCCGGTCAGACGCTGACCTTCCCGCTGTGGGTCTACGGCGCGGTCAAGGTCGGGATCCCGCCGCAGGTGTTCGTGCTCGGAACGCTGATCTTCCTCGGCGGGGTCGCGATCGCGATCATCAACGCGGTCTTCCAGCGCCGCACCGCCGCTGCCGGCGTCTGAGGGCCCCCGACTTAGCAATTGACGGCATCCGGCGGCGTCTGGACGTGCCTGGCGCCACCCGTGGGAATCGCCGATGCTTTGGCATCGACTCATCCCGCGTGCGTCGCCAGTCGCGCCCAGCCACGCGCCGGCTACCGCCACTTGCCAAGTCGGGAACCCTGAGCGCGGCTCGGCTCGACGGTCGCGGGGGTTTGGGACTTTCTACCGAATGCTGTTCGAAACTCCCCAAGCCTCGGCAATCAGGCCGGGCTGCCGTTGTCGCAGCCGACGATGTGCATCCGCTCCACCCGCGCCAGCGACGCCTTGACCAGCGGCGTGATGTCCCGGGTGTGGGCGGCGGCGGGGAGCGCGCTGACCCGCTGGCGACCGAAGTCCGAGAAGTCGATCAGCATCCCCGTGCTCACGCTCTCGCCGGCGACGCACTCCGTGTAGCCCCAGCTGAGCTGGCGGATCAGGCCCGAGCCGTCGACCCAGACGTCCTCGGGCAGGACGTGGCTGCCCACGGCCCGTTCGACGTACGACACCAGCAGCCGGGTGCTCGCCCGCAGGCGGCGAGGAGCGGCGCGCACGTAGCGGCCAAGGTCGATGTCGGCGCGGTAGAGGGTCGCGTGGACGCCGGCCACCGCCTGCGATGCCATCACGCGCACGCGCATCCCGGGGGTCCGTAGGAACTGAACGAACTCGGCCGGATCGTAGTGCGACGACGGGTCCGAGATCCCCTCCGAGCGTCCGATGTCGAGCTCGATCCACGGCCGCGAGCCGAGCGCGCGCGACACGCCCGGAAGGCCGCGCAGGTTCATGTACACCCTGCCGGCTCGCTCCAGCTCGTGCAGCGAGACCGTGCGCCGGCCGACCCGCAGGCGCTCGGTCAGGTCCTGGACGCCGGTGCGGGTGTCCATCACGCCTGACAGGCGGACTTGCCCGGAGCTACCGTTGGCGGCCATCGTCAGCGTTGCACGGATCCGGAACCCGTCGATCTTCGCCGTGCGCAGCGCCGCCCGGACGACGGTCGCCGCCTGCGCCGCCGGATCGACGGCGTTGCTGATCGCGGCGGTGACGCCTCAGCCGCTCGCCGCGAGCGCCGTCATGATCACGAGCACCAAGCCGCTCCGGCGAGCTGTTCGCGTGCGAGCGTCCATCTGACTCTCTTTCGGCACAATCGGCTCGTACGTGAGCAC
>JBOGYE010000107.1:0-12670 GCA_050696635.1 Solirubrobacteraceae bacterium | reverse complement strand
CGCCCGCACCGTGTGGCTGCCGACGGTCGACTCGGTCAACGAGTCCCACGAGCGTGACGCGCCGCCCGGCGTTCGCGTGCCGGTCTGGGTGGCGCTCCAGCGCGACCTGCGCGAGCAGGGGATCGAGATCGAGCCCGTGCCCGTCGTCGACGGCGAGGGGCGGGTGCTGCCCGAGCTGGTCACGGTGCTGGGACTGATCGCGCGCCACGGTCTGGCGCTGGCGACCGGGCATCTGGCGCGCGACGAGATCTTCGCCGTGGCCGACGCGGCGGTCGCGGCCGGCGTGACGCAGATCGTGATCACGCACCCCGAGTTCCCGGCGCAGGACCTGGGGATCGGAGACCAGCGCGCGCTGGCCGGGCGCGGCGCGCTGCTCGAGCGCTGCATGACCACGCCGCACACCGGCAAGATCGCGTGGGAGACGTGGCTTTCGAACATCCGCGCCGTCGGCCCCGAGCACTCGGTCCTGTCGACCGACCTGGGGCAGGTGTTCAACCCGCCGGTGGCCGACGGGATGGGGATCATGGTCGACCGGCTGCTGGGTGCCGGGTTCAGCGACGCGGAGGTGCATGTGATGGCGGTCGTCAACACGCGGCGGGTCGCGGGATCCGATCCCTGGTGAGCCGCCGGATGCTCGTGATCGGCGCGCACTCCGCGGACTTCGTGTGGCGCGCCGGCGGCGCGATCGCGGTCACCACCGGCGGCGGCGGCGACGCGCGCGTGATCGCCCTGTCCTATGGCGAACGCGGCGAGTCGGGCGAGCTGTGGAAGCAGGACGGACAGACCGTCGAGAACGTGAAGCAGATCAGGCACGGCGAGGCCGAGCGCGCCGCGGCGCACCTGGGCGGCGACTTCCGTTGCCTGGACCTCGGTGACTACCCGCTGGCGATCGACACGGCCGCCCTGGAGACGATCGCCGACCAGATCCGCGAGTTCGCTCCCGACGTGCTGATCACCCACACCGACGCCGACCCGTTCAATCCCGACCATCCGGTCGCCTACGCCGCTGTCGCCCGCGCCCGCGGCCTGGCCGCCGGCGCCGGCGTGCAGAGCGCGTTCGCGACCGTGCGTCCGCCGGAGATGTTCCTGTTTGAGCCCCACCAGCCGGAGCTGTGCAACTTCACCCCGACGACGTTCGTCGACATCACATCCGCGATGCCCGCCAAGCTGGCCGCGATGGGCGAGATGAAGGCGCAGGCCTACCTGGTCACCTACTACGAGCAGCGCGCCGACCACCGCGGCAACCACGCGCGGCGCTCGTCCGGCGACCAGGCGATCCGCCAGGCGGAGGCCTTCCAGCGCGTCACTCCACAGGTGGTCGATTCGCTGTGAGCACGCTGAGCGAGCTGGCCCGGCTGGGCTCCGCGACCGTCTACGAGGCGGGCGGACGGCGCGGCTACGTCGACGTCGACCTGCACCAGATCGTCCCCGGATCGCGGGTCGCCGGCCCGGCGCGGACGGTGCACTGCGCCCAGGACGACAACCTGATGGTCCACGCGGTGATGGACTCGGTGCAGGACGGCGAGGTGCTGGTGCTGACGATGCCCGAGCCGCGGCCGGTGGCGCTGGTCGGCGACCTGCTGGCCACCTCCGCGCGGGCATGCGGCGCGGCGGCGGTGCTGATCGACGCGTCGGTGCGCGACGTGGAGGAGCTGCGCGAGCTGGGGCTGCCGATCTGGGCGCGGTGGGTGCGCGTCCGCGGCGCAGTCAAGGACACCCCGGGGACGATCGGCGAGCCGGTCGTGGTCGGCGGGGCCGTGATCCGCCAGGGCGACATCGTCGTGGCCGACGCCGACGGGATCGCCGTGGTTGAGGTCGAGCGGGTCGACGAGGTGCTGGCGGCGTCGCTTGAGCGCGAGGCGCGCGAGCGGGTCAAGCGCGCGAAGCTGGCCGACCGGGAGCTGTCGTATGACCTCGACGGCCTGCGCGCGCGGGTGGAGGGCTGATGACCGCCGAACCCCCCGATCTCGCCCACATCGCCCACGCCGAGCTTTTGACCCCGCTCGCGGACGAGAGCCTGCGCTTCTTCACCGACCTGTTCGGGATGGAGATCGAGCACCGGGAGGGGCAGTCTGTGTTCCTGCGCGGCTGGGGCGAGACCCAGCCGTACGGCCTGAAGCTGACCGAGGCGCCGCAGGCGGGGCTGGGTCACATTGCGATCCGCGCCTGGAGCCCGGAGGCGCTGCGGTGCCGGGTCGCGGGTGTGGAGGCGACCGGGCTGGGCGGCGGCTGGATCGAGGGCGACCATGGCCACGGGCCGGCGTTCCGGTTCACCGACCCGGACGGCCATCGCCTCGAGCTGTTCTACGAGCAGGACCGCTACGTCGCACCCGAGCACCTGCGCCCGCGGCTGCGCAACGTGCCCCAGCGCCACGTCGATCGCGGGGCGGCGGTGAAGCGCTTCGATCACGTCAACCTGCTGTGCGCGGACGTGGCGGCCAACCGGCGCTTCAGCATGGAGCAGCTGGGTTTCCGACTGTACGAGCAGGTGGTGCTCGAGGACGGGATCGAGGCGGGCGCCTGGATGTCGCTGACGATCGCCGCCCACGAGCTGATCTACGTCGCCGACCATGCCGGGAGCCGGATGACTCCGGAGGGGCCCGGCAGTATGCGAGGCGGGATGCCGAGCGGGCCCCTCCGGAGCGGTCGCCTGCACCACTTCGCCTGGTTCGTCGACACGCGCGAGGAGGTGCTGCGCGCGGCCGACCTGTTCCTCGACGCCGACGTGCCGATCGAGATGGCGCCCTCCAAGCACGCGGTCGCCCAGGGGCTGTTCCTGTACGTGTACGAGCCCGGCGGAAACCGGGTCGAGGTCACGACCGGGACGCACTTCATCTACGACCCAGATTACGAGCCGGTCGCCTGGACGCAGGGCGAGCGCGCGCGTGGGCAGGCGTGGGGCGTAAAGACGATCGACACCTTCCACACCTACGGCACGCCGGACCTCGAGGGCCGGATCGGACCGCCGATCCCGCCGACCAGCCAGATCCCGGGCGCGCCCCCCGGGACGTTCGCACCCGACGGGGCGTTTGCGTGACCGGCGACCCGCGGGCCGACGAGCTCGCGATCCGCGCGCTGGTCGAGAACTGGGTGCTGTGGCGCGACGCCGGTGACTGGGAGCGCTTTGCGACCGTCTGGCACGACGACGGGGTGATGATGGCGACCTGGTTCCAGGGTCCTTACGCGGACTTCATCCGCGTCAGCCACGAGGGCTTTGAGCGGGGGGTGCGGATCCTGCACTTCCTGGGCGGGATGTCCGTCGATGTCGGCGGCGACCGGGCGATCTGCCAGTCCAAGATGACGATCACGCAGCGGACGGAGGTCGAGGGCGTGGCCTGCGATGTGGTCTGCGCGGGACGGTTCTACGACTTCCTCGAGCGCCGGGACGGTCGCTGGGGGATGGTCCTGCGCCAGCCGATCTACGAGATCGACCGGCTCACACCCGTCAGCGGCGGGCCCGGGCCGGCGCTGGACGACGGGCTGCTGACCCAGTTCCCGGTCGGCTACCGGCACCTCGCCTACATCCAGGCGAAGATCGGCTACCCCGTCAAGCGTGACATGCCGGGCCTGGTCGGACCCGAGGTGCAGGAGCTGTACGCGCGGGGCGCCGCGTGGCTGGCTGGCTAACCTGGCGGCGATGACCAGCACCCTCACCTCGCACGCCGAGGTCGCAACCGGCAGGCCGGTCCCGTACATGCGCCAGCTGTGCAAGCACTTCGGCCACAAGCTGGCGGCGGAGTTCGGCCCCGACAGCGGCTACATCGAGTTCGACGCCGGGCGCTGCGACCTGCTCGCCGCCGAAGGCGAGCTGCGACTGGTCGTCAGCGCGGAGGAGGCGGAGGACCTCAAGCGGCTGCGCGAGGTGGTCGGCTCGCACCTGGAGCGCTTCGGCCGCCGCGACGAGCTGTCGGTCACCTGGCGCTGACCCGGCCCCGCGCCGATCATCGTGGCGGCGCGGTCGCGGTCGTCCGAGAGGGCCGCGGCGGCGGCCGGCGTAAGCGGCGCCAGCCACAGCCGGGAGGTCGTCACGCGGTCGCGGGCCGGCACCAGCTTGAATCGTGCCATGGCCGTCCAGCAGCCGCTGCGCCGCAACCGCAACTTCATGCTGCTGTGGATCGGGCAGGCGCTGTCCGCGCTGGGCTCGCGCGTGTCGCTGGTCGCCTACCCGCTGCTGGTGCTGGCGACCACGCACTCGCCGTCCAAGGCGGGGCTGGTCGGGTTCGCGCAGGCGGTTCCGGTGACGGTGCTGGCGCTGCCCGCCGGCGTGCTCGCCGACCGCGTCAACCGCAGACTGCTGATGATCGCCTGCGACGGCGCGCGGGCGCTGGCGCTCGCCTGCATCCCGGTCGCGCTGGCGGCGGGGTCGCTTCCCTACGGGCTGATCCTGGGCGTGGCGCTGGTCGACGGCGCCGGCTTCGTGTTCACCTACGTCGCCGAGCGCGGCGCGTTGCGCAACCTGGTCGCGCCCGAGCAGCTCGGCGAGGCGGTGGCGCGCAACGAGTCGCGGATGTTCGGCGCGGCGCTGGTCGGGCCGCCGCTGGGCGGGGCGCTGTTCGGGCTGGCGCGGGCGCTGCCGTTCATCGGCGACGCCGTGTCGTACGCCGTCTCGGTGGCGACCAAGCTGGCGATCGGATCGGACCTGCGCGGCGAGCGGACCGGCCTTGAGCCGGCGGGCGCTCGCGAGGGCCTGCGCTGGTTGTGGCAGCGGCCGTTCTTCCGCGACTGCTCGCTGCTGTTCGCCTGCAGCAATCCGATCTTCACCGGCCTGGAGCTGCTGATCATCGTGCTGGCGAGGCGCCACGGGGCGTCGGCGGCGCTGGTCGGCGCGATGCTCGGCGTGTCGGCGGTCGGCGGCCTGATCGGCACGCTGTTGGCGCCGCGGCTGGCGCGCCGCGTGTCGGCTCGCGCGGCCCTGATCGCCGAGACCTGGACGCTGGCGGTGACGCTGCCACTGCTGGCGCTTGCGCACAACGCGCTGCTGCTCGGGGCGATCATCGGCGCGGCCGAGCTGTTCACCCCGACGACCAACGCGATCGTCTCCGGCCTGCGGGTCGCGCTGGCGCCGGACGCGCTTCAGGGTCGTGTGCAGGCCGCGTCGACGGTCGTCTCGTTCGCCGCCGGCTGGCTGGGGCCGCTGGGAGTCGGGCTGCTGTTGACCGGCGCCGGTTCGACCGCCACCGTGCTGGTGCTGACGGGCTGGGCGCTGGTGCTGGCGCTGGCGGTCCTGGTGGTGGGCGCGTTTCGCCATGCGCCCGCGTTTCCGGGCCATACTCCGCAGCCGTGAGGGTCGCCTACGAGAAGGGGCTGCACGAGCTCGGCGACGGGCTGTACGCCTATCTGCAGCCCGACGGCGGGTGGGGCTGGAGCAACGCGGGGCTGATCACCGCCGGCGGCACGTCGCTGCTGATCGACACGCTCTACGACCTGCGGCTGACGCGCGAGATGCTCGACTCGATGGCGCCCGTGCTGGCCGACCACCCGCTCGACGCGGCCGTCAACACGCACGCCAACCCGGATCACTGCTTCGGCAACGAGCTGCTGCCGGCGGCGACCGAGATCTACGCCTCGGCGGCCGCTGCCGCCGAGATGGATCAGCTCTCGCCAGAGGTGTTGCAGGGGCTGAAGACCGCCCGCGGGTTGGCGCCCGAGCTGGCGCAGTTCGTCGAGCACGCGTTCGGTACATTCGAGTTTGAGGGGATCAGGCTGCGTCTGCCGACCCAGACGTTCGAGAGCCGGCTTGACCTGCGCGTCGGCGACCGCGACGTGGCGCTCGTGCAGCTCGGCCCCGCGCACACCCAGGGCGACACGATCATCCACGTTCCCGATGCGGGCACCGTGTTCACCGGCGACCTGCTGTTCATCGAGGGAACGCCGATCGTGTGGGCGAGCCTGTCGAGCTGGATCGCCGCCTGCGAGGAGATCGAGCGACTTGGCGCAGCGGTGCTGGTCCCCGGCCACGGGCCGGTCACCGATGCCGGCGGCGCGCGCGACGTGCGCCGCTACCTGACCCACGTCCGCACCGCGGCGCGCGAGTGCTTCGGGGCGGGGCTGGACGCCGAGGCGGCGGCCGACGAGATCGACATCTCGCAGTTCGCCGGCTGGAGCGACCCTGAGCGGATCGCCGCCAACGTGGTAGCCGCCTACCGCGAGCTCGACCCCTCGCTGCCGGTGCAGACGCCGGTGGAGCTGTTGGCGGCGATGGCGCGTTGGCGTGCGCGGCACTGACCCGGCTGGCACACTCCCGGCGTGCCTGACCAGTCGCTGCGACCGTTTCTGGCCGAGCTCGAGCGGACCGGCGAGCTGCGGCGGATGGCCGAGCCCGTGTCGCCTCACTTCGAGCTGTCGGCGCTGCTGGCGGCGTCCGACGATGGGCCGGCGCTGCTGTTCGAGCAGGTGCAGGGCTCGCGGATGGCGGTCGCCGGCGGGCTGCTCGGCAGCCGGACGCGGATCGCGGCCGGGCTCGGCGTTGGAGCCGGCGAGCTGGGCGAGCGGCTGGTGGCCGCGCTTGAGGCGCCGATCGCGCCGATACAAATCGACGACGCCCCCTGCCAGAAGGTGGTGATCGATCGGCCGGCCCTGGCCGCCGAGCTGCCGATCCCGTGGTTCTTCGAGCACGAGACCGGGCCGTACGTGACCGCCGGGGCGATCGTCGCCAACGATCCTGAGACGGGCGCCGCGAACCTGTCGATCGCGCGCGTAAAGCCGCTCGGCGGTTCCCGGGCGCTCGTCGGGATCGCGCCCAACCATCACCTGGCGGTGCTGGGACGGCGCGCGGCGCAGCGGGGAGAATCGCTGCCGATCGCGGTGACGATCGGCAACCATCCGGCGGTGCTGGTCGCCTCCTGCTTGTACATGGATCTGGGGGCCGACGAACTCCAGCACGCCGGCGCGCTGCTGGGCGAGCCCGTCGAGGTGGCGCGCAGCGCGGAGGGGCTGGCGGTGCCCGCGCACTGCGAGCTGGTGCTGGAGGGGCGGCTGGACTACCGGGAGATGGTCGAGGAAGGGCCGGTGTCGGAGTTCCACGGCATGTACGAGGAGTACGGTCGCGGGGCGGTCGCCACGTTTCACCGACTGACGAAGCGAGCCGACGCGATCTATCAGGCGATCGAGCCCGGGCGCCACCGCGAGCACCTGCTGCTCGGCGGGGTCGCGATCGCCGCCGGGCTGACGCGCGAGCTGCGCCGGGTGGTGCCGGCGGTGTCAGAGGTGGCGGTGCCGGAGGGAGGCGCCGGCCGGCTGACCGCGGTCGTGGCGCTCGATCGCGACGCGCGCCCCGGCTCCGCCCAGCGCGCGATGTTCGCGGCCTGGGCGAACGTCTCCCTGATCCGCACCGTGACGGTGGTCGACGCCGACGTCGATCCGTGGGATCACGTCGAGGTCGAGTGGGCGCGGACCGCGTACGCGCGGCCCGACCGCGATCTCGTGATCGTGCCCGGCGGCGCCGCCGACCGGGCCGAGCCGCTGGAGCTGCGCGGCCGGGTCGCCAAGCTCGGGATCGACGCGACCCGCAAGGACTCAGACCGCGCCGACCATCGGGTGGCGGCAGCGCCGGCCGAGACGATGGCGGCGGCGCGGCGGAGGCTTGCGATGTGAGGCCACGACTGGTGCTCGGCATCTCCGGCGCGAGCGCGCCGCAACTCGGCCACGCGGTGCTTCGAGCGCTGCACGAGCTGGGCACGGTCGAGACGCACCTGGTCGTCTCGACCGGAGCCCGGCGCACGGTCGAGCTCGAGCTCGAGCTGCCGCTGAGCGAGCTGTGCGCGCTGGCCGACTTCGTGCACGAGCCAGACGACCTGGCGGCGCCGATCTCGTCAGGGTCGTTTCAGACGCTGGGAATGGCGGTCGTGCCGTGTTCGATGGGGCGCCTGGCGGCGATCGCCAACGGCACCTCCGACGACCTGATCGCCCGCGTTGCCGACGTCTGCCTGAAGGAGCGCCGGCGGCTGGTGCTGGCGACGCGCGAGACGCCGCTGAACCTGGTCCAGATCCGCAACATGGAGTCGGCGACGCTGGCCGGCGCGACGATCCTGCCGCCGGTGCTGGCCTTCTACCACCGCCCGCGCACCGCGCAGGAGCTGGTCGATCAGGTGGCCGGCAAGGTGCTCGACCAGTTCGGGATCGAGCACGCGCTGTTCAGGCGCTGGGCGGGAGGCTGACCCCGGCGCGCGCCGCCACCAGCTCCGGCCCGACTTCGGTACTTGCGCGCGCAAGTATTCGCCGCTATACTTGCGTCAGCAAGCAAACCGAGGAGCCCGCCATGTACCCGATCGAAGGCATCAACCACATCACGCTGATCACCGGCGACGCGCCAGGCAACATCGACTTCTATGCCCGCGTACTCGGCCTGCGACTGGTCAAGAAGACCGTCAACCAGGACGATCCGGGCGTCTATCACCTGTTCTACTCCGACGAGCAGGGATCGGGCGGCGCCGACATCACCTTCTTCGAGTACCCCGGAGCGCGCCCCGGCCGCGCCGGCGCCGGGATGATCTCCTCGATCGTGCACCGCGTCGCCGGGGAGGACGCGCTCGACTTCTGGTCACAGCGATTGGCGGCCGAGGGGGTCGCCAGCGAGCGACAGCCCGGCCGGCTGCTGTTCTCCGATCCCGAGGGCATGAGCCACGAGCTGGCCGTGGTGCAGACGACCGACGCGCCGCTGACCGCCGCTCACTTCGAGGTGCCGCATGAGTTCGCCCTGCAGGGCTTCGAGGCGGTTCGCTCGCTGGTGCCAGACCCGGCCCGCAGCGAGGCGCTGGTGCAGGGCGTGCTCGGCTTCGAGGGCCTGGGCGAGGGCGAGTGGGAGGCCCGCGGTGAGCAGCGCGGCGGGCGGATCCTGTTCGAGCGCGCCAGCGAGCCCGGGAACCCGGGCGCCGGCACGGTGCACCACGTCGCCTGGTCGGTGCTCAGCGCCGAGATCGCGGACTGGCGCGAGCACGTGTCGGCCGCGGGCTCACACCCGACGCCGGTGATCGACCGCTTCTACTTCCAGTCGGTGTACTTCCGCGAGCCGGGCGGCGTTCTGTATGAGCTGGCGACGCTAGATGGAGCGGGGTTCGCGGCCGACGAGGACAGCGCCCACCTCGGCGAGAGGCTGTCGCTGCCGCCATTCCTGGAGTCCCGCCGGGCCGAGATCGAGCCGCGGCTGACGCCGCTGCCGGACATCCGCGCCTGGCGGCCCCAGCAGGTCAGCGCCGGGAGCTGACCGGTGGCGGCGTTCGAGCACGTGTTCGAGCGGGGCTTGAGCGACTGGACGCTGCTGCTCCTGCATGGGACCGGCGGCGACGAGCGAGACGTGCTCGGACTCGGTCGCGCGACGGCGCCGCACGCATCGCTGCTGTCGCCGCGCGGGCAGGTGTCCGAGAACGGGATGGCGCGCTTCTTCCGCCGCCTGGCGGTCGGGCAGCTCGACATTCCGGACCTGCTGGCCCGCACCGACGAGCTTGCCGAGTTCGTATCCCAGTCGGTCGCGGCGCACGGCCTGGACCCAGCGCGGCTGGTCGCCGTCGGGCTGTCCAACGGGGCCAACATCGCCGTCTCGCTGCTACTGCGCCACCCGGGACTGCTGCGCGGCGCCGTGCTGCTGCGACCGATGCTCCCCTACGAGCCCGAGCAGCGGCCGGCGCTGGCGGGGACCGCCGTGCTGATCGCGGCCGGCGAGCGCGACCCGTACTCGCCGGCGCGGCAGAGCGAGCGGCTGGCCGACGTGCTGGGAGAGGCGGGCGCCGACGTGCTGCGGCGGGTCGAGCGGGGCGCGGGGCACGAGCTGCGCGAGGGCGACCTGCGCGCGGCTGAGGCGTGGATGACCGCGCTCATGGCGACGGATTAGGGGTGCAGCGCGCGGCGGCACGCGGCGACATGCGCTCGAACACGGCGGCCAGCACGTCCAGCTCGGCGTCGTCGAGCAGGTCGAAGAACATCCGTCGCACCAGCGCCTGGTGGCTGCGCTGCGCGTCGCGCAGCAGCTCGCGCCCGGCCGGCGTCAGCTGGGCCTCGACCGCGCGGGCGTCGTCGGGGCAGGGCTCGCGCTCGATCAGGCCGCGCTGCGCGAGCGCCACAGCGATCCGCGACACGCGGCTGAGGCTGAGCCCGGCGTCGAGCGCCAGCGCGGTCAGGCGCATGCGGGCGCGCGGAACGGCATCGAGCCGGGCGAGCAGCTCCAGACCGCTCAGCGTCAGCCCGTAGCCGGCCTCGAGCTCGGCGTCGAGCGCACGCACCAGGCGCTTGTAGGTCTCGCGCAGGCCGATCCAGGCCGCCGCCTCTCGCGGCGGCCAGCCGGCGGTCCGATCGATCTCGGGGGGCGCGGCCATCGGGTACGCCATCCTAGCGGATTGCTTGCGCCAGCAAGTATCGTGTCGGGCGATACTTCGTGTGATGCGCGACGGCGCGTTCGACAATCCATACAGCCACGGCTTCGTGCGCGTCGCCGCGGCGGTGCCGCGCGTGCGCGTCGGCGATCCCGCGTTCAACGCGCGGCGGACGCTCGAGCTGGCGCGAGCCGCCGACGAGCGCGGAGCCGCGCTGGTCACGTTCCCGGAGCTGGGACTGGCGGCCTACTCCAGCGAGGATCTGCACCATCAGCGGGCGCTGCTGGACGCGGTCGCGGCCGGCCTGCAGGAGATCGTCGACGCCAGCATGGCGCTGCGGCCGCTGATCGTCGTCGGCGCGCCGGTGCTCGCCGACGGGGGCCTGTTCAACGCAGCGATCGCGGTGCACCGCGGTCGGGTGCTCGGGGCCGTTCCCAAGAGCTATCTGCCCGAGTATCGCGAGTTCTACGAGAAGCGCCAGTTCCGGGCCGCGCGCGACCTGATCGGGGCCGAGGTCGCGCTGGCAGACCAGCAGGTGCCGTTCGTCCCCGGTCTGCTGTTGAGCGCCCGTGACGTCGACGCGTTCACGGTCTCGATCGAGATCTGCGAGGACCTGTGGGCGCCGATCCCCCCGAGCACGTACGCGGCGATGGCGGGCGCGACCGTGATCGCCAACCTGTCGGCCTCGAACATCACGATCGGCAAGGACGCCTACCGGCGGATGCTGTGCGAGGCGCAGTCGGGGCGTGCGCTGTGCGCGTATGTGTACGCGGCCGCCGGCAACGGCGAATCCACCACCGACGTCGCCTGGGACGGGCAGGCGCTGATCTACGAGAATGGGCAGCTGGTCGTGGAGTCGGAGCGCTTCTCCGACGACGAGCAGCTGATCGTCGCCGACATCGACCTGGACCGGATCGCCGCCGACCGGCTCGCCACCTCCAGCTGGGGCGATGCGATCGCGGATGAGCGCGCGCGGCTGCGCGAGCTGGTGCGGGTTCAGTTCGACCTGGGAGCGCCGCGCGAGCGCCTCGCGCTCGAGCGCCACGTGGAGCGCTTCCCCTACGTCCCCGCCGATCCGGCCAGCCGCAGCGAGCGCTGCGCCGAGGTCTACAGCATCCAGGTCGGCGGCCTTCAGACGCGGCTTGCGGCGACCGGGATCGAGCGGATCGTGATCGGGGTGTCCGGCGGGCTGGACAGCGCCCACGCGCTGACGGTCGCGGCGAGGGCCGTCGACCGGCTGGGGCTGCCGCGCACGAACGTGCTCGGCTACACGATGCCCGGCTTTGCGACCAGCGAGCGCACGCTGCGAAACGCCCACGCGCTGATGGCGGCGCTCGGGGTCAGTGCGCGGGAGATCGACATCCGCCCCTCAGCCCAGCAGATGCTGCGCGACCTCGAACACCCGGCCGCGGGCGGCGAGGCGGCCTACGACGTCACCTATGAGAACGTCCAGGCCGGCGAGCGGACCTCGCACCTGTTCAGGTTGGCGAACCTGCATGGGGCGCTGGTGCTCGGGACCGGAGACCTGTCGGAGCTGGCGCTCGGGTGGTCGACCTACGGGGTCGGCGACCAGATGTCGCACTACAACGTCAACGCCAGCGTCCCCAAGACCCTCATCCAGCACCTTATCCGATGGGTCGCCGGCACCGGGCGGCTCGGCGCCGAAGCGAGTGCGACGCTGCACGAAATCCTGGCCACGCCCATCAGCCCTGAGCTGGTGCCCGGGGGCGATGGCATCGACGGACCAGCGCAGGACACCGAGGCGATGATCGGTCCCTACGAACTGCACGACTTCAGCCTCTACCACGTCGTGCGTTTCGGCTATCCACCGGCCAAAGTCGCATTCCTTGCCTACTGCGCATGGCACGACGCACTTCGTGGCGGATGGCCCGACGTACCGCCCGAGGATCGCCACCAATATGGGATCGGCCAAATCAAGGAGCATCTGCGCACATTTCTCTACCGCTTCTTTCAGACCAGCCAATTCAAGCGCAGCGCCGTGCCCAACTCGCCCAAGGTCGGTTCGGGCGGCTCGCTTTCGCCGCGCGGCGACTGGCGTGCGCCCTCGGACAGCGAGGCCACGGCATGGCTCGCGGCACTCGATTTCGTCCCCGGCCGCGAATAGCGCTTCGAGCGCGCGATTTCTCCTCGTCTATCTTCTTTTGTAGGGGCCGTTCGGGAACGGCCCTTTTCGTTCAAATGCGTCGCGGCGATGCGCTAAGATCGGAGATTCGTAAATTTATCGAGGAGCATGGGATGGAATTCGGATTGTTTCTGGCCACGATCGATCTCGAAACGGTGCGCGCGTCGGCGCGGGCGGCTGAGGAACTGGGCTATCACCTCATAGTGTTTCCCGATCACTTCGT
>JBOGYE010000106.1:0-4113 GCA_050696635.1 Solirubrobacteraceae bacterium | reverse complement strand
GGCCGGGGCTCCTCCCCGACCGCCGGCGCCGGCACCTCTGGCTCCGGCGCGTCCGGCGCGGGCGCCGTCGGCGGCTTGGCCGACCGCTCGGTCTTCTCGTCGGAGGTGGTCCGGCGGAACAGCTCCGCCAGCGGCCCCTCCCGCATGCTCGCGCGCTTACCGGATGCCATTTGCGAGAACCTCCTTGGCGAGCTGCCTATAGGCGTGAGCGGCGAGGCCGTCGGGATCGTATTTGAGCACGGACATGCCCTTGACGGGCGCCTCCGCGAACCGCACCGTCCTGCGGATCCGCGAGGCGAACACGCGATCGCCGAAATTCTCCTCCAGCAACTCGATCGCCTCCTTGGCATGCAGCGTCCGGGTGTCGACCATCGTCGGCAGGATGCCCACGATGTCGACTTCCGGGTTGAGGTTCTCGCGGATCATGGCGAGCGTGTTCTGCAGCTGGATCAGGCCGCGCATCGAGAGATACTCGCACTGGACGGGGACGATGACCTTGTCGGCCGCGGTGAGGGCGTTGATCGTGAGCAGCCCGAGGCTCGGTGGCGTGTCGATGAGCACGAAGTCGTAGTCGTCGGCCACCTCGCGCAGAGCCTTCTGCAACGAGCGCTCGCGCCCGATCATCATCGACATCGCGATCTCGGCCCCCGCCAGGTCGATCGAGGAGCAGGCGATGTCGATCTCGCGCCGGCGGATCACCTCGCGGATCGAGATGTGGTGGACGAGCACGTCGTACATCGACTTCTCCAGCGTGTCCTGGTCGATCCCCTGCGACATCGTCAGGTTGCCCTGCGGGTCCATGTCGCAGCACAGCACGCGATGCCCCTCCTCCGCGAACGCCACCGCGAGGTTCAGGGTGGTCGTGGTCTTGGCGACCCCGCCCTTCTGGTTGGCGAGGGCGATCACCTTGCAGGTGGGCATTGGCTCAGGGCTCCGATGCGATCGGTGGACTCATACGCGGGTGTATTCGCACGCGGGCGGGCAAATCCTCTGCGGCGGCGGCGGAACCGGACGCCAGCTACCGTCCGCTGCGCCGTGAACGGACTCCTGGATCACCGTCTGATCTTCGTCACCGGCAAGGGCGGCGTCGGCAAGTCGACGGTGGCGACCGCGCTCGGGCTCGTCGCCGCGCGCGGCGGCCGGCGCACGATCGTCGCCGAGCTGGCCGGCCAGGACCGGGTTCCCGGCGCCTTCGCACGCGAAGCGACGCCGTTCGTCGAGGTCCCGCTCCTCGACGGTCTGCACGCGATCTCGATCGACCCGCAGCTGGCGATGGAGGAGTACCTGCGCGTGAAGACGGGCGCGCTCGGACAGGCGCTCGGCTCCAGCCGTCTGTTCAACGCGCTGGCGATGGCCACCCCCGGGATGCGTGAGCTGCTGAGCGTCGGCAAGGCCTGGGAGCTGTCCCAGCCCCGGCGGCGCAGCGAGGGGACAGCGCCCTACGACCTGGCGATCGTCGACTTACCCGCCGCCGGCCATGGCGCGGCGATCCTGCGCACTCCGCGGTCGTTTCACGAGATGGCGCGCGTCGGCCCGATCGCGCACCAGGCCGGGACGATCGCGCAGACGATCGCCGACCCTGCGTTCACGGCGGTGGTGGCGGTCACCACCGCCGAGGAGATGCCGGTCAACGAGACGCTGTGGCTGCGCGACGCGCTCGCGGCCGACGGGCTGACGCTGTCGGCGACGATCGTCAACGGGCTGCACGAGCGGCGGTTCAGCGATGAGGAGGCCGAGCGCCTGCACGCCGCCCGCCGCCGTGTCCGGTCGGCGGCCAAGCGCGCAGCGCTAGACGCCGCGCTGTCCCAGCACGCCCGCCAAGGCGCTCAGCACGAGCAGCTGCGCGGCCTGCGGGACGGGCTGGGAGCGCAGGCGCCGCTGGTGGAGCTGCCGTTTCTGTACGCGGAGCGGCTGGGCCCGGCTGAACTGGGGCTGCTTGCCGACGAGCTCGAGCGCTGCCTGGGGCCCACGGGATCCCGAGGGTTGTCCACTTTCTCTCGGTATGCGTGAGAAATCGGACAACCCTCCCGGCTCAGCGAGCTAGAGCTAGCTCCGCCGCCAGCGCCCCGGCGCGCAGGCCGGACTCGATCGCTCCGTCGATGAAGCCCGCCCACCCGTCGGCCAGATCGGCGCCGGCGAAAACGAGTCCCGGCTCGGCGCGGCGCATCTCGGCGTGGTGGTGCTCGTACCAGCCGGGTCGGTGGATCGCCCAGGTCCCGCGCGCGTATTCGTCCGCCAGCCAGTCGTGCGAGGCGGCCCCGAGCAGCTCGTAGCCGGGCAGCAGCTCGTCCAGCCCGCGTTGGACTGCACCAAGGTCGGTCACGTCGAACCGCTCGGCATCGGGCCCGAAGCCGATCATCAGCTGGCTGCCGTCGCCATCGAGCTGTTCGCTGGCGAGGTAGCCGAACGGATGTCCCGCAGCGATCGCGTTCTGGGGCAGCTGCTCGCCGCGCACCCGCAGCATCAGCTTCACCCCCCGGCTGGCCTGGCCGAGCGCGACAGCCCGCTGCTTGGCCTCGGGCAGCGCCGGCGTAAACGCGATCGAGTGCAGCGCGTTCAGCGGCACCGCCACGACCGCCACTCGCGCCCGCACGCCGCCGCCGTCGCGCAGCGCCACCTCGACTCCGTCATCGCGCCGCACGACGGCCGCCACAGGCGTCGCCAGACGCCGCTGCACCGGCGCCGCTTCCGCGATCGCGCCCAGTAGCGCGCCCGTTCCGCGGGCGATGGTGACCCGCCCGCCGGTCTCCTGCGTCAGTTTCAGGCTGTAGCCAGACAGCGCGTGCCAGCGCAGCACCGATACCGCGCCGGCA
This sequence comes from Solirubrobacteraceae bacterium, assembly GCA_050696635.1. GTDB lineage: Bacteria > Actinomycetota > Thermoleophilia > Solirubrobacterales > Solirubrobacteraceae > Palsa-465. The sequence goes on along the minus strand of JBOGYE010000106.1, from coordinate 1,300 downwards.
TCGGTCAGGGGCGCGCTGGCGAGCGACTCGAGCTCGGCCGCGAGCACGTCTCGCTCCTCGCCTGAGAGCTCGAGCTGCTCGAGTCGCTCGGCGATCGTCAGGCGATCGAACGCGGCCAGCTGGGAGAGCGCGCGCAGCGGCGCGTGCGGCTGGGGCAGCGCGGCTTCAACGCCGTCCACGAACCGGTCCCAGCCGCGCCGGGCGATCTCGTCGCGCTCGTCGATCGTGCCGGAGCGGTGCTCGCCGCCGACCCGCCAGTGCGCCCGCGCCGCCTCTGAGCCTACGGTCACGGCCAGGCCGGCCCGGGTCAGCTCCGAGAACGTATGCGGCTGGTGCCAGTGCACCCACGCGCCGCCGTACTCGACCCGCATACCCTCCCACTCCGCGGTCCAGGTGCGCCCGCCGAGCCGCTCGCGCGCCTCGAGCAGCACCACCGAGCGCCCGCGCAGAGCGCACTCGCGCGCGGCCGTGACGCCCGCGAAGCCGCCGCCGACGATCGCTACGTCAAACGAATCAGCCATCGCCCTCGCCCCCGCACCGGATGGCCGCGTCGACGGCGACAGCGCCCTCGTCGGCCGCGCCGACGAGGACCGGGTTGCACTCGATCGTGTCCAGTCCACGCTCGAGCAGCAGATCGCCGACCAGCGCTCCAAGCCGCGCCACCGCGGCCAGGTCGGCCGCCGGTCGACCGCGCCCGCCGAACAGCAGCGGCGCGCCCCGCAGGGCGGCCAGAGCGCGCTCGATTCTTGCCGCATCGGCCGGCAGCGGGATCACCGCCACGTCGGACAGCAGCTCGGTCCAGATCCCGCCCAGCCCGATCACCAGCGCCGGGACGACGCCCGCCCGGTGCGCGGCGACGATCAGCTCGACCCCCGGGGAGGCCATCCGCTCGGCAAGCACCGCGCCGTCGTGGGCATCGGCCAGCGCGGACAGCGAGACGAGCGCGTCGCGCAGCGAGCGCTCGTCGTCGAGCCCCAGCACCACGCCGCCGAGCTCGGTCTTGTGCTGCACCGAGTCCGCGCTGCACTTCAGCGCCAGCGGACCGCCGAGCACGCGCCACGCGGCCACCAGGTCGTCGGCGTCGCGGACCACGCGGCCGTCGGGCACGGCGACGCCGGCTTCGCGCAGCAGCACCTTGGCCTCGTGCTCGGCGAGCCAGCCGCCGGGGCCCTCGGGCCGGCGTCCGTCGGCGCCAGCGGCGCCGTTGACGCGCGCCCACCCGGCGCGAGCCGCCGCCGCGATGGAGCGCAGCCGCGCGGGGTCGCCCGCCGGCTCGGCCGCGAGCGCCGCTGCACATCGC
>JBOGYE010000105.1:0-5227 GCA_050696635.1 Solirubrobacteraceae bacterium | reverse complement strand
TGGAATGCCTGGGCCGCGACACTCACGGCGATGTAGATCACCAGCAGGATCACGGTCGAGATGACCGCCGCCTTGCCGGGACCGCGATGGCGATCACGCGACTCCTCGTTGACGGCCACGCCCGAGTACCAGCCCCAATAGATGAAGATCCCGAGCAGGACCGCGTCGATCAGCGCTCCGAAGCTGAGGTCGAAGCGATCGAACCACGATGCCGAGACCTGGATCGAGTGAACGGGGCTGTTGGCGTAGACCTTGACTAGCATGATGTCGGCGAGGAAGATCGCCCAGCCGTTGATCCAGCCGATCTGCGGCCCGAACGCCCGTGTGACCCAGGCGAAGGTGGTGCCGGCATCAGGGTCGGCGAGGTTCAGGAAGCGATACCCGACCGACACGAACAGGATCGGGATGAACGAGACGATCAGAACCGCGGGCGCGTGCACGCCGACGCCGACGACGGCGACGATGAACCCGAGCGTGGCCGCCATGCTGTATGCCGGCGCCGTCGATGCGATCGAGATGACCAGGTTGGAGACGTAGCCGAGTGCATCGGCTTTCAGCCCCTTGTCCCCAGGTCCACCGGCGGCTGTCGCCGCGGTCGAGAGTTCGGGGGTGGCCTGCAAGGTGGCGAGACGTTACGGTGTGGCGCGCGCTGCCGCAAGTCAGCGGTGGCGAATCGTCGCTAGCGCTAGCGGGCTTGTACAGTCTGCTCGCGCAGCCAGGCGACGGTCGCGGCCAGGCCGTCGCGCAGGTCGATCCGCGCCTCCCAGCCCAGCAGCTCGCGGGCCTTGTCCACCGACGGCCAGCGGCGCTGGACGTCGACCTCGAAGCTCGGCAGGTGCTCGAGCTCCAGCGCAGCCGGGTCCTCGCCGCACGCCTCCCAGATCAGCGCGGCGATCTCGGCTACGGTGCGCTCGTCGGAGGCCGAGATGTTGAAGTCCTGGTTCTCGCCCGCCGGTGACCCGGTGGCGGTCACCACCCCGTCGGCGATGTCGTCGACGTGGGTCAGGGTGCGCGTCTGCTCGCCGGAGCCGAAGATCTGCAGCGGCCGCTGACCGGACAGCACCTTGGAGATCAGGTCTGGCACGGCGTGCGCGATCCCGGGCTCATCACGGTCGGGCAGCTCACCGGGGCCGTAGGCGTTGAACGGGCGGCAGATCGTGTAGCGCAGCCCGTGCTGGTCGTGGGCCGCGTGCGCGTAGACCTCGCCGGCCAGCTTGGAGAACCCGTACGCCGACCGCGGCATCGGGCATACGTCGACGTGGCGCTCCGTGGTCGGGAACTCGGTCGCGCGCTCAAACACCATCGACGAGGACACGTAGGTCAGGCGCTGCACATCCTGCTCGACCGCCGCGCGCACGATCGCGCCGGTGAGCGCGTTGTTGACCTCGGTCAGCGTGAACGGGAGCTTGTGGAAGTTGGCGATCCCGCCGACGATCGCCGCCAGGTGGATCACATGCGAGCAGCCGCGCAACGCCTCACGCGCGACGTCGAGGTCGCGCAGGTCGCCCCGAACATGCTCGCAGCGCTCGCCCATCCAGTCCGGCGCCGGGCGGTGGTCGGCGACCCTGACCTCCGAGTCGGAATCACGCAGCAGGCGCCGCACGACCGCGCGGCCGATCGTACCGGCCCCGCCGGTGACCAGCACGCGGTCCATCAGCGCGCGGCGTCGCTGCCCGCGGCGGCCAGCAGCAGCGCCGACTCGGCGGCGAACATGAACACCTGCGCGGTGCCCAGGCAGTTCCACGGATCGACGAGCAGGCAATCCTCGGCGGCCGTGGCGCCGATCAGGCGCAGCGTCTCCGGTTGCTCGAAGGCCGAGTGGTTGGTCGCGACGATCACCACCTCGGCGTCGCGCACCGCGTCCTGGAGCGGCGTCGTCGGGGTGGACGCGTGCGGATCGCAGACCGTCACCTCGGCCAGCTCGCGCTCAAGCAGCCGGATCAGCTTCGGCGACAGGGAGTCGCGCTCGTCGTCGGTGTCGCGCTTGAACGTCAGACCCAGCACGGCCACGCTGCGCCCCGACAGCGAGCCGATCCGGCGCTTGATCCCCTCGACCAAGAACAGCGGCACGCCCTCGTTCACGCGGGAGACCGCGAGCAGCATCCCGGGGGCGTGGGAGCGCTCCTCGGAGAACGCGAAGTCCTTGCGCAGGCAGGTTCCGGCGGTCATCCCCGGCATCGCGATCCCGCCGCGCGGGTAGTCGCGGTTGATCAGTTCGATCACGTCGAACACGTTGGCGCCGTGCATCTCGCAGTCCATCATCAGCAGGTTGGGCAGCGCGAAGGTCGCGTAGCGCAGGATGTTGGTCCAGATCTTGGCCAGTTCGGCCTGGACCGGCGTGGTCCTGACGATCGGTGCGCCGAACACGCTGAACAGAGCCGCCGCTCGCTCGGTGCAGCCGTCGCTGACGCCCCCGATGATGCAGGGCAGCGTCCCGATCTCGGTCAAGAAGCGTCCGGCGGCGATCCGCTCGGGGGCGTGAGCGACGAACACGTCCTCGCCGACGTGCAGCCCGCGCCGCTTCTCCAGGTATCCGGCGACGAAGTCGGTCGTGCCCGGCGCGATCGTGGAGCGCAAGATCAGCGCGTGGCCCGCGCGCAGCAGTGGCAGCAGGTCATCGAGCGCGGCGCGGACCTGGCTGAGGTCGGACTCGACGTGCGAGAACGACGGGGTCCCGATCGTGATCACGATGTCATCGGCACGGGCGGCGTGGTCTGCCCGGTCCGACAGCGTCAGGCGATCGCCGGCCAGCACGCGGTCCAGCAGCTCCTGGGTTCCGGCCTCGTTGAACGGCATCCGCCCGGCCCGCACCGAGTCAAGGATCCGCCGGTCGTGGTCGATCCCCAGCACGCGCAGCCCGCGGTCGGCGAAGCACAGGGCCAGCGGCAGGCCGACCCGTCCCAGGCCGATCACCGCGACCGTGCGCTCGTCGCTCATCGCGGCTGCGCGTCGGCGCGGGCCGGGGGGTCGAGGCTGGCGAGTGGCTCCATCCCCTCCTCAGCGGCGTGGCCGCGGACCTCGCCGGCGCGCGCGATCCGCTCCAGGCGCGCGATCTCGCGCTCTCCCTCGACGCGGGCCGCGTGGCCCGGCGGCAGGTCGCGGATCAGGCGCCGGATCCGCGCGCGGATCTGCAGCGCGAAGTGCGGCGTCGAGGCGCCCATCAGCTGCCGCACGTCCTCGATGGTCGTGGCGTGATCGGCCGCGAGCCGCGTCGGATCCTCGGCGTCGCTCATCGCGTTGGGGTCTGAGGGACGGCCTGCAGGAGGCTGTCGACGCGCGCCTGGACCGCAAGCGAGATCACGCTCTGGTCGCCGATCAGCCAGCCGTGGTTGTAGACGGCCGCGGTCGGGCCCTCCTGGGTGTAGCCGGGGGTTGCGTAGTCGAGGAAGTAGTTGAGCACGGCACGGGGAAGGGTAGTGGGATCCTCGACCAGCAGCTGTGGACCGAAGTCGCCGCTGCCCGAGAGCGCCGCCGCGGCGGCCGCGTCGAGCGGTCGCGCGGCACTGAGCAGCACGTAGCCGTGGCCGGGGCTGCGCACCGCCCAGCCGAAGCTGCCGGGGACGTGCGCGCACTGCTGGCCGTAGGTGCAGGGCGGATCGCGGTAGGCGGCGAACGCGACCGAGTTGGCAGCCGGACCGTTGCCGCCGACCCGCTTGACGGTCCCGTACCGAGCGAGCTGGTGCAGCACCGCGGTCGAGATCACGCTTGGCGGGCCGAGCGCGTAGATGTGCGGTCGGCCGTGGGACTGGAGCGCCGCGCGCGTCGCCGCCGGCACGCCGGAGCCGCTGACGAACAGGATCGGGTCGCCGCTCTCGGCCGCCCAGCCGGCGGCCGGCATCGCGTAGGCGGGATCGGTCGCCGAGGCGATCACCACGTCAGTGCTTGGTGCACCCGCGACCGCGCTCGCGTAGCGGTCGATCGCCGCGGCCAGCGCATACGGCCCGGCGCCCGAGATCGATGTCGCATGCGGGCCGCCGACCGCGGGGACGGGGCCGACTCGGATCAGCCGCGCGCCCGCCGCTGCGCCCGAGCCTGTCGGCGCCAGCGCGCTCAGCGCCTGCCGGGTGGCCGCCGGCAGCGCCTTCGGGCCGGACAGCAGGACGGGCGCCCGGAGCGGCGGCGCCATCAGCACCGAGGAGGCGAGCGCCGCCTGCCAGTCGCCGGTCGGAGCGAGCGTGACCGCTGTGGGATGGGTGCCGGGCGCCGCGGAGGGGTAGACGGCGCGCGCCACGCCGGCCGCGTCCGCGATCGGATCGGCGCCGTTGATGCGGGTGGTGTTGCGGGTCGCGAGCGCGGGCACGCCCAGCCGCTGGGCGCTGTCGGCCGCCCGCGCGCTGACCCCGCCCGCCCCGGCCACCGCCGCCGTGCGCGGCGAGCTCGAGCCGCAGCCGGCGAGCGCCAGCGCGATCGTGGCGGCGGCAAGGGGGGCGCGTGGCAGCGGGCGCGTGCGCATCGCGGCGCGGACGTTAGCGGTGCCCGATCCGACCCACTACCCTGTCAGCGACAGTAAGCCACCCGCCAAGGAGGATGCGATGCCGGGCCTTTCCGGGCGCATGTCCACCGTCGTCAAAGCGAAGATCTCAAAGCTGCTGGACCGCGCCGAGGATCCGTCCGAGACGCTCGAGTACAGCTACCAGAAACAGATCGAGCTGCTCCAGAACGTCAAGAAGGGGATCGCGGACGTCGTCACGTCCAAGAAGCGCCTTCAGCTGCAGGAGGAGAAGTACCAGCAGCAGGTCGTCAAGCTCGACACCCAGGCACGGCAGGCGCTCGCGGCCGGCAACGAGGAGCTGGCGCGGGTCGCGCTGGAGCGCAAGAGCGGGCTCCAGGCCGAGCTTCAGTCATTGGACTCGCAGATCTCCCAGCTTGAGGACCAGCAGCAGCAGATGACCGCCTCCGAGCAGCAGCTGCGCGCCAAGATCGAGCAGTTCCGCTCAAAGAAGGAGGTCATCAAGGCCCAGTACTCGGCGGCCGAAGCACAGGTGCGCATATCTGAGGCGGCGACCGGCGTCGGCGAGCAGATGGCCGACGTCGGCCTGGCGATGCAGCGTGCGGTGGACAAGACCGAAAACATGAAGGCCCGCGCCGACGCCGTCCAAGAGCTCGAAGCGGCCGGCACGTTTGATGACATCACGGCGCTTGGCCCGGGAGAAGACGACATCGACCGCCAGCTCAAATCGCTCTCCTCCCAGTCGGCGGTGGACGACGATCTCGCCAAGCTCAAGGG
>JBOGYE010000104.1:0-11746 GCA_050696635.1 Solirubrobacteraceae bacterium | reverse complement strand
GGCCGACGAGCTCGATCACCTCACGCACGCGGGAGCGCCCGATCCCGTGCGTCTGGGCCATCGCGAGCAGGTGGTTATAGGCCGATCGTCCGGTGTGGACCGCTCGGGCCTCAAGCAGCGCGCCGACCTCGTGCAGCGGCGCGCGCAGCTCGCGATAGGGGCGACCGTTGACGGTCGCCGAACCGGCGTTGGGCCGGTCGAGCCCGAGGATCACGCGCATCGTGGTCGACTTCCCGGCGCCGTTCGGTCCCAGAAAGCCGGTCACGATCCCCGGCCTGACGCTGAAGCTCAGATCCCGCACCGCGACCTTGTCGCCGAAGCGCTTGGTCACGTTCGCCACCTCGATCATCGCGGTCGATTGTGGCCGATCTGCGCAAGGCAGGCATCCTGCCCGGGGATGATCCGCACCTCCCCCGCAGGGCGGAGAAGAGCAACGTGTCGGCGGCGACGGCGCGGCGCACTCGGTCCTAGATGGTTGATTCCACGACCCCGCGTGCCGGATGATCCGGATGATCTGCGCCGGATCGGCGTCCTCGAACTCGCCAATACCGCCAGTATTGGCTTCGTTCTGCGTCCTTGACCGGCTTGATCCCCGAATCCCCCGGCCCACGCGGCCGCGGAATCAACCATCCAGGCCGTCCGAGGACCATCGGACTGGCTCGGGCGCGGCATGCTGTACGCGTGAGCGCTTCGACGGGTGTCCTCCCCGCGCGCGCGTGCCGATAAGAGATGTGCGAAGTCCGACAGCGAGGATGAGCAAGCCCAGCAACCGATTCGTGGCCAGGATCCGGGCGGCCGCAGAGATCCGCTCCGAGGAGCGCCGTGCCGCGGGCCGGGTCGGCGCGGTGGTGTGGGTGATCGCGTCGCTCAGCGTGATCGCGATGGGGCTCGTGCTGCCCGCCGGCGATGTCGACCGAACGGTCCTGATCGCGCTGGCGGCGGGCGGCTGTGTCTGGGGCAGCCTGTCCGGGCTGCTGCTGGACTACCGCAAGCTGCCCCTGTGGACGATCCACCTGTCGACGACCGCCGGGATCGCGGCGATCGCGGTGTCGGTCGTGCTCAGCGGTGGTGCGCGGTCCCCCGCCTGGGCGTGCCTGTTCTACGTGGTCGTGTTCGCCGCGTACTTCTTCGAGCCCGCAGCCGCCGGGACCTACTTCGCGGTCTGCGTGGCGGTGGAGCTGATCGTCGTGCTCGGGTTCCCGCACGGGCCGCCGGCGGAGGGGATCGCCAAGCTGATGGTCGCCGCGCCCTCTTTCATCGTGCTCGGCGGCGCGATCGTGGCCGGCAAGCGGTTCGCGCGCAACCTGCGGGGGCAGGCCGAGCGCCTGGCCGCGGAGCAGGGGGCGCTGCGGCGGGTCGCGACCGCGGTCGTGACCGGCGAGCCGCCCAGCCGCTTCTACGAGCTGGTGGCGCGCGAGGCCGGCCAGCTGCTGGGCAGCGACGGGGCCGGGATCCTGCGCGTCGACGGAGGCGAGGTGATGGTTCTCGGCAGCTGGGCGCTCCAGGCAGAGCGCCAGTTCACGCCCGGCGCCAGGTTCCCGATCGACCCAGCCGGCGACCTTCAGCACGCGATCGACCGCCGTCAGCCGGTGCGCGTCGATAGCGATGTCGCGACCACCAGCCTCGGCATGCTCGGCTACGAGTCGAGCATCGTCTCTCCGATCGTCGTCGCCGGACGAACCTGGGGCTTTCTGACGGTCGTGGTCGTGCATGTCGCCGCCCTGACCTCAGACCACGAGCGGCGGTTGGGCGAGTTCGGCGATCTGATCGCGACGGCCGTCACCAGCATCGAGGATCGGGAGGCGCTCGCCTCGCAGGCCGCGACCGACGCGCTCACGGGACTGGCCAACCGGCGCACGTTCCTGGAGCGTCTGACCGGCGACCTCGCGCGCGGACGGCGCCACGGATCGCCTGTGTCGGTCGCGATCGTGGACGTGGACCACTTCAAGCTGATCAACGACAGCGGCGGCCATGAGGCCGGCGATCAGATCCTCGCCTCAATCGGACGCAAGCTGAGCGCCGCGGGCCGCACCGAGGACACGATCGCACGCGTCGGCGGCGACGAGTTCGCCTGGATCCTGCCCGACACCCCGGGCGATCAGGCGCTCTCGGCGCTGGAGCGCGCGCGCCACTCGATCGGGGCCGTGGACGGCCCGCGCCGGGTGACGATCTCGGCGGGCGTGTGCGACTCGATTTGGTCCACGGATCCTGCCGAACTGGTCCGCTTCGCTGACCGGGCACTGTACGCGGCCAAGGGCCACGGCCGCAACCAGGTGCGGCTCTATGCCCCGTCGGACGCCGACGACTTCGCTCCTCGCTGAGCGAGCGGCGGCCGCGGAATCGACCATCTGGTGTCCCGTTTGGGAAATTCGAGACTGCCAGCGAATTTGCCGAACGGGGCACTAGGCTGCACCGCAATGAGGTTCGTGATCTTCGGAGCGGGGGCGATCGGAGGTGCGCTTGGCGCGCGCCTGTGCCAGGGCGGCTTCGAGGTGTCCCTGATCGCGCGCGGGCCTCACCTGGACGCGATCCGGCGTGACGGGCTGACGCTGGTGACGCCGGAGCAGAGGTTCGTGCTCGCGCTCGAGGCGACGGCCGACCCGGCGCAGATCGACTGGCGCGGGGACGAGGTCGTGCTGCTGGCGACCAAGAGCCAGGACACCTTGGCGGCTCTGCTGGCGCTGCGGGACGCGGCGGGGTCAGGCACGCCGGTCGTCTGCATGCAGAACGGGGTCGACAACGAGCGGCTGGCGCTGCGGGTGATGAAGCATGTCTACGGCGCCGCCGTGATGCTCCCCGCTGCGCACCTGGAACCGGGGGTGGTGCTCTCCTACGGGGCGAGGCTGACCGGGATGCTCGACCTCGGGCGTGTGCCCGGCTCGGTCGACGAGCTCTGCGAGCAGCTCTGCGATGCGCTGGCGGCGTCGGGCTTCGAGGCCCGCGCGCTGCCAGATGTGATGCGCGCCAAGCACGCCAAGCTGCTGCTCAACCTCGGCAACGCGGTCGAGGCGCTGTTTGCCGACTCCGAGGCTCGCGCCGAGCTTTCGGAGCTGGCACGGGCCGAGGGTCGAGCCGCGCTGAGCGCCGCCCGGATCGAGTTTGCCGACGATGCGGTGACCGACGTGCGCGGGCGCTGGCGGCGGATGGGCGTGGCCGAGATCGATGGACGCCCGCGGGTCGGCTCCTCGACCTGGCAGAGCCTGGCGCGTTTCACGGGCACGCTGGAGAGCGACTACCTCAACGGCGAGATCGTGATGATCGGTGCTCTGCACGGGGTGCCGACGCCGGTCAATCAGCGCCTCTGCGAGCTGGCGGCGTCGGCCGCGCGAGATCGCCTGGCGCCCCAGACGCTGGCGGCGCAGGACGTGTTGGCGGCGGTCGCGGCATGACCGTCGCGATCGACGTCTGGATCGCGGCCCAGGCGGCGCAGATCGCCTCGCGCGCGTCCGAGCAGCTCGCTGAGCTGGTCGACATCTCCTCCCCCTCGGGCGATGTTGACGGCGCAGAGCGGGCGCTGCACGTGTGCGCGTCGCTGCTGGCGCCGGGCGCCGCCGTGCAGCGGGTTGCCTGCTCGACCCCCGGTTGCGCGCCGGACCTGATCGCGACCATCGACGGCGCCGGAGCCGGCAGGATCATGCTGCTCGGCCACGTCGACACGGTCGTCGGCCACGACGCGCACCATCCGCTGAGGCGCGAGGGCGAGCGCCTGTACGGTCCGGGTGCCGTCGACATGAAGGGCGGCGACGTGCTCGCTCTGGGGGTCTGCCGCGCGCTGGCGCAGCAGCCCGAGCAGTTCGCGCAGCTGGCGGTGGTGATGGTGACCGACGAGGAGTGGCGCACGCAGCCGTTCACGCACGCGGCGCGATTTGAGGGCTACGACGCATGCCTGTGTTTCGAGGGCGGGCAACTGGGCCCGGGCGGAGGCGAGGGTGTGGTGGTGCGGCGCAAGGCCGCGGGCACGATCCGAGTCAGCGCCACCGGCCGCGCCTCGCACTCGGGCAGCGCCCCGGACCAGGGCGCCAACGCCCTGCTGGCGCTCGCGCGCACCGCCGATGCGGTCGCCGGGCTGCACGATCCACACGGTCCGCAGCAGCTGACCGTCGTGCCGACCGTGATGCGGTCGGGCGGAGCGTTCAACGTCGTACCCGCTGCCGGCGAGCTGACTATCGATGTCCGCGCGCGCGGCCTGGATGCATTTGACGCAGTGCTGGCGGCGGTGGCGCAGGAGTGCGACGGGGTACGCCTGCTCGCGCGCCTGGAGCGCGGGTGGCCGGGGATGGACTGCGTCGCGGCGACCGCGGACGTGATCGCGGGCGCGTCTGCACGGCTGGGTGCGACGATCGAGGCCGTGCACAGAGGCGGGGCGAGCGACGCAAGCCACTTCGCGGCCTCGATCCCGGTCACGATCGACGGGCTGGGCCCGCGCGGGGCGGGGGCCCACACTCCCGAGGAGTTCGTCTCGGAGCCGTCGTTTCACGAGCGCGCGCAGGTGGCGCTGGCGCTCGCGCGCGAGGTGCTGGACCGCGCCCACTGACCGAAGATTCGTCGAAGACTCGCGCGGTCGCCCCCGCGCACCTGCGATGCTCTGCATGCGATGCAGCGCTCAACCGCCACAGCCATCCGCGGGCGACTCGGTCCGGCGCCGCGGCGCTCGGCAGAGGGCGTGGCGCTGCTGGCGGCGATCGTGGCGCTGATGTGGCTACTGGAGGGGATCAACTCGCTGACCCCGCACGACGCGCTGGACGGCTTCGGCGCGATCTACCCGCGCGACCTCGATCGCCTGTGGGGCATCTTCACGTCCCCGTTCCTGCACGTGAGCTTCCAGCACCTCGAGGACAACACGATCCCGTTTGCGTTCATGGGGGTGATCATCGCGCTGCGCGGTGCCGCCAGGCTGGCGCTGGTGACGCTGGTGGCGATCGTCGTCGGCGGACTGGGGACGTGGCTGATCGCGCCGGCAGGCACCGAGACGGTCGGCGCCAGCGGGATCGTGTTCGGCTATGCGACCTACCTGCTCGCGCGCGGGCTGTTCAATCGCAGCCTGCTCGAGATCCTGGCCGGCGCCGTGGTCGGCGTCGTCTGGGGCGGCGCGCTGGCCTACAGCATCGTGCCGCACCCCGGGGTCTCGTGGCAGGCGCACGTATGCGGTGCGGTCGGCGGCGTGGTGGCCGCCTGGCTGTTCGCGCGCCCGCGGACTGTCCGCGGCGTGGGTGGCGGCGGCGGGGCAAGCGATCATGGCCGCGAAGGCGGTGGCCAGCGCCCGGAGCACCTCCCCGGCAAGGGCCATCTGCACGAGGCGCTGGATCGCGCGCTGTCGCAGTAGCCTGCCCCGTCTGTGTTGCGGATCTTCTCCGGCATCCAGCCGACCGGGCGCAAGCACCTCGGCAACTACATCGGTGGCGTCACCCAGTACGTCGCGGGCCAGGACCGCGGCCAGGGGATCTACTGCATCGTCGACCTGCACGCGATCACCGTCGCCTACGACCCGGCCCATCTGCGCTCGTTGGTCTACGATCTCGCCGCGCTGCTGCTGGCGGCTGGGCTTGACCCGGGTCGATGCGTGTTCTTTCGCCAATCCGACGTGGCCGAGCACTCCGAGCTGACCTGGCTGCTGTCCAGCGTGACGGCGGTCGGCGACCTGAACCGGATGCACCAGTTCAAGGACAAGTCCGGCGCCCAGCGCGAGCTGGTTTCGGCGGGGCTGTACTTCTACCCGGTGCTGATGGCCGCCGACGTGCTCGCCTACCGCGCCAACGAGGTCCCCGTCGGCGACGACCAGCGCCAGCACGTCGAGCTGATGCGCGACATCGCCCAGCGCTTCAACGCCCGCTTCGGCGAAGTGCTGGTCGTGCCGGAGGTTCGGGTGCCGGCCGTGGGCGCGCGGATCATGGACCTGCAGGCGCCGGAGAGCAAGATGTCGACGACGGGCGCCAGCCCCCAGGGGGTGGTGTACGTGGCCGACGAGCCGGATGCGATCGTCAAGAAGATCCGCACCTCGGTGACCGACTCGGGCTCCGAGGTGCGCCGCGCGGCCGACAAGCCGGGGATCTCGAACCTGATCGACATCCTGGCGGCGGTGCGAGGGATCGCCCCCGACGACGTCGAGCGCGAGTTCGACGGCGCCGGCTACGGCGCCTTCAAGCAGGCGGTCGCCGACGCGGTCGTGGATTACCTCGCTCCCGTGCGCGAGGGCTACACACGGCTCCGGGCCGACGAGGCCGAGCTGGAGCGGATCCTGGCGGCCGGGGCCGAGCAGGCACGCGCGCTGGTGGCACCGACGCTGGCTGACGTGCGCGGCGCGATGGGGTTTGGAGCGGTCCGAGCCCGCGGCTAACGTTCCGGCGCGTGACGCTCGCCTACCTGGACCTCGACCTGGATGTATTCGCGGGTCCGTTCGACCTGCTGCTGACGCTGGTGCTGCGCGAGGAGGTCGACCTGCTGGAGGTCGACCTGGCGGAGGTCGTGATCGCCTACATCGACCATCTCGATGCGCGCGGCGAGCTGGACCTTGAGGCGGCGACCGAGTTCCTGGTGCTGATAGCGGCGCTGCTGGAGCTGAAGTCGCGGCTGCTGCTCCCGGGCGAGGAGATCGACGAGCTCGAGCTCGAGCCCGGCGAGGCGGTCGAGGAGCTCCTGGAGCGGCTGCTGGACGCCCACCGCTACCGCGCCGCCGCCGCGCACCTGTCCGAGCTGCTGTCGCGTGAGGCCGGACACCGCTTCCGGCGGGCGCCGCTGCCGCCGCAGCTGCGCCGGGCATCGCTGGCGCAGGCCGGCGCCGTGTACGAGCCCCGGCTGCTGGCCGGAGCGATCGCGGGGCTGCTCGAGCCGCCGCCGCCGGTGGACGTACGGCACATGACGATCCCGACTGTGACCGTCGCCGAGCGCCTGACGCACCTGCGCGCGCTGCTGGCGCGCGGGCGGTTCACGTTCTCCGAGGCGGTCGCTCGCGCCGACCGGGTCACGGTCGCGGTGACCCTGTACGCGCTGCTGGAGCTGCACAAGCAGGGCGAGGCGACCTGGATCCAGGAGGCACCGTTCGCCGAGATCCTGGTCCAGGGCCGCGCGCGCGAGCAAGTTCCGGTGTCGCGGAGGCCGGCGGCGTGACCGCTGCGCAGCTGGACCGCACGATCGAGGGGTTGCTGTTCCTGTCGCCCGAGCCGGTCGCCGCGGAGGCGCTCGCAGACGCGGCGGGAGCGGAGCTGCACGAGGTCGTGACGGCCGTCGAGCGGCTGCGCGAGCACTACGAGTTCGAGCGCCGCGGGCTCGTGGTCCGCGAGCTTGCCGGCGGCTGGACGCTCAGCACCCATGCCGATGTGGAGCCGGCGGCGCGGCGGCTGCTGGCCCGGCCGCGGACGCCGCCGCTGACCCCGGCACAGGCCGAGACGCTGTCGATCGTCGCCTACCTGCAGCCGGTCTCGCGCCCGGAGATCGCCCGGATCAGGGGCGTCAGCGCGGAGTCAGCCGCAGGCACGCTGCTCGAGCGGGGGATGATCGAGGAGGCAGGCCGCTCGCAGTTCGGAGCCGTGCTGTACCGCACGACCGAGCTGTTCCTGGCGCTGTTCGGCCTGCGCGAGTTGGGCGAGCTGCCCGAGATCGAGGGCTTCGATGCGCCCGCGGAGCTCGCGCAGGAGCTGCGCGAGCGGCTGCTGCGCGCGGGAGAGGCGCGCGCCGGGATCGCGGACCCGGCGTCCTCCGCGGTGGACGAGCGCGTCACCTAGCTCGGCCGGCGTGCGGCGCCGCCGGCCGCGTCGTGCACTCAAAGGAATTGCCGCAGGGCGCTCGCGTCGCGCTCCAGGGCCGCCGCGACTTGGTCGTCGAGCGGCGCGAACGGCTCGATCTCGGCGGCGCCGGCCGCCAGGCGCCAGGCCGCGACCGCGCGTCCGTGCGCGAGGGCAAAGCCGCCGAACATGCCGCCGCGGACGATCCGAGGCGCGTTGTCGCCGAGCACCTCTCGCCGCGACGTCCACCCGAGCAGCAGCGGCTCGAACGCGCCCAGCAGCCGAGGCGCCGGCAGCGGCGCCGCGCGACCCGTGGCCGCGAGCTCGACGAGGCCGCCTGGCAGGCATCGCAGCCGTGCCGCGATAGCGCTCAGCCCGGCCCGCGCATCGCGCAGCCCGATCCCCGCCCAGCGCGCGAGATCATGCTCGTCCGCGGGTCCGTGACCGGCCAGATAGCGGCGCGCCAGCTCCGCCAGCGCCACGTCGCGTGGCGGTGGGACCGAGCGCGGCAGCCAGTCGCGGACCAGCGTGAACGCCTGCTGACGTCCCGCCATCGGCCCTCGCACCATCAGTCCCTCGATCGAGGCGCGGAACACAAGCTGGACCATGCCCTGCTCGAGTCCAGGCACGCCCGCGCGCTCGAGTCGCTCCCGCAGCGCCGCACGCGGTAGCGGGCCATCGCCAGCGAGCGCTCGCTCGATCACGCGCAGGGCGCGATCGGTAACGGCTGCGTCGAGCCCGGCCTGGGCGAGCCGAGTCGCGCTGGTCGTGCGCAGCTGCGGCGTGGTCAGCGACTGCAGCAGGGGGTAATCCTCGCTGTGGATCAGGTGCAGTGTCCCACGGTTCAGGGTCGTGATCAGCAGCGAGCGCTCCTCCGTCAGGGCGCGGTCGATGTCGGCGGCGCAGACGCCGGCGCTGCGCGCGCGGATCGCCAGACGCGCGCCGCGCGGGTCCTGACCCTGGATCGCCAGCAGCCGCTGCGCCACCGCGAGCGGGTCCTCGGCGGGAGTCCCGGCGAGCAGCTGCGCGGTCAGCCGTCGGGCCACCAGGTTTCCCGGCGCGGGGGGCGCGGGCGGCGTACGGTCAGGTACGCGCGGCGCGCGGGCTGTGGCTGGCGTGCGGCCGGGCACGCGCCGTGCGTGGGCTGTGGCTGGCGTACGGTCAGGCACGCGCGGCGAGCTGGCCGCAGGCGGCGGCGATGTCGCGGCCGCGCGTCAGCCGCACGGTCGCGCCGACCCCGAGACGCTCCAGCTCGGCGCGGAACGCCTCGATCGCCTTCGGGCTCGAGCCGCGGTAGGGCGAGTCGGTCGGGTTGTACGGAATCAGGTTGACCTTGAAGGCGCGCGCGTCCAGCACCCCGGCCAGCTGGCGCGCCTGGCCGACTGAGTCGTTGACCCCTGCCAGCATGACGTACTCGACGAACACCATCCGACGCTTGCGCTCGTAGTGGGCCCGGCAGGCGGCGAGCACGTCCGCCAGCGAGTAGCGATCGTTGACGGGCATCAGCTGCGACCGCAGCGCCTCATCGGCGGCGTGCAGTGACAGCGCCAGGCGCAGCGGCAGCGGCTGCGCCGCGAGCCGGTCGATCCCGGGGATCCAGCCGACGGTCGAGACCGCCGTGTGGCGCGCCCCGATACCCAGCGCCGGCAGCCGCTCGCACGCGGCCAGCACCGCGTCGAGGTTCATCAGCGGCTCGCCCATGCCCATGAAGACCGCGTGATCGAGCTGCTCGGCACCGCCCGGGGCACCGCCCGCGGACCGAGTGGTGCGGCGGAAGTGCAGCGCTTGGTCAAGGATCTCCGAGGCGGTCAGGTTGCGGCCGAAGCGCATCTGCCCGGTCGCGCAGAACGTGCAGGTCAGCGGACAGCCCGACTGC
The DNA here is from genome assembly GCA_050696635.1 of Solirubrobacteraceae bacterium. Lineage (GTDB taxonomy): Bacteria > Actinomycetota > Thermoleophilia > Solirubrobacterales > Solirubrobacteraceae > Palsa-465. Next base: position 2,152 of record JBOGYE010000104.1, on the reverse strand, counting down.
GAGGACAGGCACAGCGAGCGGCGCCCGTCGCGAAATGACATCAGTACGGCTTCGACCGGGAGCCCGTCGGCGGTCTCGAACAGCGCCTTGACGGTCCCGTCGGACGCTCGCGCCTCATGGCGCAGCCGTAACGTTGAGAACGGGACCGAGTCGGCGAGTCGCGAGCGCAGCGCCAGCGGCAGGTCGGTCATCGCGTCAAAGTCCGGAGCCCCCTGCGCGGTCCAGCGCCAGACCTGGCGCCTGCGGTAGGCGGGCTGGCCGAGATCGCAGAGCGTCGTTTCGAGCAGCGGGAGATCCACGCGCTCTATGGTGACAGCGCGTAGGGTCCGCGACGAAGCAAGTGATGGGATCGGATGGTTGGCTCGCGGATGCCAGACCGCGCACGCGAGCGGAGCAATAGCAGCGCTATTGTGAGCGAGCGGGTGGCGCCTGGCGCCGCGAGGCGACTGTGCGAGACCGTCAATTGCTTTGTCGTGCACCCTTATATGCGACTCGCGAAACTGCTCGCCACCGCCGGGGTCGCGTCGCGCCGCGCGGCCGAGGAGATCGTCCGCGCCGGACGCGTGACGGTCGCCGGCGAGACGGTCACCGACCCGGCTCGGGACGTGAGCGCTCGCGACGCGGTCACCGTCGACGGGCGGGCTCTGGCGTCCGAGCCCGAGCGGGTCGTTTATGCGGTCAACAAGCCACATGGGGTGGTCAGCACCGCGCGCGATCCGCAGCGCCGCCCGACTGTCGTGGCGCTCGTGCCCTCCGCGCAGCGGTTGTACCCCGTCGGCCGCCTGGACCTCGACGTCGGCGGCCTGATCCTGCTCACCAACGATGGCGAACTGGCGCACCGGCTCACCCATCCGAGCTTCGAAGTGACGCGCACATATCGGGCGTTGGTGTGGCGTGCGCCGGTCCGTGACGCGGCGCTGCGGGCGCTGCGGGAGGGGGTGGCGCTGGACGACGGCCGGACCGCCCCGGCCCGCGCGCGGCGACTGGCGCCCGACACCATCGAGCTGACGATCCACGAGGGGCGCAAGCGCCAGGTCAAGCGGATGTGCGAGGCCGTCGGGCACCCGGTTCGGGATCTGTCACGGGTCGCGTTCGGACCGCTGGAGCTGGGGAATCTCGCGCCGGGCGCCCACCGGCAGCTGAGTCGTGCGGAGGTGCGGGCGCTGCGCGCCGCCGCCGCCGGCGGCATCAGGGCCCGTCGACCGCGCCCGCCGGCTGCCAGAGCGACACGACATTAGAACCGTGAGTCGTCTGGCGTGCCCGCCCAGGCGGTGCTGATGTGCCAAGCTCGACGTCCGACCACGGGCTTGGTACATCGTCCCCGTCAGGCGGTGGCAATGCGCCAAACTCGGACCGCGACGGTGCGTTTGGTGTGTGAGCACCGCTTGGTCACGGGTTGCGCGCGATTCCGGGTGCGATCTGGGCTCAGCGCGCAGTTCGTCGCGGCGGCAGGCCGAGGCGTCAGCCGCGCTGGACCAGGAGCACGTCGTGGCGCAGGCGGGTCGTGTGCAGCGCGGCCGACACGTCGGCGCGGGTCAGCCGCTGCGCGCGGTCAGCGACCAGCTTCAGGATCGTGAACTGCAACACGCGCCGGCGCCAGACGGGGTGGAACCCCGGGATCGCGTAGGTGCTCTGCATCCGCGAGGGGATCAGGTTGCAGGCCGCGCCCCACCAGCACAGGGGCTGCTGGGGCGAGCTGATCGAGATCACGTCGATCTCGGAGACCGTCGCGGGGGCGCGCATGATCGCCAGGTGGGGGAGATACAGCGACAGCGGCAGCCGGTAGGCGTAGTGCTGGATCACGATCGCGCGGTCCGGCCCCGCACCGAGTGCCCGCGCCACGTAGCGCCAGTCGGGGCGTTGCAGGTTGCGGTCCACCGCTATCCCGATCGTCGCGATCATCCCGATCGCGCACAGAGCCGCCGCGACCAGCGCCCCCGATCTCCGCGCGCGAGCCGGCGACAGTGCGATCGCCACCGCGACCGCGCCCGGCAGCCACAGCGCGATGATGTTGCGCGTGATCAGGTCGTCGAATCCGGCGGCCAGCAGGATCAGCGCCAGCGCGAACCCGGCCAGCGCGAGCGCCAAGGCGACCACCGCCGAGCGGCGCTCGGCCGCGCGACCCCTTACGACCACCAGGCCGATCGCCACC
>JBOGYE010000103.1:0-5881 GCA_050696635.1 Solirubrobacteraceae bacterium | reverse complement strand
GCTGCCGGCAGCGGCAAGACGACGGTCGCTCTGCATCTGGCCGCAGCGGCCTCGGCCAGCTTCGAGAACTCGGTCTTCCTGTTGGAGGCCGACCTGCGGCGTCCGACGCTCGGCGCGCTGCTGGATCTGCCCGGCGACCAGGGGCTGAGCACTCTGCTGCGCGACGGCGACAGCGACAGGCCCCCGATCCAGGTGCTCGACCTCAGCGCGATGTCGCGCCGCCACCCGCCCGTCAAGGTCAGCCCCGCCGCCGGCGAATCCGCAGCCGGCGAATCCGCCGCCACCACGCAGGTCGCCCCGACCACGGTCGCCACCAACGGGCATTCAGGCAACGGCCATTCCACCAACGGCAAGCTCTCGCTGCTGCTGGCGGGCCCGCGGATCGACAACGCCGCCGGCCTGCTGGAGTCCGGCGCCGTGCGCAGCCTGATCCAGACCTGCCGCGGGCTCTACGAGCTGACCGTGATCGACGGGCCGCCACCGCTGCTGGTGGCCGACTCGGTGCCGCTCGCCAAGCAGGTCGATGGCGTGATCATCGTCGCGCGCCTCGGCAAGGACACAGGGCCGAGGATCCGGAGCCTGCGGGTCGAGCTCGAACGCCTCGGCATCGAGCCGATCGGCGTGGTCGCCAACTTCGCACGCGCGCGCCGCAACCCGTACTACTCGTCCAGACGCCGCCGGTAGCGCGGGCAGCCGATGGCGCTATCTCCGCGGGGCATCAGCGCACAGCCTTTCGGCGTCCTGCTTCCCGCCCTGCGGCGGCCGGACCGAACGACGCTGAAGGCGGCTGCGCTGGCGATCGGGCTGACGGCATTCAGCTCGCTGCTGGTGGTCGTCGGCGGAGCGTGGATCCGGCTCGTCCTGGCGCTCGCGGTCGCGATGCTGCTGGTGACGCTCGCGCTCATGCGCCCCGCGCTCGGCGTCATCACGACCTTCATCTATCTGGTGTTCTCGGCGATGCTGCGCCGGATGCTGCTCGGGGCGGCGCCGTGGATCTCGGCCGATCCGATGCTGCTCGTGGCTCCGGTCGTGGCGACCGTCCTGATCGTCAACGGGTTCGTGCTCGACCGGCGCCGATGGGCGCCGGATGCGATCTCCGTCGGCGTCCTGGTGATCCTCGCGATTACCTGCGCCGAGGTGTTCAATCCCCAGGGCGGCGGGATCTCCGCTGGCATCTCGGGCCTGATGTTCATGGCGGTGCCCCTGTTCTGGTTCTTCGTCGGGCGCGAGTACCTGGGCGACGTCGATGTCGAGCGGTTGATGACCGTGGTCGTCGTGCTCGGGACGGTCGTGGCCGGCTACGGGCTGTGGCAGACCCAGGTCGGAGACCCTCACTGGGATGTCGCATGGCTGAAGACGCCGGGCGCGAGCGCCTACTCGTCGCTGAATGTCAATGGGACGCTGCGGGCGTTCGGAACGTTCTCGAGCTTCGGCGAGTACGCGCTGTTCCTCGGCGCGGCGCTCGCCGTGGCGGTCTCGTTCGTCCTGCGGGGCAAGCTGGTGGCGGCGCTGCCGATCCCGGTGCTGGCGGTCGCGCTGTTCCTGTCCTCCGGACGGGCCCCGCTGATCACGGCCGCGTTCGCGATCGTCACGATGGTCGGCCTGCGGACCGGTCGTCCCGCCACGGCGCTGGTGGTGACGGTCGCCGCCATCGGGGCGGTCTTCCTGGCCGTGCACTTCGGAGGGTCGTCGCTGTCGAGCCTCGGCTCTGGCAGCTCCAGCTCGCTGGTCAGCCACGAGGTGAGCGGCATCGCCAACCCGCTCGATCCCTCCAGCTCGACACTGCTGACCCACGTTACGCTGGTCGTGCAGGGCGTCAAATCGAGCCTGTCGCACCCGTTCGGGCAGGGGACGGCGGTGACCAACGGAGCGGCCGGCGTGATCCAGGGAGGGGCCACCAGGAACAACGGCCTGGGCAACGTGCCCGCCGTGGGGGCCGGCAGCAGCGCCACCGAGGTCGACATCTCCAACGCGTTCGTCGCCTTCGGGATCGCAGGCGGGGTGATCTACCTGGCACTGGTCGTCCTGATCGCCGTGCAGGCTGTCCGCAGCTACTTCGCGGGACGGCGCGAGCTGCTGCCCGTGATCGCGGTGCTGGTGGTCGGCGCCGGGCAGTGGACGATCGGCGGGGACTACGCCCTGTCGTCGCTGATCTGGATGCTGATCGGGGTGGTGGCGGCGCGTGCCCGTCTGGTCTCGGCCGCGGCGCGCCCCTCGAGGCCGGCCTGGCAACACCCGACACAAGGGGGATCAGCATGAGTCCGAGACGGTTCGCGGCCGCATCGATCGTCGCGGCCGCGCTGCTTGCGGCGAGCCCCGCTGCGGATGCGTCGGCGGCGAGCGCCCGGACGGTCACGATGCACTTCTTCTCAAGGCTGGTCTACTCGCGGGTCAGCGACTCGACCGGGATGCGCCTGCCCGCGCACACCGCACCGAGCGTCACCGACCGGGTCAGCTACGCGAGCGTCGACTACGTGGGCTCCCACAAGCGCCACGCCAAGCGCGCGACCACCTCCGACACCACGAACTGCATCCTGGCCAGCTCCACCAGCGCCCTCTGTAACGGCGCGTTCGCGGTCGGCGGCGCGATGATCATCGCCGACGACTTCGTGCTCCAGTTCCCCTCGACCCAGCGCGTGACCACGATCAAGATCACGGGTGGGACCGGCCGCTTCCTGCGCGCGCGCGGCACCATCACCGCCACGCCCGCCGGCGCCGACCTCGACGTGATCGTCAAGGTCACCACGTCACCCCCCACCAAGCGCGGCCACCGAGGCTGAGCCGAGCGGCTGACCGGACTCGCCCAGCGCGTCGCCGATCATCCGTGTCATCCGGCATTCGACGCTCCGCGCGCGAACGTAGGAGCGCCGGGCGTCGGACAGCGCCGAGCCGGGAGACTCTTGCAGCGCCCGCTCGAGCGCGTGCTCCCAGGCGTCCACGTCGCCGGCGAGCGCCAGCAGCCCAGGCGAGTCCTCGGCGACCTGGCTGGTGTCGGACAGGGGCGTGGCGACCACCGGAATGCCATGTGCGAAGTAGTCGAGCAGCTTGAGAAACGAGTTGCCGCGACTGAAGCGCTGCGCCCGCACGGGAATCGTGCCCACGTCGAAGCAGGAGATCGCTCCCAGCGCCTCCGGGTAGGGCATCGACTCCTGGAAGAAGACGTTGTGCCGGCTGCGCAGCGTCTCCGGCGCGACGCGGGGATCTCCTCCGACGAACACGAAGCTCCATTCCGGACGGCGGCCCGCGAGCTCGTGCGCGAGATCCCAATCCATGCGCGTCGTCAGGCCGCCCGCGTAGCCGATGATCGGCCGCGGGATCGAATGCAGCGACGCGGGGATCGTGAACCCCTGCCGCTCCAAGCTCTGAAAGAAGGCGTGATCGAAGCCGTTTGGCAGCACGGAGATCCGCCGGCCCGGACCCGCGCGATGCTCGAGCAGAGCGGACGAGACGACATAGGAGCGATCGACCGCGTCCAGCAGCCGGCCCTCCAGCCGCGCGACGATCTCGGGCGGGACCAGCGCGCCCGGAAGCGCCGACTGTTCGTCGGTGCAGTCATAGATGCTCGCGACGTTGGGGACCGTGGAAACGAGCTCGGGCAGCGCCCACCAGTAGAACAGCAGCACGCATCGGGCGACGCCCGTGTCGGCCATCCAGCGCCTGATCACGGCGGTGAACACGCGCACGTTGCGCCGTCGCATCGCCTCGGGGACGCTGAGCGGGCCGATCGCGGACAGCCCGCGCACCGGGGCAACCCACAGGCGCTCCTCGACCCGTCGCGGGCGGGTCGAGCCGAGCACGGTACGGGCGACGTCGCCGGCGTCCATGTGACTGGCGCGCCCGCCCAGACGGCGCAGGACGCTTCCGTGCGCCTCGCTGTTGAGATTCAGCACGCGGTAGCGACGTGCCAGCTCGCGCACCGTGACGGTCGAGGGCTGGTTCATCCCAGGCGAGTACTCATAGCCTCCGACGACGACGAAGGCGAGCTCCTCGCCGTCGCGCCCGCCGCTCACGGGCCGCCCTCAGTCGACTCGCGGCGCAGCAGCCGGCCGACGTTTCGCAGCGTTTCGCCTCGCGTCCAGGCTCCGCTGGCGAGCATCCACAGTGCTCCGGCGATCGAGCCGACCGCGCCTGGGCGATGCGCCGGCGTCGCCAGCTGCACGACGCTCGCCGGCACGAAGTAGCCGGTCTGCATCCGCAGCGCCCGCGCGCTCCACAGGGACGCGGCATACGGCGCGCGGCGGGCGTCGGGCAGGCCATGGCGCGTGAAGCAGCCGGCGGCGATCAGGCAGTTGGAGAACGTCGTGTGACGCAGCGGCAGCGCCCGGTGGCCGACGAGCTCGACCAGCCCCGGGTGCTCGGCGCGCAAGCCCGGCAGTCCGGATTCGGCGATCCGTCCGCCGGGCTCGAGCGCCAGGCCGCAGAGGATCGTCGCCGGCGCGACGCCGGGGAGCGCGCGGGCGTCGAGCAGGCGCTCAAGCGCGTCCGGGCGCGGATCGCCGCCGCCCTGCATCAGCCACAGCCAGCCGGCGCCTGACGCGTGAGCGCGGCGCAGCGCGCCGTGACCCGTGAACACCTGGTCCGGCGCGCGCAGCTGAGCCTCGAGCCCGGGCACCATCCGGGGCACGACGGCGGCGACGCTCGGTGCACCGGAGCTGTCCGGGTGCCCCGGTCCAGCGCTCGGCGCTCGCTGTGGTGCGGTGGCGTCCAGCGCGGTCATGCCGTCCGCCGGGCCGCGTGCAACGCCTCGGCGGCCGGTCGAGCCGCTCGCGATCGGAGCACCTCGTCGTGCAGCGCGCGCACCGCGCGCCGATCCTTGACCGGGTGAATGAACACCGCCCCCGCACTGAACCGCTCCAGCACCTGCGCCGTGTCGTACGGCGGGACCCAGCGGACATCCCGGTACAGGTCGCCGCCGGCGTCGATGTCCACCAGCCGCAGGCCGAGGTGGTGAAGCAGCGTCGGCACGTAGGTCTCGCAGTAGCAGGGCGGGTGCTCGCCGACCTCAACGTATGCCTCAAGCGCCCGCCGCGAGAGCCACATCCCATCGCCGAGGCAGCCGGCGATCCGAGTCGGGTCCTCGCGGACCGACAGCCGGCGCAGGTGCGAGAGCAGGCGCGGATCGCGCCGGAAGCGGATGTAGTGCTCGTCGTTGGTGGCGGTTCGCTCCACGCAGTTCTTGCCCATCAGGTCCGCCGATGTCCGCTGCGCCAGCTCGCGCAGGTGGGACTCGAAGCGCGGGCTCAGCACGAGGTGGTCGTACTCGATCAGGTACAGCGAGTCCAGCTCTGCGTCGTGCTCGAAGTAACGGCGCCACAGCGCCTCGAACGTCTGAGTCAGCGACTGCAGGTGCTGCTCGGCGCCACGCAGCGTCGGGTCGTCGATCAGCAGCTTGTCGTCGCCGTCGATGCGTTCGAACTCGCTCGGTGGGCCGGCGTAGCAGACGACGAACCTCGCCTGCGGTGACAGCGCGCGCAGGAGCGCAACGCGCTCCGCGACCTGCTCGGCCGGCAGATGCGCGAGCACCGCGGTCAGCATGTCGATCGCGGTCCGGTGCAGCGGTCAGCCTCGACATGGCGGAACGACAGCCGGTTCATCTTGTCCCAGTCACAGCGCACGCGCACCGTCTCGGCGCCGAGCAGCTTCAGCCGGCCGCCCCAGACGAACGGAATGCCCCGAAACAGGATCTCGCCGCAGACCTCACAGCGGATCGGCCTGCCGAGCGCGTTGGTGAGCTCGGCTCGCGCTCGGCGCAGCGGTCGATACAGCGCCGCGACGGGGCGCGGCCAGCCGCCGTCGCGGGGCTTGGGCGCCGGCCCGAGCGCCCCCAGGCGCGCCTCGGCCTCGTCCAGCGCGAGCGCGCGCCCGGCCCGCAGCCGTGAGC
>JBOGYE010000102.1:0-8120 GCA_050696635.1 Solirubrobacteraceae bacterium | reverse complement strand
TCCTGGTGCTCGCCGGTGGCGCGCTCGGGGTGCTGCTCGTCGGCCTGCTCGGCCAGGTGGTCCGCGAGCGCGCGGTCCCGGTGCTGACGGTCGGAGTGCTCGCGGCGGCGATCGTCGTCGAGGTCCTGCGCTTCGGCCACCCCGCCTCGATCATCTCCGGCGCGCTCGCCGTCGACGGCCTCGCGATCGTGCTCGACCTGATCTTCGCCGCCGCCGCGATCGTCACCGTGCTGATCTCGCTGCGCACCCCCGCGACGGGGTCCGCCGGCCACGGCGAGTATCACTCGCTGCTGCTGTTCAGCGTGCTTGGGATGGCGATCCTCGTCTCGGCCCAGAACACGGTCACGCTGTTCGTCGGCTTCGAGCTGCTGTCGATCCCGCTGTACGTGCTGTGCGCGTCGGAGTTCAGGCGCGAGGGCTCGCTGGAGTCGGGGCTGAAGTACCTCGTGATCGGCTCGGTCGGCTCGGCGACGCTGGTCTACGGGCTGGCGATGATCTACGGCGCGACCGGCTCCACCCAGTTCTCCGGGATCGCCGCCGCGATCGCGGGCCGCGGCGTCCACGGGCTCGCCGGCGGCCTGCTGGGCGACCCGCTGCTGCTGACCGGCGTGGCTCTGGCGATCGTGGGGTTCGCGTTCAAGGCCTCGGTGGCGCCGTTTCACCAGTGGACGCCCGATGTGTATGAAGGCGCCCCTACCCCGATCACCGCGTTCATGGCGACCGCCACCAAGGCCGCCGCGCTCGGCGTGCTGCTGCGCTTCTTCGACGTGGCCGCGCTGCCGATCCGCGACACCTGGGCGCCTGCACTGGCGACGGTCGCGGCGATCACGATCGTGGTCGGCAACGTCGGCGCGCTGCGCCAGTCCGAGCTGAAGCGAATGCTCGGCTACTCCGGCGTCGGGCAGGCCGGCTACATGCTGGCGGGCGTCGTCGTCGCGACGCAGCTAGGGGTCGAGGCGACGGTCCTCTACCTCGCGTTCTATCTGATGATGAATCTGGCCGCGTTTGCGGTGATCGTGGCGCTTCAGCATGCGCGCGCAGACGGGTCCGAGCTGAGCGGGCTGGCGGGGCTGGGCCGCCGCGACCCGTGGCTGGCCTGGCCGATGACGATCGCCATGCTGGCGCTCGCGGGGATCCCGGGGACGGTGGGCTTCATCGGCAAGTTCCAGCTGATCCACGCGCTGGTGGACGGGGGCTACACCTGGCTGGGGATCGTGCTGGTGATCGGCTCGATGATCTCGCTCGGCTACTACCTGCGGGTGGTCGCATCGATCTGGATGCGCGGAGAGGTGCCGGTGCCGGTCTTCGCCGCCGCCGTCGCGCCGGGCGGCCTGGCGCCGATCGCCGGCGGCTCGCCCGAGGCCGACGCGGAGCCGGGGGCAGGTGGCGCCTCCGCGGCTGCGGCCGGGGCGGGCGGCCGCTTCACCGAGGTCACGTTCGTGGCCGTGGTGTGCGGCGCGGCCTGCATCGGCTTCGGGATCTTCCCGTCGCCGCTGTTCGACCTGGCCGCGAACGCCGGCCGCGCGCTGGGCCTGCTCTGACCCCACCGCACCGGCCCGTGGCCCTCGTCCGCGGACTTCGACCCCGAGCGAGGGATCTAACCGGAACATGCGTCCGGTTTCTCACCCCGCTCCGCTCGGACGGCGCACCGCGCCGGTGACCTGCTCGGCCCGCGTGAAGCCCAGCGACTCGTAGATCCCGAGCGCGTGGTAGTCAAGATCGGCGGCGATCACCAGCGCCTGCGCGCCGTATGTGGCCGCGGCGCGGCGGGCAGCATCGGCCACCAGCCGAGTGCAGATCCCGCGCCGTCGGTGTGCGGTCGCCGTGACGACCGTCTGAAAACGTCCCCGCCCACCGGTCACCACCACGCCGCATGAGCCGACCACCTGATCACCGTCAAGCGCGACGTACCAGGAGCCACGGCCGGCGGCGAACAGCTCGCGGAGGTCTGTTTGGCGCCGGCGCTCGAAGATCCGCTGCTCGTGCTCGTCCTCGCCGGGCTGGCGCCCGGCGACGTGCAGCTCCACCACCTGCTCCCACAGCGGCTCGTCGCCATCGGTCGCGAGCGCGCGCACGGACACCTCGCGGTTGGCGCGAGGATGCGGCGCGATCTCGGCGGCCGCGGCGACTAACCCGGCCGTGCGCTCAAGCTCGTATCCTCGGGCGGCCAGCTCATCCGGCGCCGCGCCGAGCGCGCCGTCGGTCCGATCCCAGGCGAACGTGCGGCGGTCGCTGGCCGGCTGACCGGCGAACTCGTCCGCGAACAGCCGCTCCCAGCGCTCCCCATCGCCGGCCTCGGGCGGAGCGTCGAAGATCAGCATGTTGCCCCACCAGTGGGTCGGGTTGCTGGGCGAGCGGACCACCAGGAAGCCATCGCGCCGCTCCACGACGCGGCTGCGCGGGAGCACGTCGATGTCGGTCGCCCAGACGAGCGAGCGAGGAACGATCGACATCGTCAACGTGCGCCGGCTGGTTCGGGCTGCGCGACGCCCATTGTGCCGGCGCCGTCGAACCGCATCACGCCGTCGTCCACCCCGCCACGGCGAAAGTCGAGCACGTCGAGCCAGTAGTTCTGGCGCACCAGCCACGGACGGCGCGAACCCTGGGACGGGAACTCGTGCAGGGAGCGTCGCACGTAGCCGGAGGCGAGACCGATCAGCGGCCGGCGCTCGCCCTCGGTGCCGCTCGGCACCGGTACGGCGGTCGCGTGGCCGTGGCGGCCCATGTGAGTCAGCAGCCGGCACACGTGGCGGGCGGTCAGGTCGGCCTTCAACGTCCAGGATGCGTTGGTGTAGCCGACCGTGAAGGCCAGATTGGGAACGCCTGACAGCATCATCCCCCGGTAGACCAGCCGCTGCGGGAGGTCGATCGGCTCGCCGTCGACCTCGAGCGCGACGCCGCCGAGGGCCAGCAGCTCCAACCCGGTCGCGGTCACGATCACGTCGGCGTCCAGCTCCTCGCCACCGCCCAGCCTCAGCCCGGTGGGGGTCAGGCGCTTCACCGTATCGGTGACGATCGTCGCGCGACCGTCGGCGACCGCGCGGAACAGGTCGCCGTCGGGCACGACGCACATGCGCTGATCCCACGGGTCATAGGAAGGGTTGAAGTGGACGTCGACCGGATACCCGGCCGGCAGCTCGCGCCGCGCCCCGGCGCGCAGCAGCGCCGCCATCAGCGTCGGGCGCCGGCGGCTGAGCTGGTATGAGGCGATCATCAGCCCCTCGTTCTTGGCGCGCACCGCGCGGTGCGCGAGGCGCTCGGGCAGCCGGCGATCGAGCCAGCGCGCGATCCGGTCGCGCGAGGGGACCGACACGATCCAGCTGGGCGAGCGCTGCACCATCGTCACGTGCGCGGCTGTCCGAGCGAGCGCCGGCACGAGGGTCACCGCGGTCGCGCCCGAGCCGATCACGATCACCCGTCGTCCGGCGCAGTCAAGCTCCTCGGGCCAGTGCTGCGGATGCACGAGCTCGCCCTGAAAGTCCTGCACGCCCTCGATCGCCGGCGCGTGGCCGCGGTCGTAGCGGTAGTAACCGGTGCACAGCAGCAGGAAACGGCAGCTCAGCGTCAGCGACCCGGCGCTTTGGCCACCGCCGTCGCCCACGCGGGCAGCGCCGCCACCGTTGCCGCCGCCGACCTCAACCTGGACGGTCCAACGAGCGTCCTCCCCCGACCAGCGTGCGGCCACGACGCGATGACCCGTGCGGACGTGGTCTGAGACCCCGAAGCGCTGCGCCGTCTCGCGCACGTAGGCGAGGATCGACGGCCCGTCGGCCAGCGTCTCGCCGCCGCGCCAGGGCGCAAACGAGTAACCGAGCGTGTGCATATCGGAGTCCGAGCGCACGCCGGGGTAGCGGAACAGGTCCCAGGTGCCGCCGATCCGGTCGCGTCCCTCCAGCACCGCGAAGCTCAGCTGCGGACAGCGCAGTCGCAGGTGGCAGGCGGCGCCGATCCCGGACAGCCCGGCGCCGACCACCAGCACGTCGAGGTCGGTGGTGGTACGCATACGTATCAGCGAGCATACGGGCTCTGAAGCGACCGCGGAAGCACGCCGGGAGCGACGCTACGATCGACCGCCTTGCGCTACCCGGTCGAGACCTTCACCGATGCCGAGCAGTCCCTGCTGCGCGCGCACTGCACCAACCTACACTCGCCGGTGTTCGCGCTCGTCGATCTGCCCGAGACGCTGAAGGGGGCGCTGTTCGCGCGCTATTCGCGCCACCAGGGGACGCTGCGACGGCTGCTGCTGGACGAGTTCGCCGCAGACATTCCCGACCGCGGCTCGGCGCCCGCATCGGCCGCGGCCGCAGCGACCCGGGCCGAGCAGCTCTACGAGCGGGTGTTCCTCGGCTACGGCGACGACTCCGTCGCCCAGCTCGGAGGCGCGCACATTGCCTGCGAGTGGGTCTCCAACGTGCTGACCAAGGTGCTCCAGCGCCCACGGCTGGCCGCCTACCTGGAGCAGTCGACCCGCTACATCGCCTACGACGCGCCGATGCCCCACGGGGCTGGCGGGACCGGGCCCTATCGGTACTACCGCGACGATCAGCTGGGACCCGAGTACGGCCGGGCGATGGACGAGCTGTTCGCGATCTATGCGGACTGCCTGCCGCGCGTGACCGCCTGGGCGGAGCGGGAGTTTCCCCGCGCCGCCGACGAGGCCCCGGCCGCGCATGCACGCGCGATCCGCGCCAAGGCGCTTGACCTGGTGCGCGGGTTGCTGCCTGCCTCTTCGCTGTCGCATATGGGGATCTACGCGAGCGGCCAGACGTACGAGCAGCTGATCCTTCACCTGCTCGCGCACCCGCTGCCGGAGGCGCGGCACTACGGCAAGATGATCCTGGCCGAGTGCCGGCAGGTGATCCCCAGCTTCGTCGCGCGCGTAGCGCGGCCCGATCGCGGAGGACGCTGGATCGACTATCTCCAGGACCGCGCGAGCGCCGCAGAGCGCTGGGCCGCCCGGCTGGGGTTGGGCGCAAACCGCGACGAGCAGGCGGCGACCGGGCCCTCGGTCCGCCTCACGCACGTCGACGGCGACGAGGATGACCTGCTCGCCGCGCTGCTGTTCGAGTCGGCGCACACCGACGAGGCCGCGATCCGCCGCGCAGTCCGCGAGCGGTCCGCGGACGAACGAGCGCAGCTGCTCGCGCAGCTGCTCGGCGCTCGCGGCAACCGCCGCCACCGCCCCGGTCGCGGACTCGAGGCGCTGCGCTACCGGTTCGAGATCGTGGCCGACTACGGCGCCTTTCGCGACCTCCAGCGCCACCGGATGCTGACCGTGCAGTGGCAGGCGCTGACGCCGGAGCTCGGCGCCGAGGTCCCCGAGCAGGTGGCGCTCGCCGGCGCCGGCGACGAGTATCAGCGCGCGCTGGAGCGATCGGCCGCCGAGTACGAGCGGCTCGCCGCCGCCGGCCTGGCCGCCGCGGCGCCCTACGCCCTGTGCCTGGGCTACCGGTTGCGGTTCGTGCTCGATCTCAACGCACGCGAGGCGATGGCGCTGATCGAGCTTCGCTCCGGGCGCGAGGGCCACCCCGGATACCGCGCGGTCGCCCACGAGATGCACGCCCAGATCGCCGCCGTGCACCCCGCGGTGGCGGCCGCGATGACGCACCTGGACTCCGAGTCCGAGCCGCGGCTGGAGCGGATCCTGTCAGAGCTGCGCTCGCACGCACGCGGCGTGGCCTGACGCGCGCGCATCCCGCGCGTACCCGGCTGATGCACTGATGCTGTAGCATCAACTCGTGTGCGGACGACGCTTGAGATCGACGACGATGTTGCGCTCGCGGCCCGGGAGCTGGCTCAGGGCTCACGCCGCTCACTGGGTTCTGTGATCTCCGAGCTCGCCCGCCGCGGTCTGACCCCAGCGCGGGTGCAGAGTGGCGGCGACCTGCCGGTGATCCGCGTGCCGACCGGCACTCCGCCGATCACGCCGCAGATGGTGCGGCGAGCGCTCGAAGACGGCTGAACTCGTTGGGGCTGCTGGACGTGAACGCGCTCGTCGCGCTGGCGTGGGACTCGCACGTCCACCACGCCGCCATTCGGAGCTGGTTCGTCGCGTACGCCGCCGATGGCTGGGCGACGTGCGCCGTGTCCGAGAGCGGCTTCGTGCGGGTCTCGTCAAACCCGGTCGCGCTGCCGAGCGCTCTGTCGGTGCAGTCAGCACGCGCCGTGCTGACTGCGCTCCGCCGCGCCGGATCACACCGGTTCCTCGCCAACGACGTGTCGATCACCGACGCCGACGTGCCGCCGCTAGCCGGCCATCGGCAGGTCACAGACGCCGTGCTGCTGACGCTCGCGCGCCGCAACGGCGTCCGTCTCGTGACCTTCGATGCGGGGTTGCTGGCGCTCGGTGCGGACGCGGTGGAGCTGCTGTCCGCGCTGTAGGCCGCCGAGTTGTCTCTACTGCGCCCCCGCCTCGTCGCGCTGGCGCAGCTCGATCCGTCTGATCTTCCCGGTCAGCGTCTTGGGAAGGTCGGGCACGAACTCGATCAGCCTCGGGTAAGCGTAGGCCGATAGGTGGTCGCGGACGAACGCCTTGATCTCCTCGGCCAGCTCGTCTGAGGGCTCGAACCCAGCCGTCAGCACGACGAACGCCTTGACGACATGGCCGCGGCGCTCGTCGGGACAGGCGACCGCGGCCGCCTCGGCGACGGCCGGGTGCTCCAGGCAGGCGGACTCGACCTCGAACGGCCCGATCCGGTAGCCGGCGGAGATGATCACGTCGTCGGCCCGGCCCTCGTACCAGTAGTAGCCGTCCTCGTCGGCGCGCGCAGCATCGCGGCTGTGGAACCACTCGCCCCCGAACGCCTCCTCGCTGTCTGACTCCGGGCGGTTCCAATAGCCGAGCGGGTAGTGCGGGTTCGACCGCGCACGCAGGCATATCTCCCCCCGCTCACCGGGCCCCACCGGACGCTCGTCCTCGTCGAGGATCGACACCTCCCAGCCGGGCAGCGGCCTGCCCATCGACCCCTCGCGCACCTCCATGAACGGGAAGTTGCCGCACAGCGGATAGGACTCGGTCAGACCGTAGAAGTCGAACACGGTGACCCCGTACTGCTCGCGAAACCAGCGGATCGCCTCCGGGTTCAGCGGCTCGCCGGCCGAGCAGACGATCCGGAAGCGCTGGGGGTAGCGGCTGCCGGCGTCGGCTATCGCCATCATCGAGCGGATCGCGGTCGGGGTGCCGAACACGTTGGTCACCTCGTGGCGCGAGAGGAAGTCCAGCTGGCGATGGGGATCGAAGCCGCCCTCGCGCTGATATACGACCTGCACCGCGCCCAGGCGCCAGGGGCCGATCAGCGGCACGATCCCGGCCGCCCAGGCCCACTCTCCCATGCCGTGGAACAGCTCGTCCTCGCGCAGGTCGTGGCACACAACGAACTCGTTGTGCGCGAGCAGGTAGCGATGGGCGTGCAGGATCCCCTTCGCCAGCCCGGTGGTGCCCGAGGAGTAGTACAGCTGGGCCGGATCGTCAGCGGCCGTGTCGACCGCCTCAAACGACGCCGAGACACCCGCCAGCAGCTGGTCGTCGAGCACCAGCACGTGCTCCACCAGCCCGGGCTCGATCCGCGCCGCGTTGGCAGCGTCGGTCAACAGCACGCGGGATCCTGAGTCGGTCAGCCGGTGGCGGATTCCCTCGTCGCCGTAAAGCACCGACATCGACAGCAGGATCGCGCCCAGCTTCCAGGTTGCGAAGAATGCGGCCGCGGTCTCGGGCGTCGGCGCCAGCAGCATCGCGACCCTGTCGCCGCGCTGCACGCCGTGGGCGGCCAGCACGTTGGCGAACCGATTGGAGAGATCCTGGAGTTCACCCCACGCCAGCCGGCGCACGTTGCCCGCGAAGTCCTCGTGGATCATCGCGAGCCTGTCGCGCGGGTGGCGGTCGCAGACGTCGGCGGCGATGTTGTATCGCTCCGGCACGCTCCAGCTGTGCTCGGCGCAGGCCTGCTCGTAGGAGGTGATCTCTGGCATCCGCGAATCATCCCCCATCGCCGCCGATCGGCGCCTGTTAGGACGCGTCAGGCAATTAGCTGACGTTCTGGCGGCGTCTGGACGCGCCTGGCGGGCGGCGGCGAACCCACCGGACCACCAGTACGACTTGGTTCGCCGCCACCCACCAGACA
>JBOGYE010000101.1:0-5888 GCA_050696635.1 Solirubrobacteraceae bacterium | reverse complement strand
GTAGGGGCGCAGGCGATCCGACATCCGCGGCCCATGGTCCTGATCCGCTGGATCGACGTCGTGGTGGTGGTGGTCTGTGCCGCGCCCTCGCTCGCGCTCGGCGCGCCCTGGCTCGGCTACCTGATCGGCGCGGCCGGCTGGATCACGCAGCGGGCGATCCAGCTGCTCGACCGGCGCCTGGCCCGCAGGGTGGCACCCGAGAAGCGCCTGCGGGTGCTCCTGTTCGAGCCGTTCGGCCGGATCTGGCTGCTGGCGGGCGCGATCGTCGCGTCGGGAGTGGCCGGCGGGCGAGCCGATGGGCTTACGGCCGCGGTCGTGATCTTCGTCTGCTACTCGATCTCCTTCGCGGTCCGGATCGCGAGCGGCGTCCCCGAGCCCAGCGCGCCCTGAGCGACACCGTCAGCGATGAGCTTCGCGATGAACATGAGCCCGCGCCGCCGGCTGACCTACGCGATCGTGATCGCCTGGCTGGGCGGGACCGTCGCGCTCGCGATCGGCCTCGGGCTGAAGTCCCACAAGGCCGCGTCGGTGATCTCGCAGCAGTTCTCGCCGATCGACGAGTTCCGGCTCGACACGTACACGAGCATCGGCCCGGTCGCGATCAACAAGGGCGTGATCTTCATCGTCCTCGCGGCGGTTCTGACGGTCGGGATCATGGCCTGGGTCGCGCGGGCGATGCGCTTGCGCCCCAACCGGATCCAGGTCGTGGTCGAGGGGCTCTACGACTTCTCGCGACAGATGGCCCGCGAGAACCTGAACGACCGCCTGATGCGCACGTACTTCCCGCTGATCGCGACGCTGTTCGTGTTCATCATGGTGACGAACCTGATCGGCTACATCCCGCTGCCGCTGGAGTCAGCCAACACGTTCAGCCTGTTCGGCGCGCACATCCCGGCGTTCCAGATCTATGCGGCCGACACGAACGTCGCGTTCCCGCTGATCCTCGCGCTGATGGTGTTCGTGATCTTCAACTACGAGGGGATCAGGCACCACGGCCCGATCGGCTATCTCAAGAGCCTGATTCCGGGCGGCGTGAAGGGACCGATGCTCGGCCTGATCGCGGTGATCGAGGTCCTGTCGGTGTTCCTGCGCCTGCTGTCTCTCACGATCCGGCTGTGGGCGAACCTGCTTGCCGGCCATCTGCTGATCGCCTTCATGGGCGGCGAGCTTGGCCTGCTCGTCGGGCAGCCGTACATCTCCTGGTTCCTGCTGCCGTTCGGAGTCGCGATCTTCGTGTTCGAGGCGACGCTGATCGCGGTCCTGCAGGGGTTCATCTTTGCTGTCCTGGCCGCGATCTACATCGGCGATTCGGTCCATTCCCACTGACCATCCGAGAAGGAGTCCTCCATCAATGCTGATCCACTTCCTGTCCATCTTCCACCCGCTGCTGGCGGCCACCGATGTGACGACCATCGCCCAGAAGGGCCTGCGGTCGGTGGCGCTCGGGTTCGGCGCCGGCGGCGGCGCGGCCGGAGCGGGCGCCGGCATCGGGATGGTGTTCAACGCCTCGATCCAGGCCAAGACCCGCCAGCCCGAGCTGCGACAGGACATCGAGCGCGACCAGTGGCTCGGCTTCGCGTTGACCGAGGCGTGCTTCTTCTACGGCCTGGTCGGCGGGTTCATCGCCTTCTTCCTGTAGATCATGCACGCAGCCATCGCACACACAACCCTGCCGATCGCCAGCAGCAGCGGCTCGTTCCTGGTCCAGCCCAGCGCGGGGATGACCGTCTGGACGATCGTCGTGTTCCTGATCTCGATGGCGATCCTGATCAAGTGGGTGTTCCCGCCGATCCGCAAGGGGATCGACCGGCGCGCGGCGACGATCAGCCAATCGCTGGACTCGGCCGAGCAGACGCGTAAGGACGCCGAGCAGGTGCTGGACGATTACCGCGAGCGGCTCGCCGAGGCGCGCGGCCAGGCCGATGAGATCGTCACGCGCGCGCGGCGCGCGGCCGAGGTGCACGAGCGAGAGGCTGCCGAGCAGGCGCGGGAGCGCCGCGAGCAGCAGCTCGAGCAGACGCGCCAGGAGATCGAGGCCGAGACACGGCGCGCAATTGCGGAGATCCGGCGCGAGGTCGCCGACCTGACGGTGATGGCGACCGAGAAGGTGACGCGCAAGACGCTGACCGAGGCCGACCAGCGCCGGCTGATCGAGGATGCGCTGTCCGAGCTGGACTTCTCGGCGCTCGCGTCGGAGGGTGCGGAAACCCGCTAAGAAAATGGAGGAGATCGCCCAGGTCTACGCGCGCGCGCTGTTCGAGGTCGCGTCCGAGCACGACTCGCTCGACGAGATTCGTTCGCAGCTGGACGAGTTCGCCGACGCGATGCGCGAGCACCGGCAGCTGGCCCAGTTCTTCTTCTCGCCGCACTTCTCCGCGGGCGAGAAGAAGCAGGCGCTGGAGCGCGTGGTGGTGGACGCCGATCCGAGCTTCGCAAACTTCCTGCAGGCGCTGATCGAGCGCCATCGGATGCCGGCGATCTTCAGGATCCGGACCGAGTTCGTGACGCTGGTCGACCGGGCCCGCCGGGTGCTGCCGGTCCAGATCACGAGCGCGATCGAGCTGGACGAGAAGACCGTCAAGCACCTCGGGGAGCGGATCGGCAAGCAGACCGACACGGCCGTGGAGATCTCCGCCCAGGTCGATCCCGAGATCATCGGCGGCGTCGTCCTGCGGGTTGGCAACACGATCCTCGACGCGTCGATCAAGAGCCGTCTAGAACAACTGAGAAAGCAAGTGGCGCAGGCGCACTGACGCCCGCGAAGGGAGCAGCCAGACCATGCAGATCAAGCCCGATGAGATCACCTCGATCCTCAAGAGCCGCATCGAGGGGCTCGACACGTCCGACGCGCAGCTGACCGAGGTCGGCACGGTGCTGTCGGTCGCCGACGGCATCAGCCGCGTCCACGGCCTGGAGAACTGCATGTCGTTCGAGATGCTCGAGCTGCCGCACGAGGTCACCGGCCTGGCGCTGAACCTCGAGTCCGACAACGTCGGCACGGTGCTGTTCGGCGAGTGGCAGAAGATCTCCGAGGGCGACACCGTCAAGCGCACGGGGAGGCTCTTGGAGATCCCGGTCGGCGAGGAGCTGCTGGGACGGATCGTCGACCCGCTGGGCAATCCGCTCGACGGCAAGGGAGACATCCAGACCACGCAGACGCGCCCTGCCGAGCACAAAGCCCCCGGAGTCGTCCAGCGCCAGCCGGTCAAGGAGCCGATGCTGACCGGGCTGAAGGCGATCGACTCGATGATCCCGGTCGGGCGCGGCCAGCGCGAGCTGATCATCGGCGACCGCCAGACCGGCAAGACCTCGATCGCGATCGACACGATCATCAACAATCGTGACCGCGACCTGGTCTGCGTCTACGTGGCGATCGGCCAGCGCAAAGCCACCGTCGTGGCGCTGGCGCAGGTCCTGGAGGAGCAGGGAGCTCTGCAGAACACGATCATCGTGATGGCCGCCGCCGACGAGGCGGCGCCGATCAAGTTCCTGGCGCCGTACGCCGGCTGCGCGATGGCCGAGCATTTCCTCTACAACGGCAAGGCCGCGCTGACGATCTACGACGACCTGACCAAGCACGCCGCCGCCTATCGCCAGATGTCGCTGCTGCTGCGTCGGCCACCGGGTCGCGAGGCATATCCCGGCGACGTGTTCTACCTGCACAGCCGCCTGCTGGAGCGCGCGGCCAAGCTCAACGACGATCTCGGCGGCGGCTCGCTGACGTCGCTGCCGATCATCGAGACCCAGGCCGGCGATGTGTCGGCCTACATCCCGACCAACGTGATCTCGATCACCGACGGTCAGATCTTCCTCGAGCCGAAGCTGTTCTACTCCGGCGTGCGCCCGGCGATCAACGTCGGCATCTCGGTCTCCCGCGTCGGCGGCAACGCCCAGATCACGCCGATGCGCAAGGTGGCGGGGACGCTGAAGCTCGAGCTGTCGCAATTCCGAGACCTGGAGGCGTTCGCCCAGTTCGGCTCGGAGCTGGACGCCGACACCCAGCGCACGCTGGCGCGCGGCCAGCGGCTGGTGCGGACGCTGAACCAGTCAGAGCGCCACCCGATGCCGGTCGAGGACCAGGTGGCGCAGATCTTCGCGGCCACCAACGGGTTCCTTGACCGGATCGAGGTCGACAAGGTCGAGCACTTCCTGGCCGGCGTGTCGGAGTCGGTGCGCGGCAACGAGCCTGAGCTGATGCAGTCGATCGCCTCCGGCGACTGGTCCGACGAGATCCGCGACGCGCTGCACGCCGCGATCGACCAGTACGCGCAGGACTTCGGCTATGACCTCGATGAAGAGGGCCACCCGATCGAGGAGGACCAGGCGGCCTAGCCGGGTCGCCTCGTAACGCGTCATGGCCTCGCAGCGAGACGTTCGCAACCGCATCGCCGCGGTCAAGAACATCCAGAAGATCACGCGCGCGATGGAGATGGTCGCCGCCGCGAGGCTGCGGCGCGCCGAGCAGCGGAGCGCGGCGCTGCGGCCCTACGCCGACGCGATCCGCCGGATGACGCGCGAGGCCTCCCAGGCCGCGGGGGACCTGCCGAGGCTGCCGATCCTGACCGAGCACGACTCGATCTCGCGCGTCGGGCTGCTGGTCGTCGCCGGCGACCGCGGGCTGGCCGGCGCATTTAACTCAAACGCCGTGCGCGCCGGCGTCGCCGCCGGGCGCGAGCACGCGGCGGCCGGGCGCGAGGCGGTCTTCTACGCCTCCGGGCGCCGCCCCACCTCGTCACTGACCTTTCGCGGGCTGCCGGTCGCCCAGAGCTTCACGGGCTTCACCGACCGTCCCGCCTACGCCGACGCGCGCGCGATCGCGCAGCGCCTGATGACCGCCTACGTCGACGGCGATGTCGACCAGGTCGAGGTGTTCTACAACGGCTACATCTCGCCGCTGTCTCAGGTGATTCGCCGCGAGACGCTGCTGCCGCTGCAGCGCGCCAGCCTGGTGGACGAGGAACGGGACGGGGACGCCGACGAAAAGCAGGACAGGGACTCCAAGGTTTCGCGTGGCTCGGTCGAGTACGAGCCGGACCCGGAGCAGATCCTCAGCCGCCTGGTGCCCGACTACGTCGAGATCTCGATCTACCGGGCGCTGCTGGAGTCGACCGCCTCCGAGCACGGCGCTCGCATGACCGCGATGCGCAACGCCTCGGAGAACGCGTCTACGTTGATCGACGATTACACCTTGCAGATGAACCGAGCCCGCCAGGCTGAGATCACGCAGGAGATCATGGAAGTCGTGGCCGGCGCTGAAGGCCTCGGATAAGGAGAACCACAAGCATGTCCGCCATCACCGAAAAGCAACATAAGACCGTCAACACCGGCCGGATCGAGGAGATCCAGGGCGTCGTGATCGAGGCGGTGTTCCCAGATCGTCTGCCCGAGATCTACCACGCG
This sequence comes from Solirubrobacteraceae bacterium, assembly GCA_050696635.1. Classification (GTDB taxonomy): domain Bacteria; phylum Actinomycetota; class Thermoleophilia; order Solirubrobacterales; family Solirubrobacteraceae; genus Palsa-465. The sequence continues at coordinate 488 of JBOGYE010000101.1, read as the reverse complement.
ATCAAGGTCGCGCGCCCGGAGCAGGCGCGCGCCGAGGAGGACGTCGACATCGCCGCCTCGGCCGAGGAGTTCCTGATCTGCGAGGTTCAGCAGCACCTCGGCGACGACCGCGTGCGCGCGGTCGCGATGGACTCGACCGACGGACTGGCGCGCGGCGCCGAGGTGATCGACACCGGCGCGCCGATCACCGTCCCGGTCGGCCCCGCGACGCTGGGGCGGATCTTCAACCTGCTCGGCGAGCCGATCGATCTCGGCGACGAGATCGACGCCGACGTCGAGCGCTGGCCGATCCACCGCGCCGCGCCGACGATCGAGCAGCTGACTCCGACGACCGAGATGTTCGAGACCGGGATCAAGGTGATCGACCTGCTGGCGCCCTACGCCAAGGGCGGCAAGGTGGGCCTGTTCGGTGGCGCCGGCGTCGGCAAGACCGTGATCATCCAGGAGCTGATCCACAACCTGGCTCAGGAGCACGGTGGCCTGTCGGC
>JBOGYE010000100.1:0-13295 GCA_050696635.1 Solirubrobacteraceae bacterium | reverse complement strand
CAGCTACACGTGCTCTGGCGGGGCGTCGGCGGGCTGCTTCTCCGGGATCGGCCGGCTCTATGGCACCGTCAGCCCGCGCGGCAACGTGACCGGCGCGACGCCTTCGAGCTTTACGACAAGCTACGCCTATGACGCGCTGGGGCAACGGACCTCCCAGTCCGATCCCAACGGCGACACCACAACCTACGCCTACGATCGCGCCGGCAACCAGACCGGCCAGACCGACGCGGCCAAGAACACAACCAGCTACGCCTACAACGCCGATGATCAGCTGACGCAGATCACCCAGCCCGACGCAACGACGATCAAGTACGGCTATGACGGCGACGGTCACCGCGCCAGCCAGACCAACGGGGACGGCAAGACCACGACCTACGCCTATGACCCGTTGGACCGGCTGACCTCGGTGACAGACCCGCTGGGCCGGACGACCAGCTACACCTACGATGGGTCGGGCAACCAGCTGACCAGCACCGATCCGCAAGGGCGCGTGACGACCTACGGCTACGATCACGCCAACCGCCTGGCGTCGATCGGCTACTCCGATGGCGCGACGCACGGCGTCACGTTCGGCTATGACGGCGACGGGCAGCGGACCTCGATGATCGACGCGACCGGCACCAGCAGCTCCAGCTATGACTCGCTGGGGCGCATGACCCAGGACACCACCGGCGATGGCCAGCAGGTCTCCTACGGCTATGACCTGGCCGATAACCAGACCTCGATCACCTACCCCAACGCCAAGACCGTAACCCAGGCGTTCAACGCAGACGAGCAGCTAAAGAGCGTCACCGACTGGCTTTCAAACACGACCAGCTTCGCCTACGATCCTGACGCCAACCTGCAGAGCACCACGTTCCCGTCGGCGACCAGCGACCTAGACACCTACGGCTACGATCACGCAGACGCGCTGACGTCGATCCAGATGACCCAAGGGTCTAGCACGCTGGCGCAGCTGAGCTACACGCGCGATCCCAACGGGCTGATCACCTCAGAAGCCCAGACCGGCCTCCCGGGCCCAGCGTCCAGCAGCTACAGCTACACGACGCTGCATCAGCTCGCCAGCGCCGGCAGCCAGGCCTACAGCTATGACGATGCCGAGAGCATCACCCAGCTAGACGGGATCAGCGGCTACAGCTACGACGCCGCCAGCCAACTCACAAGCTCCCCCTCCACCACCTACAGCTATGACTCGCTCGGGCAGCGCACCAGCCAAACAACGACCGCTGGCACCACCACCTACAGCTATGACCAGGCCGGCGACCTGACCGCCTACACCCCGCCGACCGGCGGCGCGAGCAGCTACACGTACACCGGCGACGGGCTGCGCGCAAAAGAGACCACCGGCTCTAACACTCTTGACTTCGCGTGGAACCAGACCAGCAGCCTGCCCCTGCTGCTCAGCGACGGCCAGACCAGCTACATCTACGGGCCCAACGACGACCCTGTCGAGCAGATCTCAAGCAACGGCACCCCCAGCTACCTGCACCACGACAGCATCGGGTCCACACGCCTGATCACCGACCAGACCGGCGCTATCGCCGCAGCCTTCACCTACAGCCCCTACGGCTCACTAGCCGCATCGACCGGGAGCGCCACCTCCCCATTCGGATACGCCGGCCAATACACCGACCCAGAATCCGGCCTGCTCTACATGCGAGCCCGCTACTACGACCCCACCGCCGGACAATTCGTGACGCCGGATCCTTTGGAACCGATCACTCAGAAGCCGTACGCGTACGCCGCGGATGACCCAATCGACGCAAGCGACCCGCAGGGGCTGTGCGGCAGCTTGTCATCATGGGGGAACTTCTGGGCGAACTGCGGCACCGATGCCGTGAACGCGCCAAGCAGCGCGTGGAATGCGACTGGGGGTCAAGTCGGCCACTATCTTGGCAGCCACACGGTTGGAGTCTGCCTCAACGCAAGTGGTAGCGTCGGCGTCTACGGTTCAGCCTCTGGCTGTGTGGCATTGGTAGGCGGCAAGCCGGTAGCTACCGGCACCGTTGGATTTGGTGCCGCAAGTCCCGGCGCGAGCGCCACGGTAGGATTCCTATCGAGCAACGCGACGAAGGCGCGAGAGCTTGCCGGTTGGTTCGGTGTTGCTGGCGTGTCGGTGAACGCGGGTGTCTCGGCCGGTGACGAAACCTCGGTCGGACGGAGTCCTTGCGGATTGATCGTTGAGAATCAATCGACAGTTGGCGTTGGCGTTGGCTTGCCTGTTCCGGTACAACCGCATGGTGGGGCGAGTTACACGTGGACCAGCGGTCTGTGACGCGAGCGGCCGACGGTAGCCCGATTAGAATACGTGGCGCTGGGGCATTCGTGGCTCGGCGCGGGACGGTTTCCGTAACGTGGCCGCTAGCATCGGCCGAGTTGGACGAGTGGGGAGTGCGAGTCAACATTAGACCGCGCTGGCTCAAGAGGCTTCTCGCGTCTGTACTAGTCCAGGATGTAACGGACGCCGCTGTGTGGGGTCAACAATGGGCGAGCATTGCAAGCCTGGAGGTTGGCCCTCGGAGCGTTGTCTTCCGCGCGTCGGACAGTCGTAGCGGCAGTTGCCGGGTCGCGGTTTTGAGGGGAGGCGTCTTGCAATCGGTGATCGTTTCGGCCGAGCGACATGCAGTTCCCGTACGCCGAGTCGCTACCACTCTCGGGTGGTATCTCGGGCGGCCCAAGTGAGCCGCCAGCGATACGCCATCACGACCAATCGCTGCCGCCGTCAGTCTCTGTCGGGCTGGAGGCGGACGATGCCGCGCGTGGGATGAGAAGGAAGGGGCGCCCCGGTTGAGGAGGTTGTCCCACTTGGCGTACAACCTGAGGTGCCGGTCCTCCCGCCCTCGTCCGCTGCCATTGGGAGCGTGTAGGGCGCTTCAAGTCCATTCCGCCGAGGTCGGCGCCCCGCCACGAAGACAGGAGAGGACCGCCATGCAGACCGTATCGCGCTCGCAGGTCGAGACGGGCGACGAGAGCATCGAGGAGCTGACCGGACCCCGTTCATGGGTCCATCCCGAGCGAGAGCTGGTGGCAATCCCTGCTGAGACGGCGCGCCTTCGGTCGCCAGCAAGGCTGCTATCGAGGCGCGACCTGGCCTCCCGAGACTGCTGCAACCACGCAGCAGCAGCACTATTGCGAGACGCTCGGGCAACATCAACGCTGCCCCTCTTGGCCAAACGCAGCAGCCAACCGCCCGCCTCTCGTCGGCGCTATGGCGCACGCCGAGGTGCGCTGCACGACAACGGGGGCGACTCCGGCGGTGATCGTGGGGCTCCGCGGCGCGCGGGCCAGCGGCCGCTACCTACGGCAATCGACAGGCGCTCAGCCAGCTGGCTGTCACTGCATAGCGGCGTTGAACGCGTTCGCCAGCAGCGCGGCGTCGTCGGCGTGGCTCTTGGCGTGCAGGTAGCGAGCGGTGGTCTGGATGTGGGAATGACCCATCCAGGATTGGACCTGGACCAGCGATGCGCGGTTGACGGCCATCGAGCCAAAGAAGTGGCGCAGCGAGTGAAACGGCAGCGCTCGCAGGCCGGCGCGCGCGGCGGCGGCGGCATAGCGGCGGCGTAGCGCGCTGGCATCCATGTGGCCGCCGCTGGGTGAGACGAACACGGGATCCAGGTCGGTTCTGAACAGCGGTCGGTCAGCGAGCGCCTCCAGCGCGGCGGCGACCTCGGGGACCATCGGCACGCTTCGGACCTTGCCGCTCTTGGGCACGACCAGCTCCCCGAAGCTGTAGTTGGCGCGCACCCGGATCGCCTGCCCGGGGAAATCCACGTCGCGCCAGCGCAGCGCGACCAACTCCCCGCGCCGCAGCCCCGTCAGAGCGGCGGCGAGGTAGATCGCGGCGTCCTGCTGGCTAGCGGCGGCAGCGACCAGCGAGTCGATCTCCGATCGCGAGTAGAAGTCATAGTCACCTGAGTAGCGCACCGGGTGGCGCTCAAGCGTCGCGGTGGGGTTCTCGGTGACCCAGCCTTGAGCGCGGGCGTGGGAGAGGATCGCGCGTACGATCGTCAGCAGCTTCTCGCTGGTGCGCCCGTAGGGCAGACCGTCATACCAGCGTTTGACCGCGGCTGGGTGCAGTTCCGAGAGTGGCGTGGTCGCAAACCCGGCCCGGCCGCAGGTCGTCTCACTCGCATCGTCGTCGGGTGCGGGCAGCAGGTAGGCGTCCAACGTTTGGCGGTAGTCGCGAAGCGTGGAACGCTTGAGGTTGCGATGACGCTGACCGTGCAGGAGCCACGCTTCGGCCGCATCGGAAAACGTGACCTGCGCCCCATGCGCGTTGCGAGCGGTCGGTCGCCGCGCGGCCTCGTGCTCAAGAACACCGCGCAGCCTGGCCTGCGCCTCTTTGGGGGTCAGGTAGGACGGGTCGGGCTTAGGCCCGTCGGCCGCGTGCCAGATGATCGCGCCGCGCGCGGTACGCCGCCCCGAGCTCTGCGCCCAAGCGCGCCCAAGGACCTTCGAATGCTTGCCGTCGGCGTCCCACCAGAACGCGCGCCAACGCCGGTTACCGCGATCCCCGATGATCTGCAAATGGCCAACAGAAGCGGTCTCGCCATCGTCGCCCATTCACACATAGTAGCGCCGTGTTCCCCAGCGTGTTCCCAACTCGGGAGAAGTCAGCGGCAACCACACTTCAGGAGTACCTGCAAAACCGGCATAACGCCTGGAGCGCACCTCAACGCGCCTGCCTTACAAGCAGGAGGTCACTGGTTCGAGCCCAGTACCGCCCACTGCCAGCGTGCCTGCAAAACCGAAGGTTTCGTAGGCTCACTCTGAGTGGATGGGACCACCAGGTGTTCCCCGAGCACCGCATCCCAGCCGCCGCGCCAGCACTACCCAGACCTCGTGATGGTCGTGCGCAGCGGCGCCAGCTGCAGCTAGCCACCGGCGTCCCGAGGTCTGGCTCGACTCTGGTCAGTCGACCGTGGTTTCGAGGCTACGCACGGTCGAAGCTTCGTGCGATGACGGGCCTGCCGATCGCCGGCGGACGCGGCGCGCTGTTCTGGCCGATCACCTGCGGGCAGCGCGGCTTTCTGCCAGGATCTGCGCCGATGAGCTACGGGGGTCCGTTCATCGGCCGCGAACGGGAGCTGATGGCGCTCGAGCGGCTGGTCTCGACCGAGCGGCTTGTGACCCTGGTCGGCCCGGGCGGGTGCGGCAAGACCCGGCTGGCACTGGAGTTTGGTAAGCGGGCGGAGGCGATCGCTGGGCAAGGTGATCGGGTGGTCGTGGAGCTCGCGAGCGTCCGGGCGGCTGAGCGGGTAAGCGACGCACTGGTGCGGGCGCTCGGTGTGCGCGAGCGCAGCGGGCGCACGCAGGCGCAGGCGCTGCTCGACAGCCTGGCGGATCGGCGAGCGCTGCTGGTGCTCGATAACTGCGAGCACGTGAGCGCGGAGGTGGGACGCTTGACGGACGAGTTGCTCGCGGCTACTCGGTGGGTGCGGTTCCTGGTCACGAGTCGCGAGCCGCTGCGGATCAGCGGCGAGGTGCTGTTCGCGGTTGCGCCCTTTGGTCTGCCTGAGGTCGGCGGTGGCGTGAGCTCGGTCGTGCGTTCAGAGGCGGGTCGCTTCTTTGTCGATCGCGCGGCAGCGGCCGACCCTGGGTTCGTGCTGGCGCCCGCGACCGCGAGGGCGGTTGTGCGGATCTGCCACGCGCTGGACGGGCTACCACTCGCGCTCGATCTCGCGGCCGCGCGGGTTGGTGTGCTGGCGATCGATGAGATCGCAGACGGGCTGTCGCGCCGGGGGCGGCTTGCGGGTGGGTCTGGCGCGGGGGCTGTGTCGCGCCACCGCTCGATCCGCGCTTCGCTGGACTGGAGCTATCAGCTGCTGGAGGAGCGTGAGCGCGTGCTGCTGCGACGCCTGGCGACCTTTGGCGGTGGCTGGAGCGCGGAGGCTGCGCATGCCGTCGGGCTGCCCGAGGCGGCCGCGCCGGAGGTGTTTGATCTGCTTGAGCGACTGCAGGCCAAGGGTCTGATCGTCGCCGCCGCCGGCGACGGACGGCCACGGTGGACGCTTTTGCAGACGGTCTCCGAATACGCTGCCGAGCAGCTGGCGCTCGATGAGGATCGGGCCGCGACGCGTGATCGCCACCTGGCGTGGTTCCGGGCGCTTGCGAGCGAGGGGGATCGCCTGTTGCTGGACCCGGACGCCCGCGATCTGGTCGATTCCGAGACGCCCAACCTGAGGGTCGCGCTTGACTGGGCGATCGAGCACGACGCGGACAGCGCGATGGCGATCGCTGCCTCGCTGGCTCGCCACTGGATCCTTGCGGAGCGTTTTGCCGAGGGCAGCGCCGCGTGTGCTGCCGCGCTGTCGGTGGCCGACGATCGATGCGATCCCGGCGCGCGTGCCGTGGTCCACTGCGCCATCGGCGTGATCGACACTCTGAGCGGCGACTATGAGCAAGCGCTGACCAACACCTACGCCGGCCTTGGATTGCTTGGTGAGGTCGGGAGCAGTGAGACCAGGGCGCGCTGCTTGCAGCTGTCGGCGATGGTGCTGATCCTCACCGGCGTCGACCTGTCCGGGGGTCTGCGAAACGCGGGCCTGGCGGTCGAAATGGCGCGGTCAGTGGGCGATCTGCCGGGGCTCGCGTGGGCGCTTGTGAATGTGGCGATGGCGGAGGGGATCTGTGACCGCTTCGACGCGGCCATCATGGCGTATGACGAGTTCTTGGCGATCCCCGGCGCCGCAGAGCACGTGAGGCTGCGGACCTGGGCCGAGCTGGCGGCGGCGTGGGCGCAGCTGATCGTCGGCTCACCGGCGCGGGCGCTCGAGCACACGGACCTGGCGCTCGCGCTGGAGGGCGATTGGCCATCGATGACGCATTTCATCCTGAGCGCCAACCGGGTGCATGCGCTCGCGTTGCTGGGGCGCACCGATGCCGCTGTCGAGGAGGGGCTTGGGGTGCTGGAAAAGGCGCGCGAGTCAGACGCGCCGATGGCGATCCCGGCGATCGAGATGGCGCTCGCGGTCGCGCAGCTGATGGGCGACGATCTGGAGTCCGCCGACGCGCACGCACGCCCGCTTTTGGAGATGCCCCAGACACACACGGTTGCCCTGATGCGGGAGGTGCTCGCGCAGGTCGCGCTCGCGCGCGGCGACAGCTTAGAGGCGCGTGTGCAGGCGGGGGAGTTGGCGGTGCTCGCGCAGCGAAGCGGCAGTGGGCGCCATCGTGCGGTTGTCGACAACCTGGTTGGCTGTGCGGCGATCAGCGACGGTGACGATGAGCAGGGCCGCGAGCGTGTGCACGCGGCGCTTGCGGTCTGCGCCGAGTTGGGCCTGGAGCGTGGGGCCGCGGACGCGCTGGAGGAGCTCGCGCTGCTGGCGGCCGCTGCCGGCGATGGCACGCGCACTGCGCGCCTTGCGGCGGCCGCCGGCGGAGCGCGTGCACGACTTGGCTGCGCGCCGCTTCCGCGCAGCGCGCGACGCGTGGCGGCCGCTCGGGCCCTCTTTGTCGATCGCGACGGCGACGGTCCGTGGGAGTCTGCGTGGGCACAGGGTGAGACGCTGGCGCTCGCGGACGCGATCGCCTATGCGCGGCGTCGGCGCGGCTCGCGCGCCCGGCCGGCGAGCGGCTGGGACAGCCTCACCCCCGCAGAGCTCGAGGTGGCGGAGCTGGCCGCCAGCGGCATCTCCAATCCCCAGATCGCGGCGCGGCTGTTCATGTCTCGCAGCACGGTGAAGATGCATCTCTCTAGCGTGTACCTGAAGCTGCGGATCGCCAATCGGACCGAGCTCGCCGGATCGATCGCGACGCACGCGGGCGATCTCGCGGCGAGATCGGGCTCGGCCGGCGCGCTAGGACCGGCGACTAGTTAATAGTTAGACCGCGACACTCGTGGCGGTCCAGACGCAGCGTGTCCGCACCGCCCAGCCGGAAACACTGGCCAGGTGACCGTGCTTTTGCGTCGCGGAAACAGACACGATCCCGGTGCAGCCCAGCGACGACCGACCGCGGCGGTTGTGACAGATCGAGGGTGGCCGGTTCCGAGCGACACACGCCCTGTGGGGAGGAACCAATGTCGAGCCACCCGGACCTGTACGAGACGACGTACACAAAGCAGACGTTGATGTCGAGCATGCTGTGTCGCCACATGTCGCGCGGCCTGCGAGGGGTGGTTCCGACCCGTCGTGGGGGCCGGAGCAGGCTCGGGCGCTGTGGTGGGGTGCTGGCGGTCACCGTTGCGACGATGGCGCTGTGCACCCCGGCCGCGTTTGCGCGCGGCAGCTGGCCGATGGCGAGCGAGAGCATTCTTGGCAATCGCTCCGCGCCACTGGACGTGGCGATCAATCCGCTGAACGTCAGTCAGCTGAAGCCAAGATGGGTTGTTCAGCGACCACGGGGATGTCGCTTCGACCCCCACGGTGGCCGACGGCGTCGTCTACTTCACTGACTTTGGTGGTTATCTCAACGCCGTCAACGCCAAGACCGGTGCGCTGATCTGGCAGCGACAGATCTCAAGCTACGACGGACGGCCGGGCCAGGTGTCGCGCAACAGCCCGCTGATCGTGGGCGACGAGCTCGTCTTGGGCGACAACGCGAGCAGCGCACAGAGCGGCGGAGCGCACCTGTTCGCGGTCGACCGGGGCACCGGGAACCTCTTGTGGAGCACGCAGATCGACTCCCACCCGGCAGCGATTGTGACCTCCAACCCTGTCGCGATCGGCGACCGGATCGTGGTCGGCATCGCTTCTAACGAGGAGGCTGACGCCGAGAGCGCGACGTATCCATGCTGCGGCTTCCGTGGCGCGGTCGTGTCGCTCGACGCCACCAACGGCAACATCCTGTGGAAGACATACACGGTCCCGTCCAACAACGGCGGCGGCGACAGCAACACACCGTGCGCGTCGGCCAGTCCTGCATCCGGATGCGGCTATACCGGGGGGGCGGTGTGGGCCACGCCCACCATAGGTCCGCTCACCAACCAGGTGTTCGTCGGCACCGGCAACAACTACACAGCTCCGGATGCGGCGACCGCATGCGCCAACGCGGCACAGAACGCTGGTACATCCGATGCCGACTGTACCGTTCCGGATGACTACTTCGACGCGGTGGTGGCACTGGATCTCACCACCGGTCGAATCGTGTGGGGTCACAAGATCCAGGGGTGGGATGCGTGGAACGTCGCCTGCCTGACCGGCGACGCCCCGGGCGCGACCTGGTGTCCCTCGCCCGCCAGCCCCGACTTCGACTTCGGCGGCAGCTCGCCGAACCTGTTCCTTGCCAGGGGGGCCAACGGGCAGTTCCAGAAGCTCGTGGGCGATGGGCAGAAGAGCGGCATCTACTGGGCGTTCGACATCGCCACCGGAAACGTGGTGTGGGACCGGCTGCTGGGTCCCGGCACGTCGCTGGGCGGATTGGAGTGGGGCAGCGCTTATGACGGGCAGCGGATCTACACCGCCGAAGCCGATCCCTTCGAGATCCCCTACACGCTCGCTGACGGACAGGCGGTCAGCGGCGGCTCCTGGGCGGCGCTGAATCCCCAGACCGGTCAGATCGACTGGCAGACCGCGACGCCCGGCGGCTACGCTGCGCTGGGGCCTGTCAGCGAGGCCGGCGGACTGGTGTATGCCGGATCGATGGATCCCAGCCCGACCAACCCCGACATGTTCGCCATGGACGCGCCCACCGGCAAGATCCTCTGGAGCTTCGCCGCAGGATCATCCGTCAACGCGGCACCGTCAATCGTCGATGGGACGGTCTACTGGGGCACCGGCTACGGCCACCTCGGACCCGCTCTTCCGTTCACCAGCAACAACAAGCTGTATGCCTTCAGCCTGAACGGGCGCTGACTCGACCCGCTGCCCGGGAGCCGTCCCGCCGTCAGCGCACCGAGCGTCAGCGGCCCGCGCGATGGGCTACAGCCGATGTGGATGCAACCGCTCCTCCCGTCTCGAAGACGACGAGTAAGGCGGCGTAACGCTAACGCGCTGACCGACGCTCGAGGTCGACCGCCTCGGCCATCAGGCTCGCGTCGAGCATACCGCGGCAGCGCAGCGCGGCCGAGAAGTGCGGAAACGAGAGAAACACTGGCCAGGTGGCCGTGGTTCTGTGTTGTGGCGCCAGAGACGATCCCGACGCAGCCCAGCGACGACCGATCGCGCGGGTGACCGTGGCAGATCGGGCGGCGGCTCCGAGGGACACATCCTTGGGGGTAGAAAGCCATGTCCAGTCACAAGCGAAGCTCTTGGATGCCGGTATGCGTGACGGTGTGCCTGTCCGCGTGCGCGACGTTCGCCGTCGCGGGCTGCGGGGGCTCATCGGCGCACCCCTCCAGCAGCTCACGCACACACGCTGCGACGACCTCGGCTGCCGCCCGGCATCCGGCCGACAGCCCACCGGCCGCGCTTGGGGGCGTGCGCGGGCGGGTGCTGAGGGCTGGAGAGATGAAGGGCTTTTCGCCGCAGGGTCGGCGGCTGCTGGGGATCAACGCACAAAGCTGGGTGGCCGAAACCGTGGGAACGCAAATGTCTGGCGCACAGGAGGCCGCCGAAGTTGCGCTCCTGAAGCGCGAGGGGTTCGCCGCGGCCGTCAGCGAGAATCTGACCGCGCGCGCGAGCGGGGGTGGGGTGGCGGCGCTGTCGATCGTCGAGCAGTTCCGCTCGCCGCGCGGGGCCCGGTCAGAGCTGGTCGCCAACATCAGGCAGGACAGGACCGCCTCGCCCGGGGCCCAATTTGAGCCGTTCCCCGTGGCGGGGATCCCCGCGGCACGCGGCTTTGGCTACAGCGGCACGCAGGCCGCAAACGTCGCGTTCACAAAAGGGAGCTACTACTACCTGGTGGGGGCCGCCGGACCACCCTCCGGAAGCGCATCGGCGCGCGCGCTCGTGACCGCCGCCGCGCAGCGGCTCTATCACCGGGTGGCGCAATGAGCGACGGTGCCGCAGGGGGCGCAGCGCCGGCTGCCGTGGATCTGCGAGCCGACACGATCGGCTCAGAACCGAACAGAGGGAGAAGCGAATGACCGAGCAGGCGATGGCGACGGAGCTCGAACGGGAGGTCAGGCGCGTTCTCGCGCTGTTGGATGCGATGGACCTACGCGGCCTCGCCGCGAGGTTCACAGACGACGCTCAGGGGGTCGATGAGATCTCACGCCGCTGGACGCGGGGACGCGTCGCCCTCGATGCCTACTTCGCCCAGTTGGAGGGCACGGTCACCGACGTGCGATCGCAGCTCAGCGACCTCCATGCCACAACGTGGGACGACGTCGGCCTGGTGACCTTCGTGCTCGACCAGACCTACAAGAGCGAGGGTCAACAGCAGCGCATCACGGCACCAGCGTCGATGGTGTTGCGCCGTGAAGACGACGACTGGAAGGTAGCCCTGCTCCACGCCGTCCCCATCCCCGCGTAGGCAGTCGGCTCGGCCAATCGAGCGTCGAGTTGCCCCTCACCACTCGACCAAACCCGACCCAGATCTGCTGCCACGCCTGATGGCACTGTGGCGCGCCCGCCAGCTAGACGGATGAGTCGCGATGCCGGAGACTGAGACGAGGTGTATTCGCAGTCCCGACGGCCGGACGCTGCATGTCCGGATCGCAAGGGGCAACCCAGGGTGCTCGGTGCTGGTGATGCATGGAATGCCCGGATCGAGTCTGCTATATGGCAACTGGATCGAAGACGCGGCCGCGCGGGGAATCCGACTGGTCAGCTACGATCGGCCTGGGTATGGGGGGTCAAGCCCACATTCAGGACATTCGGTTGCCGATTGCGCGAGTGACGTGGAAGCGATCGCCGATCATCTCGGCATGGATCGCTTCGGGGTGTGGGGCTGGTCGGGAGGTGGTCCGTACGCGCTGGCATGTGCGGCGATGCTGCCCGATCGGGTTGTGGCTGCCGCGTTGATTGCCTCGGTGGCGCCTTGGGGCGCGGATGGATTGGACTTCTTTGCCGGCATGGGTCAGGACAACATCGATAGCCTCAGACTGTACTTCTCGGATCCAAGTTCGGCGCGAGCCAAGAGCATGCAGGATCGAGACGCGACTCTCGCGACTACGCCAGGTCAGCAAGAGGAAATGCTCGGGACCCTTTTGTCGAAGACCGATGCCGCTGTATTGACCGGCAAGTTCGCCGAATGGCTCCTGCGCGCAGAGCAAAACGGACTGGAGCCCGGCGACGACGGATGGTGGGACGATGGAGCAGCGCATCTGTCGCCGTGGGGGTTTCAGCCGGAATCGGTCAACGTTCCGGTCAAGGTGTGGCACGGCCGTCAGGACCAGTTCGTGCCCATCCAGCATGGTCAATGGCTGGTCGACCACATCGCAGGCGCGGCGTCGGCGTTGAGCGACACTGACGGCCACCTGACGCTGGTGACTGAGAAGATCGGCGAGGTGCACGAATGGCTCATCAGTCAGCCGCCCCGCGGGAACATCGCCGAGAGGTCTGACGAGACCACCTGATGCCGCCGCTGCGTGAGTCCGTCGATGTTGGGCCGGGCAGGGTCGCCTCATTTGAGGCGATCGGCCGTGGGCCGCCGCTGTTTTACTTCGTGGGCGGTCCCGGCTTCAGCGCGGCGCTGCTGCGAGACCAGGCAGAGCTCTTGTCAGATCGGTTGGCCGTGCACCTGATCGACCCCCACGGGTCGGGCGGCTCGACGGCCCCCAGCGATCCGTCCCACTATGACCCGGCCGGGCACGCCTACTTCTACGACGAGGTCCGGCGAGCGCTCAGCATTGAGTCGGCGGTGATCATGGGGGAGTCGTTCGGTGCGCTTGTGGCGTTGAGCTACGCGGCGCTCTTCCCCGACGCGACGCGAGTCTGCATCTCAGTGTCGGGACGCGTCGTCGGGTCAGAAGTGGAGAGCGAAGAGGCAGCCGCGGAGATGCAGACGTTTCTGCAACGCCACTCCCGCCAACCCTGGTATCCCTCGGCGCGTAAGACCTGGGATGAGTGGACGGACCGGATTCTGGCCACCGATGACCCGCATGAAGCCGACACGATGATGGCGGAGATCCTGCCTCTGTACACCGCGGATCCCGATCGCCCCGCGGTTCAAAAGATGATCGAGCAGTTTCGACGCGAGATGCAGTGCGATCTGGTGGCCGCCAAGGTCTGGGAGTCCGGACTGTGGCAGCGGATCGATGTGCGTCCGCTGCTGAGTGACATCAAATGTCCGACGCTGGTACTGGTCGGCGAACTTGACATGATCTGCGGTCCGGCACAGGGTCGGGTGATCGCGGACGCCGTAACGGACGCCGAGATGGTGACGATCGCCGGTTCCGGCCACTTCGTCGGGGTTGAGCAGCCGGAGCGCTTCCGTGAAGAGATCATCCGCTTTGCCGCGCCGTGAGGCGC
>JBOGYE010000099.1:0-17513 GCA_050696635.1 Solirubrobacteraceae bacterium | reverse complement strand
GCGAGGCGGCGGGCGCACCGCCCAGCCGCCAGCCGTCAAGGCGCGCGAACGGATCATCGCCGGCGCGGGCGCGGCGGTCGGCCAGCGTCAGGATCGCGGCGGCGAGCGCGACGCCGGCCTCGTCGATCGGCGCCGCGGGCACGCCACGGCGCTGCACCAGCCCCGTGTCCAGGTCACCCGCGCGCACGGCCTCGTCGGTCAACAGCCCGCGCAGGTAGCCCGTCGTGGTGGTCACCCCCAGTACGGTCATGCCCGCCAGCCCGCGCTCCAGCCGCGCCAGCGCCTGCGCCCGATCGTCGCCGTGGGCGATCGCCTTGGCCAGCAGCGAGTCATAGGAGGTGTCGATCCGCGAGCCGACCTCGATCGCGCTGTCGATCCGCACGCCTTGCGGGCGCGCGTAGGCGAGCACCGTCCCGGTGGTCGGCAAGAAGCCGCGGCTCGCGTCCTCGGCGGTGATCCGCGCCTCGATCGCGTGGCCGCGCAGCGCGACCTGTTCCTGGGAGAGCGGGAGCGCCTCGCCGGCCGCGACCCGGAGCTGCAGCTCGACCAGGTCGAGGCCGGTGACCAGCTCGGTCACGGGGTGCTCGACCTGCAGCCGCGCGTTGCATTCCAGAAACCAGTGCCGGGAGGGGTCGTCTGCGTCGGCGATGAACTCGACTGTGCCGGCGTTCAGATAGCCGCCGGCGCGCGCCAGCGCGACCGCCTCGGCGCCGAGCCGCGCGCGCAGCGCGCCGTCGACGACTGGGGAGGGCGACTCCTCGACCAGCTTCTGATGGCGGCGCTGCAGCGAGCACTCCCTCTCGCCCAGGTGCAGCACGGTGCCGTGCGCATCGGCGATCACCTGCACCTCCAGGTGGCGCGCGCGACCGACGAAGCGCTCGATGAACACACGCTCGTCGCCGAACCCTGCCCGCGCCTCGCGCGAGGCCGCCTGGAGCGCCGCGTCGAGCTGGTCTGCGCTTTGAACGACCCGCATGCCGCGCCCGCCGCCGCCGGCCGCGGCCTTGACCAGCAGCGGATAGTCGCCGGTGGCGCGGGCCTCGTCGATCGTGTAGCCGGGCACGACCGGCACGCCCGCTTCGGCGGCGAGTGCTTTGGCGCGCAGCTTGTCGCCCATCAGCTCCGACGCCTCCGGCGGCGGGCCGACGAACGCGATCCCGGCGTCGGCGCAGGCGCGCGCCAGCTCGGAGCTCTCGGACAGAAAGCCGTAGCCCGGGTGCAGCGCCTGCGCGCCCGTGCTCCGGCAGGCGTCGATCAGCGACTGGACGCTCATGTAGGAGCCGATCGCGACGGCCTGATCGGCCTCGCGCACATGCGGCGAGCTCCGGTCTGAGGCGGCGTGGACCGCGACGGCGCGGACCCCGAGCCGTCCCAGGGTACGGATCACGCGCCGCGCGATCTCGCCCCGGTTGGCGATCAGCACGGCGTCGAACATCAGCCCTCGGCGGCGGCCTGCCAGCGCTGGCGCCAGTCGATCGGCCCGGCGACCAGGGTGTGTGAGCCGAGCGGGCGGCCGAGGTGGTACTGGACCGCGCGGGCGCACGCGATCAGCGCCGGCAGATCGATCCCGGTCTCGATCCCCATCTCCTCGAGCATCGAGACGAGGTCCTCGGTGGCGATGTTGCCGGTCGCGCCGGCGGGGACCGGGCAGCCGCCGAGCTCGCCGAAGCTCGACTCAAACGAGCCGACCCCGGCCTGTAGCGCCGCGTACACGTTCGCCAGGCCCTGGCCGCGGGTGTTGTGGAAGTGGGCGGTCAGCTGCACCTCGTCCGGCAATCGCTCCTGCGCGAGCGTGAAGAACTCCTGTACCTGACCCGGATTGGCCATCCCCGTGGTGTCGCCGAAGCCGACCTCCTGCGCGCCGGCGCTCCCCAGCCGCGCGGCGATCTCGAACACGCGCTCGGGGTCGACGTGGCCCTCGTAGGGGCAGCCGAAGGCGACGCTGATCACGCCCTCGCAGCGCAGGCCGGCCTCTCGCGCGCGCGCCAGCACCCGCTCGCATCCCTGCAGCGACTCCTGCACGGAGCGGTTGACGTTGGCGCGGTTGTGGGACTCGGTCGCCGACAGGAACACGTTGACCTCGTCGAAGTGCTCACGCAGCCCGAGCGCGTGATCCAGGCCGCGCTCGTTGGGGATCAGGACGGAGCGGCTGACCGTGTCGGGCACGTCGATCGCCCGCAGGACCTCGGCGGCGTCGGCCAGTTGGGGGATCACGTCGGGACGCACGAAGCTGGTGATCTCGAGCCTTGTGACGCCGGTCCGGGCCAGCGCATCGATCAGCTTGACCTTGGTGGCGGTGGGGATCGTCTCGGGCTCGTTCTGAAACCCGTCGCGCGGGCCGACCTCGCGGATCCGCGCCTCGATCACCGGGGGGGAGGCCATCACGCCCCCAGCGCGCGGGCGATCACCATCTGCTGGATCTCGTCGGTGCCCTCGCCGATCGTGAGGATCTTCGCGTCCCGGTAGAAGCGGCAGACCGGGTACTCCTCGATGTAGCCATAGCCGCCGTGGATCTGGACCGCTTCGTCGGCGGCGCGGACCGCCAGCCGGCCGGTCTTCAGCTTGGCCTGCGCGGCCGCGAGCGAGAACGACCTGCCGCCGTCTTTGAGCCAGGCGGCGAGGTAGACGAGCAGCCGAGCGGCGGCGATCTCGGTCGAGAGGTCGGCGAGCTTTGACTGGATCGCCTGGAACTTGGAGATCGGCCTGCCGAACGCGCGGCGCTGGGTCGCGTAGGCGAGCGCCTCGTCCAGCGCGCCCTGGGCGAGCCCGAGTCCCATCGCGGCCACCCCGATCCGCCCGATGTCGAGCACGTGCAGGAACTGATGAAAGCCGCGGCCGCGCTCGCCGAGCAGGCTGTCGGCGGGCACGCGGCAGTCCGCGAACGTCAGCGGGCGCGTATCTGACGCGTTCCAGCCCATCTTGCGATAGGGCTGCCCCGGCTCGTAGCCGGGGGTGCCGTTGGGGACGATCAGGTTGGAGATCTCATCGTCGCCTGTCTTGGCGGTGATGCAGACGACCCCGGAGATGTCGGTGCCGGCGTTGGTGATGAACTGCTTGGCGCCGTCGATCACCCACTCGCCGTCGGCCAGGCGGGCACGGGTGCGGGTGTTGCCCGCGTCTGATCCGGCCTCGGGCTCGGTCAGCCCGAACGCGCCGAGGATCTCGCCGGCGCACAACCTCGGCAGCCACTCGGATCGCTGCTCGTGAGAGCCGAACAGGTGAATCGGCTGGGTGCCGAGCGAGGTGTGCGCGCACAGCGTGATCGCGACGCTCGAGTCCGCCCGGGTCAGCTCCTCGACCGCGATCGCGTACTGCAGCGTGGTGCCGCCGGCGCCGCCGCTTTCCTCCGGGAACGGGATTCCCATCCACCCCAGTGCGGCCATCTTGGCCACGATCTCGTATGGAAAGGAGTGCGTGCGGTCTAGCTCCTCGGCCGCGGGTGCGACCTCGGCGCGCGCGAACTCGCGCACCGTGCGCTGGAGCAGTTCGGTCTGATCGTCGAGCTGGAAGTCCACCGGGCCATTATCGCCGTGGGCCGCCGGGCACGCGTCCGAGCTTGACCGTCAAGCGTTGGTCAGTGCCGATCCTCGGTCCGCGACCTACGGCGTCGAGATGACCTGGTAGCGCGCGTGGCCGGCGGACGGTGGCCTGGACCGGCCGGGTCTTGGTCGGCCAACGGGCTTGACCATGGCCTCGCCAGCGACAGCCACGCGAGCGCGCCCGCCAGCAGCGTCGCGCACAGCGCCCACCCGAGCGCGGTCGTGCCGACGCCGACGTACTTCAGTCCGGACGCGAAGATCGTGAACGCGATCGCCGGGCGCACGAACCGGTCCGGGACGGTCGAGGACAGCAGCGAGCCGACCAGCACGGCGGGGACGCTGCCGATGATCAGCGAGCCGGTCACCGCCAGCTCGACGTGCCCGAACGCCAGCGCGCCGAGCGCCGCCGCGAGCGTCAGCGGCACCGCCTGGCAGAGGTCGGTTCCGACCAGCTGGTTGGCGCCGAGCCGGGGATAGACGAACAGCAGCGCGACGATCATCAGCGAGCCCGAGCCGACCGACGTCAGCCCCACCAGCAGCCCGCCGACGATGCCGGTCGCGAGCGTCAACAGCGGTCGCGGCGTGACCCGGGCCACGATCGCATCGCGCTCGCCGCTGCGCCGGTCAAGCGCGAACCGCAGCGTCATCGCCGCCGCGCCCGCGAGCAGGGCCGAGCCGAGGAAGGCCTGGATCGTCGCCTCGGCGGATCTCGCGTGACCGAGCACGTGCAGCACGTAGGCGCCGCCGAACGCGGCCGGCACCGAGCCGAGCGACAGCCAGCGCACCAGGCGCCAGTTGACGGTCCGCGCGCGGACGTGCACGAGCGCGCCGAACGGCCGCATCACGAATGCCGCCACCAGGTCCGAGGAGATCGCGGCGGACGGGGCGACGCCGAACAGGAGGATCAGCATCGGCGTCATCAGCGCGCCGCCGCCCGCGCCCGTCATCCCGACCAGCAGGCCGATGATCGCGCTTCCCAGCACGAGAAAGGGATCGATATGCATCGACTGTCGTTCAGGGCTCCCGGTGCGGGCCTTGTCGCCGACGCGGCGGCGCCGGCATGACCGCGGCCGGCGCCGGATGGGCCGGCGGGCGGCCCGAGAGTAGCCAACCGTCGTCGGTGGCGTGCACGAGGCCTTGCTCGCGCAGGCTGGCCAGCGCCGTCGTGACCGTCGGGCGACGGGCGGCGACGAGGTCGGCGAGCACGGCATGGGTCAGCTTCAGCGATACCAGTACACCGTCGGGGCGGACCCGTCCGAACCGTCCCGCGAGATGCCAGAGGAGCAGCTGGAGACGAACGTCGACCCTCGCCTGCTGCACGATCGCCATATTGACCGCGAGTCGGTGCGAGCGTTGCGTGGTGCGACGAAACAGCCGCACGGCGACCTCCGGGAAGGCGGACAGCCGACGCGAGAAGCGGCCGTCGAGCACCGCGATCCGCGCCCGTTCCAAGACCACCCACTCGGAAGCCACCGCCAGCGGGCCGTCGGGCCAGGGGTCCGGCGTGCGCAGCAGGTCGCCGGCGCCGACGAGCTCGACACCGAAGCGGTCGCCGATCCCGACCCGGTGCAGGATCACCCCGTCCAGGACCAGCAGCCCGACGCTGTCATCGGTCTGCGCGGGGCGCTCGTTCCACGGACCCGGTCCGATTCGCAGCTCGCGCGCGACGAGCGCGTCCTGCGCCTGCGCGCGCAGTTCCGGATCGACCGCCTCGGCGAGCCCCGGATCCTCGCGCAGAATCCAGCAACGAACGGCGGCTGCAGCGACCTGGTCGGGTGCACCGGCGCCGGTGCGGCGGTCGGCGGTCGTCATCCGCTCACCCTACCCGCAGCGGGTCGCGCCGCCCGCGCCGGTGCCGGATAACCTGTGGCGCCGGTGCGCATCGGAATCCTCACCGGCGGTGGCGACTGCCCGGGCCTGAACGCAGTGATCCGAGCCGTGGTCCGCAAAGGGGTCGACGCCTTCGGCGACGAGCTGGTCGGCTTCCGCGACGGCTGGCGTGGGGTGCTGGAGGACGTCTACGAGCCGCTGACGATCGAGTCCGTGCGCGGCATCCTGCCGCGCGGGGGCACGATCCTGGGCTCCAGCCGCACGAACGTGTTCAAGCGCGAGGACGGCGTGCAGCGCGTACGCGCGACGTTCGAGCGCCACCGGCTCGACGGGCTGATCGCGATCGGCGGCGAGGACACGCTGGGCGCGGCCAGCCGCCTGTGCGACGACGGACTGCGGGTGATCGGCGTGCCCAAGACGATCGACAACGACCTTGGGGCGACGGACGTCACGTTCGGCTTCGACACCGCGCTGCACGTCGCGACCGAGGCGATCGACCGCCTGCACACGACGGCCGAGAGCCACCACCGCAACCTGGTGGTCGAGGTGATGGGCCGCAGCGCCGGCTGGATCGCCCTGCATTCCGGCCTCGCGGGCGGCGCGGACGCGATCCTGATCCCGGAGCTGCCGTTCGACATCGACGAGGTCTGCGCTCTGATCAACCGCCGTCACGAGCGCGGGCGCTACTTCGCGATCGTGGTGGTCGCTGAGGGCGCGACCCCGCGCGAGGGCACCCTGACGGTCAGCACCGGCGAGGTCGACGAGTTCGGCCATCCGCGCCTGGGCGGCATCGGACAGCTGCTGGAGGGCGAGATCGAGCGCCGTACCGGCTTTGAGACGCGGACCACCGTGCTCGGCCACATCCAGCGCGGCGGCACACCGACCGCCTTTGATCGCGTGCTCGCGACGCGGCTCGGCCTGGCCGCGATCGACGCCGCGCACGCCGGCCGCTGGGGAACGATGACGGCGCTGCACGCGACCGAGATCGAGCTGGTGGCGCTGGCCGACGCGGTCGCGCAGGTGCGCCGCGTCCCGGTCGCCGAGTACGAGCGCTACGGCTTCCTGTTCGGCTGAGCCGCGACCCCGTGTTTTGCCGTCACCGGTTCGGTCTATTCTCAACTAGATGGTTGATTCCACGACCCTGCGTGCCGGATGAATCAACCATCTAGAGCGGCCATCGCACCGATTGCAGGTGGCCGACGGCGATCACGCCGGCAAAGGAGACGGACATGAGCACGACCGAAGCCACCAACGTCAACGCGAACCTCAAGTCGCTGGTGCAGGCAGGCACCAGCCCGTGGCTTGACCTGCTGCATCGCTCGATGGTCACCGGGGGGGATCTCGCGCGGCTGATATCGGAGGACTCGCTGCGGGGGATGACCTCGAACCCGTCGATCTTCGAGAAGGCGATCCTTGAGTCAGACGACTACGCCGAGGACCTCGAGCACGCGCGTGGCAATGATCTCGAGCCCCAGGCCGTGTACGAGCGGATCGCGGTTCGCGACGTGCAGATGGCCTGCGACGCATTCCGGGAGACCTGGGAGGCGACCGGCCACCAGGACGGGTTCGTGTCGCTGGAGGTCGCCGCCGACCTCGCCCACGATGAGCAGCGCTCGATCGATGCGGCGCGTGACTTCTGGGCGCGCGTCGATCGTCCCAACGTGATGATCAAGATCCCGGGCACGCCGGAGGGGATGGGCGCGATCGAGCAGGGGATCTACGAGGGGATCAACATCAACATCACGCTGCTGTTCGCCGTCGAGGCCTACGAGCGCGTCACCGAGGCCTACCTGCGAGGGCTCGAGCGCCGTCAGGAGGAGGGGCAGTCGCTCGATGTCGCCTCGGTGGCGAGCTTCTTCGTCAGCCGGATCGACACCGCGGCCGATAAGCGGATCGAGGCCGCGGGTGGCCACGACGAGCTGCTCGGCACCGCCGCGATCGCCAACGCACGCCACGCCTACAGGCGCTTCGAGGCGATCTTCGCTGGCCCGCGCTGGGAGGCGCTGCACCACGCCGGCGCCCACCTGCAACGACCGCTGTGGGCCTCGACCGGCGTCAAGAACGAGCGTTATGCGGACACGCTGTACGTCGATCAGCTGGTCGGCCCCCACACGGTCAACACGATGCCGCTGGCTACGCTCGAGGCGGTCGCCGACCACGGGCACCTCAGCGGGCCGACCGCCCGTCAGGACCCGCAGGCCGATCTGGACGCGCTGGCGGCTGCGCAGATCGACATGACCGAGATCACCGACGAGCTGCTGGTCGACGGGGTCAAGCAGTTCGAGGACGCGATGAGCCGTCTGCTGGCCGGGATCGAGAAGCAGATCGGCGGGTGACCACCTGAGCGCCACCTGGCCGCTGAGCGCGGCCGAGATCGAGAATCCGCTGGTCGAGGGCCTCGAGCGGCTTCCGGTCCACCCGACGGCGCTGGTGATCTTCGGAGCGACCGGGGATCTCGCACATCGCAAGCTGCTGCCCGCGGTCTACAACCTTGCCCACGAGGGCCAGCTGCCGGAGCGCTTCGAGGTCGTCGGCGTTGGTCGGCGCGACCAGGAGCACGACGACTTCCGCGAGTCCGTCCGTGGCTCGATCGAGCGCTTCTCACGCCGCAAGCCCGATCCCGGGGTCCTGGACGGGCTGCTTGCGGGGGCGTGTTACGTCCAGGGCTCGTTTGACGAGGACGCCGTCTACGCCGAGCTGGGGCGCACGCTGGGTGAGCTGGACGACCGCGCCGGGCGGCGCCTGAACCGGGTCTTCTATCTGTCGACGGCGCCGGAGTACTTTCCCCTGATCGCGGGCAAGCTGGGCGCCGCGGGCCTGAGCGCCCTGCCCGAGGCGCAGGTACGGATCGTGGTCGAGAAGCCCTTTGGCTACGACCTCGCGTCGGCGCGGGCGCTGAACGCGCAGCTGCTGGAGGTGCTCGAGGAGGATCAGATCTTCCGGATCGATCACTACCTTGGCAAGGAGACCGTCCAGAACCTGATGGCGCTGAGGTTCGCCAACGCGCTGTTCGAGCCGGTCTGGAACCGTAACTTCATCGACCAGGTGCAGATCACCGCGGCCGAGGACATCGGGATCGGAGGTCGTGCCGACTACTACGAACGCTCCGGCGCGCTGCGTGATCTGGTGCAGAACCACATGCTCCAGCTACTGGCGCTACTTGCGATGGAGCCGCCGACCGCGTTTGACGCCAACCGGCTGCGCGACGAGAAGCTCAAGGTGCTGGAGGCGATCGTGCCGCCGAGCGTCGAGGAGGTGCGTTCGATGGCGCTGCGCGCGCAGTACGCGCCCGGCGTCGTCGGCGGCGAGCAGGTGCCCGGCTATCGCGAGGAGGACGGCGTCGCCCGCTACTCGCGCACCCCCACCTACGCGGCGCTGCGCCTGCACGTCTCCAACTGGCGCTGGGCCGGCGTGCCGTTCTACCTGCGCACCGGCAAGCGGCTGTCGCGCAAGCTGACCGAGATCGCCGTGGTGCTCAAGCAGATCCCGCACGTCGCGCTGCAGAGCTCCGGCTCGGTCGGGGTCCAGGCCAACCAGATCGTGTTCACGGTTCAGCCCGACGAGGGCGTGTCGGTCTCGATCGGCGCGAAGATCCCCGGGACGCGGATGCGGATCCGCCCGGTCAACATGGAGTTTCGCTACGGCACCTCGTTCCTGTCGGAGTCGCCGGAGGCCTACGAGCGCCTGATCCTCGACGCGATGCGCGGTGACGCCACGCTGTTCACCCGCAACGACGAGATCGAGGCGCTGTGGGGAATCGTCGATCCGATCCTCGAGGCGTGGGCGACGGACACCTCGTCGACGATCCCGCAGTACGACGCGGGCTCCTCGGGGCCGCCGGAGGCCGAGGCACTGCTGCAGCACGGGCAGGTCTGGCGGCGCCTGTGAGCGTGCGAGCGGTCGGCGGGCGGCACCCGTGAGTGAGCGAGCGGTCGGCGGGGGGCGCCGGTGAGCGAGGACGTCTGGTCGGAGCAGGACACCAACCCCGACGCGATCGAGGCGGCCCTGCGCGACCTGCTGCGGACGCGTCATGCCACCAACGAGGCGCTCGTGCCCGCACGCGTGCTGAACCTGGTCGTGGTCGTCGATCGCGAGTGGAAGGGCGAGGTCGCCAACCGCCTGGAGCGCGTCGGTCGCTACCACGCCTCGCGCACCGTGCTGTGCGCGGTCCAGGCGGGCCGCCACAAGCTCGACGCGGTCGCAACGGTGTCAGATGGCGAGCGTCCACCCGGCTTGCTGGGCGTGATCCTGGAGCACGTTGAGATCGACCTCGGGCTCGAACACCTGCGCGCGCTGCGGACGATCGTCGACCCGATCCTGATCGGCGAGAGCCCGACGGTGGTCTGGTCGCCGCATGGCCACGACGAGGCGGTGCAGGCACTGCTGGGCGTGATGGATGTCGTACTGGTCGACTCCGACGACTCGGACGAACCCGCGGAGGCCTTCGCGCGCGCGCAGGCCCTGCGCGCGCACGCGTACGTGGTCGACCTCGCCTGGCTGCGCACGACCCCGTGGCGCGAGCGGCTGGCATCGAGCTTCGATCTGGCCGATCGACGCCCGCAGCTGGGACGCGTGTCCGAGCTGGAGGTTCGCCACCGCGAGCGCTCGACGGCCAGCGCGCTGCTGCTCGCCGGCTGGCTTGGTTCGCGGCTGGGGTGGCGCGCGGCGGCCCGGCTGGCCGTTGCCGGCGACGGGCTGTCAGGGTCGGTGGCTCGCGTCCCCGGCGCGGGCGCAGGTGCGGGCGCAGGTGCGGCCGCCGACGCAGGTGCGGGCGCGGACGGTGGCGGTCCGGCTGGGGCCGTGCGGATGGCGCTGCGGGTCTGCGAGCAGCAGGCTCCCGGCCTGGGCGGCGTCACCGTCGGCTGCGACGGCGGCGTCTCGCTGTCGCTGCACCGTGGCACCGGCGGACTCGACGCGCAGGAGCGCGGCGCCGACGGCGTGAAGCGGGAGTGGAAGATCCTCGGTGCGTCGCGGGGCGAAGACGGGATCCTCGGCGAGGGCGTGCGCCAGGCGCTGCTGCGCGACCAGACCTACGCGGGCGCGCTCGCAGCCGCCCAGGAGCTGTGCCCGGCGTGACCGTGTCGTTCGAGATCTCCTCAGACCCCGCTCGCGCGTGCGCGGCGCTGATGGTCGGCGCCGTCCTGAGCCAGGGCCACATCGTCCTGACCGGCGGCTCGACGCCGCGTGCCGCCTACGAGCAGTTCGTCGGTGCCGTCTCGACGGTCGGGATCGATCTGACGCGAACCACGTTCTGGGTCGGCGACGAGCGCTGCGTCGAGCCCACCGACGAACGGTCCAACTTCCGCATGATCCGCGAGGCGCTGCTCGATCGGCTGGCCCCCGGCAACCGCCCGACGGTCCACCGCATGAAAGGCGAGCTCGGACCGGCGCGGGGCGCCGACGACTACGAGTGGACGCTGCGCGAGGACGGGCCCGCGGAGTTCGACCTGCTGCTGCTGGGGATCGGGCCCGACGGCCATTGCGCGTCCCTGTTCCCGCACCAAGCCGCGCTCGCCGAACGTTCGCGGCTGGTCGTCGGAGTGCCCGAGGCCGGACTGGAGCCGTTCGTGGCGCGGATCTCGATGACGCTACCGACGCTGGCATCCGCGCGCCAGATCGCATTTCTGGCCAGCGGCGACGGCAAGGCGGAGGCGATCGCCGATGCATTCGGTCCGGGCGCCGATCCCGATCCGGCGACGCCGGCCTCGATGCTGGTGCCGGAGGCCAAGCAGATCACGGTGCTGCTCGACCCAGCGGCCGCCGCGCGGCTCGCGCTGGAAGAGCCGCGGTGAGCGGCGCCACCGCGTCGCGCGTCGTCGGCGTCGACCTCGGCGGAACGAAGGTCGCGGTCGCCACCCTTAGCGGCCGCCAGTTGTCGGACTCCACGGTGGCGCCGACCGAGCTGGTCGACCAGCAGGCGCTGATCGACCAGCTCGTGGCGATGGTCGAGGCCTGCCGCGAGGATCGCCTTGACGGCGTCGGGCTCGGCGTCCCCTCGGTGGTCGAGTTCGAGCGGGGACGCGTCGTCTCCTCGGCGAACATCCCGCTGGCGGACGTGCCGCTGCGCGAGGTGCTCGGCGAGCGCCTGGGTGTGCCGGTGTTCGTCGACAACGACGCCACCGTGGCCGCGCTCGCCGAGGCGCACGACGAGCAGCTGTCAATGGTCGCGCACAACCTGGTGATGCTGACGGTCGGCACCGGCGTCGGCGGCGGACTCGTGCTCGGGGGACGGATCTATCGCGGCGCCACCGGCGGCGCCGGTGAGCTCGGTCACACGTTGATCGGGATCGACATCGAGAACCCCGTGGCGGCGTCCGGCTTCCCCCAGCCCTGGTCGCTGGAGCGCGCCGCGGCGGGCCACGCGCTGGACGCGCTGGCGGCGCGCTGCGCCGCCGAGCATGCCGAGGGTGTGCTCGGCCGGATGCGTGGCGCCGGCGAGCCCGTGCAGGGCGCCGACGCGGTTGCGGCCGCACGCGATGGCGACGGCGCGGCGGCATCGATCGTCGAGCTATGGGCACGTCGGCTCGGCGTGGGGATCGCGAACGCGATCAACACTTTCGATCCCGAGGAGGTGGTGATCGGCGGCGGCGCGGCGCAGGCGGGCGAGTTGCTGCTGGAGCCGGCGCGGCGAACCGCCGCCGGGTTCGTGCTGCCGGGCCTGGGTACGCGCACCCGGATCCGTCTCGCCCGCCACGGGGTGCGAGCAGGCGTGCTGGGAGCGGCGCTGCTGGCGGTCCATGAGCTTGAGGCCGCCAACGGGTCGGAATCGGAGCGCGCTCCGTCGGAGACATCCGCGTGATCGTCGCCTGCGGCTTCGACCATGCCGGGTACGTGTTGCGCGACCGGCTGCTAGAGATCGTGCGCGCGGAGGGGCACGAGCCGCTGGACTTCGGCACCGACCGGCCCGAGCCGATCGACTACCCGGACAAGGCGCTGGAGGTCGGACGGGCGGTTGCCTCCGGCGTGGCCGAGCGAGGGATCATCGTCTGCGGCTCGGGCGCGGGGGTGTCGGTGGCCGCCTGCAAGATCCGCGGTGTTCGGGCCGCGACGATCCACGACACCTACACCGCCCACCAGGGGGTCGAGCACGACGCGGTCAACGTGCTCTGTCTCGGCGGACGCGTGATCGGAGTCGAGGTCGCGGCCGAGATCGTGACCGCGTTCCTGCGGGCCGGGGTGTCAAACGAGGAACGGCACCTGCGCCGGCGCGCGAAGGTCGCCGAGATCGAGCGCACCGGAGGCGCTTAGTGGGTCGTACCTGCGAAACCGACCACCGGAAGGGACACTGAGGCGATGGCTGAGCGCGTGTTCGTCGTCCGCCATGGGGCCACCGAGTGGAGCATCGCGATGCGCCACACGGGCACCAGCGACCTGCCACTGGTGAAAGAGGGCCGGGAGCAGGCCGCGTCGCTTGCGCCCAAGCTTTCCGGGCTGCGGGAATCCGCGGCGCTGGTCCTGGTCAGCCCGCTGGCGCGCGCACTCCAGACCTGCGAGCTGGCCGGCTTCGGTGATCTGGCCGAGATCTGCGATGACCTGCGCGAGTGGGACTACGGCGACTACGAGGGGCTGACGACGCCGCAGATCCGCGAGCAGCGCCCGACGTGGGATCTGTGGCGCGACGGCTGCCCCGGGGGCGAGGGGCCGGCGGAGGTCGGCGCCCGGGTCGATCTCGTGCTGGCCCGGCTCGCTTCGGTGGAGGGAGAGTGCGTGGCGTTCGCGCACGGACACCTGCTGCGCGTCCTGACCGCTCGCTGGCTGCAGATGGAGGTCGCCGCCGGCGCGCGGTTCAAGCTCGAGGCGGGGTCTGTGGGGGTGCTCGGGCACGAGCGCGAGACAGCCGTGCTCGAGCGCTGGAGCGCGTAAGGGCCTACGACCCTGAAGGCTTGCGTCGGTAGCTCTGGAGGAGCGCTGAGCCGGCGGCGCGGGTCGTGACGAATGTCACGGCAGATCAGTGTCGGGCTCCACTTACGCACCGACCAGGTCAGACGTAGTCTGCCGTCCATGAACATGACAGCGAGCGAGCCGGCGATCGAGGTCTGTGATCTGCGCCGGTCCTACGGAGACAACGAGGCGGTTCGGGGCGTCAGCTTCGAGGTGGCGCGCGGCGAGGTTTTCTGCCTGCTCGGGCCCAACGGTGCCGGCAAGACGACGATCGCCGAGATCCTGGAGGGCTACCGGACGCGCAGCGGCGGCGAGGTCCGCGTGCTGGGTATCGACCCTGCGACGGGCTCTCGGGACCTGCGCGAGCGGGTCGGGATCGTGCTTCAGCAGTGCGGCGTCCAGGAGGATCTGTCGGTGCAGGAGCTGGTCGAGATGTACGGGCGCTACCACCTGCGCCCGCGGCCGGTTGACGAGGTGCTGGAGCTGGTCGAGCTGACCGAGAAGCGCGACGCTCGCACCCGCAAGCTTTCCGGCGGCCAGCGCCGGCGGCTGGACCTGGCGCTGGCGCTGGTCGGCGACCCCGAGCTGGTCTTCCTCGACGAGCCCACCACCGGGTTTGATCCGGCCGCGCGCCGGCAGGCATGGAACACGCTGCGTTCGCTGTGCGAGCTGGGCAAGACGATCTTCTTGACCACGCACTTCATGGACGAGGCGCAGTACCTGGCCGATCGCGTGGCTGTCATGCGGGCCGGCGAGATCATCGCGTCCGGCCAGCCGCACGAGCTCGGCGGCCGCGACCTGCGACCGGCCGAGATCCGCTTCACGCTGCCGCCCGGGTGGTCCGCTGGCGATGTGCCCGAGCTGCCATGCGAGCGGCGCGAGGTGGCGGGCGACCGCCTGTTGATCGTCACCCGTGAGCCGGTGCGCGCGACGCAGACGCTGACGACCTGGGCGGTGGCGCACGAGGTGCCGCTGGACGGCTTCTCGGTCAGCCAGCCCTCCCTCGAGGACATCTACCTGGAGCTGACCGCGGAGAGCAAGGACAATCCCGATCTGAAGGAAGAGGCTCGAGCATGAGCGCCACCGCACAGAGCGCCACCCCGTCCGGCGCGACCGCACAACCATCGCTGCGCCGGGACCTCGGGCTGCTCGGTTGGCAGGTCCGCTACGAGCAGCGCAGCTACTGGCGCAACCGTGGCCGAGGAGTGTTCACGTTCGTGTTCCCGGTGATGTTCCTGGTGATCTTCGCCAGTCTCGACAAGGGCGCCCACATCGCCAGCCGTGGCGGGATCTCCTACGACGACTTCTTCGTCCCGGGGATCCTCGCCTACGGCGTGATCACGACCACGTTCATGAACCTGTCGATGAGCACCGCGATCCTGCGCGACAACGGCGTGTTGAAGCGGATGCAGGGCATGCCGCTGCCGATGTGGGCCTACGTCGCGGCGCGGATCATCTCGGCGTCGCTCGTCACGCTGTCGATGGCCGTGGTGCTGATCGGCCTGGGCGTCGCCGTCTACGGGCTTCACCTGAGCGCGGCGCAGTTGCCAGCGCTGATCGTCGTGATGCTGCTCGGGACGGCGGCGTTCACGGCGCTCGGGATCGGGATCACGCGCTTCATCCCCAGCGCCGACTCCGGCCCGGTGCTGATCAACATCGTGATCTTCCCGCTGAGCTTCATCTCCAACGTCTGGTTCCCGACCGACTCGCTGCCGAGCGTCCTGCGCACGATCGCGGGCATCTTCCCGATCAAACCGCTGGCGAACGCGCTGCAGTACGTGTTCGATCCCCGCCATCTGCACGGCTCGCTGTTCGACGGCGAGGCTTTGCGCACGCTTGCGATCTGGACGGCTGTCGGGATCTTTCTGATGGTCCGCTTCCTGCGCCAGCCGCAGGGCGAGGTGGCCTGATCGAGGTGCCCCTGCACGGTTTCGTCAGGTGGATCAGGCGCGGCGAGTCGCCGTGGGGGACGTGGCCACAGCGGCGGCGGGCGCGACCTGTCGCGCTGCTGGTCTGGCTCGCCTTCATCGTCTTCCCGGTCGCCAACGCGATCGCCAACCGCGAGCCCGCCGGCGCTCACGCGCGGGCGATCGCCGCCTCGGTCGTGTTCGTGGCGGCGTACGCGTGGCTGGTGACGATGCTGTTCCGCCCCGGGCGCGGTCGCCTGCGGCTGGCGCTGATCGGAGTGATCCTCGGGATCTCGGTCGCGCTGACCGTCGTGGACCAGCCGGGCTGGGCGTTCCTGTTCAGCTACGCGTCGGCGTGCGTGGCGGTTGTGTTTCCGTCTCGCCTGCGGTTCATGGCGGTGGTCGTGTGCACGGCGGCGGCGGTCGGCTGCGCGCTGGGCGCCGGCGGCTCCGGGGGGCTGGCGCTCGGCGACGGCGCGAGCGCGATCGGGGTCGGCCTGCTGATGGTGCTGATGTCGGATCTGCGCGAGCGAAACCAGGAGCTGTGCGAGGCCCGGGCCGAGCTGGCCGACGTCGCGGTCGCGCGAGAGCGTGAGCGCTTCGCCCGAGACCTGCACGACCTGCTGGGCCATTCGCTGTCGGTGATCGCGATCAAGGCCGAGCTGGCGGGGCGGATGCTCCCGGATCGGCCCGAGCGCGCGGCGGTCGAGGTGGCCGACGTGGAGCAGGTCGCGCGCCAAGCGCTGGGCGAGGTGCGCCAGGCCGTCAGCGGCTACCGCCAGCCGACGCTCGACGGAGAGTTGGAGGGAGCACGGGTGGCGCTGTCGGCCGCCGGGATCGATGCCTCGTTCGAGCGCCCCGATGGCGCTCTGGAGCCCGAAATCGAGGCGGTGCTCGCGTGGGCGGTGCGCGAGGGGGCGACGAACGTGATCCGCCACAGCGGCGCCAGTCACTGCCGGGTCAGGATCGGCGCCCGTTCCGACGGCGGCGCCGTCGTGGAGGTGGTCGACGACGGCGGCGGCGGGCCGGTTGTGGACGTGACCGGCAACGGGCATGCCGTCAACGGCCATGCCGGCAACGGGATCGCCGGCCTGGCCGAGCGCGCCGGCCGTCTGAACGGGCGACTCGAGGCCGGGCGCGCGGGCGACGGCAGCGGCTTCCGCCTGGCGGTCTCGCTGCCGCCTGCGGTGGAGGCTGCGTGATCCGGGTGCTGATCGCCGAGGACCAGGCGATGGTCCGCGGCGCGCTCGCGACGCTGCTCGAGCTGGAGCCGGATATCGAGGTCGTGGCGCAGGTCGCGCGCGGGGACGAGGTGCTGGCGGGGGCGCTGTCGGCTCGCCCGGACATCGCGCTGCTCGACATCGAGATGCCGGGTATGACCGGCCTCGAGGCGGCCGAGCATCTAGCGCGCGAGCTGCCAGGCTGCCGCGTGCTGATCCTGACGACCTTCGGCCGGCCCGGTTACCTGCGGCGTGCGATGGAGGGCGGCGCGGCGGGATTCGTGCTCAAGGACGCGCCCGCGAGCGAGCTGTCGCGGGCGATTCGCCACGCGCTGCGCGGCGAGCGGGTGGTCGATCCCGGCCTCGCCGCGGCGGCGCTGTCACAGGGCGAGAGTCCGCTGACCCCGCGCGAGCACGAGGTGCTCTCGGCCAGTCGCGAGCACGCCACGGTCGCCGACCTGGCCGGCGCCCTGTTCCTGTCGCCCGGCACGGTCCGCAACCACCTCTCCTCGGTGATGCAGAAGCTCGACGCGCGCAACCGCGGCGAGGCGATTCGCGTGGCCGAGGAGCGCGGCTGGCTGTGATCGCCGCCTTGGGGCGGCTGCGGGTAGCAGTTGCGGGCGGCGCCTGCGGGCGGGCGCGTGCGGGTGGCGCCTACGGGCGGCGCCTGGAGATGCGGCTGAGAGGACTCGAACCTCCACGCCCGTAAGGGCACGGCGACCTGAACGCCGCGTGTATACCAATTTCACCACAGCCGCTGGGTGCGACGCTGGAAGTTAGCAAGCGCCCGCCCCGGGCTCCGCGCCGCGCCACCTGGGCGTCTATCCGGACCATATCTCCGGTTTCTCATCCTGGTCGGCTGTGCCAGGCGCCCGCTAAGCTCACGGGCCGCGCCGCTATCGTCTAGGGGACTAGGACGCCGCCCTCTCACGGCGGAAACCCGGGTTCGAATCCCGGTAGCGGTACTTCAGAACCCCCGTAGATTCGGGGGTTTCGTCGTTCTGAGGCTCGTGCGCCACAGATCGGGGCCCGTGAGATGCTCGAACGGGAGGACCGGTCAGGCGAGATCAGTGGCGAGACCACGGCGGCGCCAAGACCGCCCACCATCGCCCTGACCTGGTCGTCGTGCGTCGCGA
>JBOGYE010000098.1:0-10577 GCA_050696635.1 Solirubrobacteraceae bacterium | reverse complement strand
AGCGCCGTGCGTTTGCGGGACGTTCGTGGGCGCAAATCGGCCCTCGAACCTCACACATATGGGGCCAAGCCAATCTCACACGCTGACGCGTCCCCCGTTGCAAGACTTCTTGTTTTGCAGCGGTTTTTATCAGATGCCGGAGGAGGGACTCGAACCCCCGACACGCGGATTATGATTCCGCTGCTCTAACCGACTGAGCTACTCCGGCGAGGGGGGCGCAGTGTACCGGCGCCCTCGCCCGTGTCGGCGCGGTCAGGCCGGTCCGGCCGGGCCTATGATCGGCGCGCGATGACGCTGCTGGCGTACCCGAACGTGTCGGAGGGCCGCGACGCGGAGGCGATCGCCAGGATCGGCGAGGCGTTCGGCCCGGGGTTGCTCGACGTCCACTCCGATCCCGACCATCACCGCAGCGCCTACACGCTCGCCGGCGAGCCCGGCGAGCTGGCCGGGGCGGTGATCGGCGGCGCCGCGGAGGCGGTCCGCTCGCTGTCGCTGGATCGTCATGCGGGCGTTCACCCGCGCGTCGGCGTGGTCGACGTGGCGGCGATCGTGCACCTCGACGACGGCGATCGGGGCGCGGCCTGCGCCGAGGCGCTTGTGCTCGCCGACCGGTTCGCGGTGCAGCTGGCGCTGCCGGTGTTCCTGTACGGGGTGCTCGCGGGCGGGCGCACGCGCGCGGACCTTCGGCGCGGCGGCCCGACCGAGCTGGCCCGGCGGATCGCCGCCGGCGAGCTGGCGCCCGACTTCGGCCCGCCCGAGCTTCACCCGACGGCCGGCGCGGTGCTGGTCGCCGCGCGTCCGCCGCTGATCGCGTTCAACATCGAGCTGGCGGCGCCAGCGTCGGCTGACGACGCGAAACGGATCGCGGCGCTGATCCGGGAGGGCGGCGAGCAGGGACTGCCGGGCGTGCGGGCGATCGGTCTGTGGCTGTCGCACGCGAGCCGCGCGCAGATTTCGACCAACATCGAGGATCACGCGGCCGCGCCGCCCGCGGCGGTCGTAGCGGCGGTCGCCCGCCACGCCGCAATCGCCGAGGCCGAGCTCGTCGGGCTCGCGCCCCGAGCGGCCCTGGATGGCCTCCCGGCGGACGTGCCGCTGCGGGGCCGGGCGACGATCGAAGACTCGCTGCATCGCCTCGGCCACACGTCGTAAGCTCCAGTCCACAGATGGCTCAGACCAAGCGCAAGCGCCATACCAAGCACCGGGGCAACGCCGCGGGCACGATCGAGACGCGCGGGCGCACCGGACGTCCGCCGACGGCGGAGGAGAAGAAGCAGCAGGACCGCGCCAAGTCGCGCCAGGCGCGGCTGGCCAAGCCCCCGAGCTGGCGCGGGGCGTTCAAGAAGGCGGGGCTCGCGTCCGCCTTCATGTTCGTGTTCCTGCTGATCACCCAGCGCAAGGTGGTCCCCGCGCTGATCTTCGCGATCGTCGCGCTGGGGCTGTATGTACCGGGCAGCTACTACATGGACGGCTACATCTACCGCCGCCAGCAGCGCAAGCTCGCCGAGGCGCGGCAGGCCGGGCGGCCGCGATGATCGACGCGCGGCTGTTCACTGTCGGCCCGCTGCAGGAGAACTGCTGGATCGTGCGCGCGCCCGGCGCCGACCGGGCCGTGATCGTCGACCCCGGGGACGAGGCCGAGCGCCTGCTCGGCGCGCTGACCGCGCTTGAGATCAGCACCGTCGAAGCGATCCTCCTGACCCATACTCACTTCGATCACGTCGGCGCCGTCGCGCCCGTCGCGCGCGCCACCGGCGCGCCCGTGTACTGCCCGGCGCTCGAGACGCAGGTGCTGGCCGACATCAACGCCTACGTGCGCTTCGAAGGGTTCGGTCCGTTCGAGAGCTGGGAGGCCGAGCACACGGTCGCTGGAGGCGAGACGCTCCAGCTCGCCGGCCTGGCGCTCGACGTGATGCTGGTCCCCGGCCACAGCCCCGGCCACGTGAGTTACCACGTGCGCGACGGCAACGACGACTCGCTGTTCTCCGGCGACGTGCTGTTCAAGGGCTCGGTCGGCCGCGTCGATCTGCCCGGCGGGGACTGGCCGACCCTGCTCGCGTCGATCGAGTCGCTGCTCGACGCCTACCCGGCGTCGACCGTCGTGCACCCCGGACACGGCCCGATCACGACGCTCGCCGCCGAACGCGCGACGAATCCGTTCCTGCACGAGCTCGCGCAGCACGCCTAGTGTCGTGAACGGGAAATTCGTGAGCAGCGTCGCGAGTGGCTGGGCGTGGCTGGCGGATGGGGATGATCTGAGACGTACTGGTGGTACGGCGGGATCATCCCCATCCGTCAGACGCGTCCGGACGCCGCGATGCTGGCACCGAATTTGCGGTTCGCGACACTAGCAACGGGCTCGCAGATGAGCTCGCTTCAGGCCCCCAGGGGCACCTTCGATGTGCTCCCCGCCGATGCGGAGCGCCGTGAGCTGCTCGAATCGCACGCGCGGCGGATCCTCGGCGCCGCCGGCTACGGGCGGATCGAAACGCCGACCTTCGAGGCCACCGAGCTGTTCTCACGCGGGGTGGGGGAGGCGACCGACATCGTCCAGAAGGAGATGTACACGTTCGACGACGGCGGCGGACGCTCGCTGACGCTGCGCCCCGAGGGGACCGCGGCCGTCTGCCGCGCCTACCTCGAGCACGGCATGCACAAGCTCCCGGCACCGGTCAAGCTCTGGTACCTGTCGAGCTTCTTCCGCGCCGAGTCGCCGCAGCGCGGGCGCTACCGCCAGTTCTGGCAGGTGGGCGCCGAGACGATCGGGTCCCCGGGTCCCGAGAGCGACGCCGAGCTGATCGTGCTGCTCGCCGACCTGCTCCAGGCGGTCGGCGTCCGCGGGACGCGGCTGGCGCTCTCCTCCCTGGGCACGTCGGCGACCCGCGCCGAGTACCGCCGGGAGCTGGCCGCATATCTGCACGCGCACGAGGCTGGGCTGTCGCCGGAGGTGGTGGCGCGGATCGACCTCAATCCGATGCGGGCGTTCGACGCCAAGGACCCGCGTACGCAGGAGACGATGCGCGCCGCGCCGACGCTGCTCGACCGGCTGGCATCCGAGGACGCCGACCACTTCGCCCAGGTGCGAGCGCTGCTGGACGACGCGGGGATCGGCTACGAGCTTGACCCGACGCTGGTGCGGGGGCTGGACTACTACGCCCGAACGGTGTTCGAGTTCACCTCCGAAGCGCTCGGCGCGGCGCAGTCGACGGTCGGTGGGGGCGGTCGCTACGACGGGCTGATCGAGCAGCTGGGCGGATCGCCGACGCCTGGCTCCGGCTGGGCCGCGGGCGTCGAGCGGATGTTGCTGGCCGCCGGCGAGCTGCCGGTCGCGCCGGACCCCGTGGACCTGTTCGTCGCGCAGGGGCATGCGGATGCCGGCAGGATCGCGTTCGAGCTCGCCAACGAGGCCCGGCACGCCGGGCTGCACGCCCAACTGGAGCTTGCGGGTCGCTCGCTCAAGGGTCAGCTGCGCCACGCGGACCGCATCGGCGCTCGGTACGTTGCGATCATCGAGCCCGACATGCAGGCGACGCTGAAGAACATGGAGTCCGGCGAGCAGACCAAGCTCGAGCCCAAGGCGGTGATCCCGTCGATCCTGCGCGGAAGCAGGCTGACGTGAGGGTGCCGCCACGGGCCAACCGCTACCGCGACAGCTGGGTCGGCGAGCTCGGGGCCGGTCGCGCGGGAGACAGCGTTCGGGTCGCGGGTTGGGTGCATCGCCGCCGCGATCACGGTGGCCTGATCTTCGTCGACCTGCGCGAGCGCTCGGGGATCCTGCAGCTGGTGCTGAACCCGGCCACCACGCCCGAGGCGCACGCCGCCGCGCACGCGCTGCGCTCCGAGGACGTGATCACGGCCGCCGGCACGATCGCGCTGCGCGCGCCGGAGAACGTCAACCCCAACCTCGCGACCGGGCAGATCGAGCTGGCCGTGTGGGAGCTCGAGCTGCTTGCCGACGCCGACACGCCGCCGTTCCCGGTCGACGAGGACGGCCCCGTGGACGAGAACCTGCGCTTGCGTCACCGCTCGCTGGACCTGCGGCGAACGCCGCTGCAGCACGCGATCGCGGTTCGCCACCGCGCGGCTGCGACGATCCGCGAGGTGCTCGACGGGCTTGACTTCCTGGAGATCGAGACGCCGTTCCTGACGCGATCGACGCCCGAGGGCGCGCGCGACTTCCTGGTCCCCGCGCGGACCCGGCCGGGGTCGTTCTACGCGCTGCCCCAGTCCCCGCAGCTGTTCAAGCAGCTGCTGATGATCGGCGGGTTCGAGCGCTACTTCCAGATCGTTCGCTGCTTCCGCGACGAGGATTCGCGCGCCGATCGGATGACGGAGTTCACCCAGCTCGACATCGAGCTGGCGTTCGTCGAGGAGGAGGACGTCTACCAGCTCTCCGAGGCGGTCCTGGCCGCGGTGTTTCACCGCTGCGGGCTGGACGTCCAGCCGCCGCCGTGGCCGCGGATCACGCACTCCGAGGCGCTGGCGCGGTTCGGCTCCGACAAGCCAGACACGCGCTTCGGTCTGGAGCTGCACGACCTCTCAGAGACGCTTGCCGGTACCGAGTTCAAGGTGTTCGCCGGCGCCCTAGCGGCCGGCGGCGTGGTGCGCGGGATCAACGCCGGCGCGTGCGAGCTGTCGCGTTCAGACCTCGACGCCCTGACCGAGCTGGCCAGGCAGCACGGGGCCAAGGGACTTGTGTGGGCGTTCGTGGAGGACAGCGACCCACCCGGTTGGCGCTCGCCGATCGCGAAGTTCCTGTCGGCCGAGGAGATCGCGGCGGCCATGGCCGCACTCGGTGGCGCGGCGGGCGATCTGCTGCTGATCGTCGCCGACGCGCCAGGCACCGCCAGCCAGGCGCTCGGAGCGCTGCGGCTCGAGCTGGCGGCGCGCTTGTCCCTGATCGATCCCGCCAGCCACTGCATCACGTGGGTGGTGCGCT
The DNA here is from genome assembly GCA_050696635.1 of Solirubrobacteraceae bacterium. GTDB lineage: Bacteria > Actinomycetota > Thermoleophilia > Solirubrobacterales > Solirubrobacteraceae > Palsa-465. The sequence goes on along the minus strand of JBOGYE010000098.1, from coordinate 5,638 downwards.
TTCCGATGTTTCACTACAGCGACGAGCAGCAGCGCTGGGATGCCGAGCATCACCCGTTCACGGCGCCGGCCACCGCGGCCGGCGAGCCCGCGACGGTCGCCGACATGCAGGACCCCGGGGGGCTGTTGTCCCGGTCCTACGACCTCGCTCTTGATGGCCACGAGATCGGCGGAGGCTCGATCCGTATCCACCGCTCCGACATCCAGCAGCGCGTCTTTGAACTGATCGGGATCGGTCCCGACGAGGCGCAGGCGCGGTTCGGGTTTCTGCTCGACGCGCTCAAGTACGGCGCCCCACCGCACGGCGGGATCGCGTTCGGGCTCGACCGGATCTCGGCGATCCTGGCGGGGCGGGACAACATCCGCGAGACGATCGCGTTCCCCAAGGCGACCAGCGGCGGCGATCCGCTGACCGGCGCGCCGGGGCCGGTCGACGAGCTGCAGCTGCGCGAGCTCGGGCTCAAGCTGAGGTAGCGCATGGACGCGCATGCGTTCGAGCATCATCTGAACTCGCCGCAGGGCCGAGACCACCGCCCGCCCGGGTGCGCCTCCGCCACCGCCAGCGGCTACGCGTGCTGCGACGAGGTGACGATCTCGGTGAGGGTGGCCGGCGATCGGATCGCGGACGCCGGCTTCGGGGCATACGGCTGCGGTGCGGCGACCGCCGCCGCCAGCGCCGCGGTCGCGCTGCTGCGGGGCGCGCGGCTGCTCGACGCGGCCCGGATCGGATCGGCGCAGATCAACGCCGAGCTTGGCGGCCTGTCCGCCGCCAAGCTCCATGCGGCCGACTTGACGGCCGATGCTCTGGCGCGCGCGCTCGGGCAGGCCACGCGCGCCCACGCGGCGCTCCCAGCTCGCGCCGGCGCGACGCTGGTGGCGATGAGCGGGGGCGTCGACAGCGCCGTGGCCGCTCACCTCTGCGCCGCCGATGGCGAGGCGGTCGCCATCACGCTGCAGCTGTGGTCAGACCCTGTCAACGACGCCGAGCGCAGCTGCTGCTCGGCCACCGCCGTCTCGCAGGCCCGGTCGCTCGCGCACTCGATGGGCCTCGCGCACTTCACGCTCGACCTGCGAGACGAGTTCCGCGCGGGCGTGGTGGAGCCGTTCATCGCCGGCTACGCGCGCGGCGAAACCCCCAACCCGTGTGTCGGCTGCAACGGGCACGTGCGCCTGGACGCGATGCTGGCGCTGGCGCAGCGGCTCGGCTGCGCCGCGGGGCTCGCGACCGGCCACTACGCGCGCACGGCCGAGTCTGACGATGCGCGCGGGCCGCTGCTGCGTGCCGCGGCCGACCCCGGCAAGGACCAGACGTACATGCTCGCCGCGCTTGACCCCGCGTCACTGGCCCGGATGCGATTCCCGCTGGGGGAGCTGCGTAAACCGCAGGTTCGCACGATCGCTGCGAGCGCCGGGCTTCCGGTCGCCGACAAGGCCGACTCGCAGGATCTGTGCTTCCTCGCGGGCACCACCCGCGCCGACTTCATGGTCCGCCACGGCGGCGTCACCGACCGGCCCGGCGAGCTGGTCGACGTCCGCGGAGCCGTGCTGGGTCACCACTCCGGGCAGCACCGGTTCACCGTCGGGCAGCGGCGTGGGCTCGGGATCGCCGGCGGGCGACCGCTGTACGTGCTCGCCAGGGACCCAGGCAGCGGCCGCGTCATCGTCGGCTCGCGCGAGCGGCTCCAAGCCGACCGCGTCGCGGTGCGCGGCGCGAGCCTGCGCCGGGAGGGCGCTCGGGTGGACCGGGTCAAGCTGCGCTACCGCTCGGCCGCGCTGCGCGCCAGGCTGGCCGGTTCGCCGGGCGCCGGCAGGCACCGTTCGCTGGAGCTCCAGCTCAGCGAGCCGGCCGACGGCCCCGCGCCGGGCCAGCTCGCGTGCCTGATGGACGGCGATCTGATCGTCGGCTGGGGGACGATCGATCGCCCGCTTGCGCCGCTGGGCGGCGCTGGTTAGCCTGGGGCTGTGGGTCGGTTCGGAGCACGCATCGTGGTGGTGGTGGTCGCGGCGGCCGCGGCCGGGGCCGTGACGCAGGCGCCGACGCCGGCGCTGGGCGCGACGAGGCCGCCGCCAACCGGGCCAGTTCCGGTGCCCACTCCGTCGCCGCCCTCCCCTGGCCCGGGGCCCGTGCCAGCTCCAGTTCCGGGCCCGGTGCCCCCGTCGGGGCCCGTGGTCGCGTTCGTGCGCCAATCGGGCGCCGCACCGGCATCGGTCTGGCTGGCGAACGCGGGTGGGGGTCGAGCCCGCCTGCTCGGTCCCGGCGGAGCGCCGCTGGTGTCGCCGAACGGCGCGCTGGTCGCTGCCGGGCAGGCGATCGGCGGGCGCCAGATCCTGCTGTACGACGCCACGGGAGGATCCCGGGTGACCGTCACGATGCCGCGCGCCACGGTCGATGACCCGATCGCATGGTCTCCGGATTCCCGTTACCTGGGCGTGCAGATGGTGTCGACCGCCACTCGCGGCCTCGGCCACGCCGGGCTCGCCGTGATCGACACGACCACCGATCGGTTCACCGTCGTGGCGCGCGGGACGGTCGCCGGTGCCAGCTTCGCGGGCGACGACTCGGTCGTGTACGGGCTGACAAGGTCGACGAATCCGCTGGGCGCCGTCAACCTGCACCGCAGCTCGCAGACCGGGATCGGCTCGTCGCAGCTGACCCACGACGGGCGCAGCCTGAACCCCGTCTGGACAACCAAGGGGATCTTGTTCGACCGCGAGCGCATGCGTGGCCGCGACGCGGCGCCGGCCTACCAGGTCTGGCTGCTCCGCGGAGCGCATGCGCGCCGGCTGACGCAGATGCGGATCCCGCCGCTCCAGGACGGGCTGGTGCCGCTCGACGCCTCGGCCGACGGCAACCGAATCCTGGCCGAGTTTGAAGGCGAGGACACCAGCTACGCCTGGACGATCCAGCTACGTCCGCTGCGCGTTTCACAGGTGCGCGTCGGCCGTCGGCAGGCGCAGGGCGGCGCGATCTCGCGGGCCGGCGACCGGCTGCTGGTGTTCACCGGCGCGCTCGAGCGGCCCGCCGACCACGGCACGATCCTGTCGCTCCCGTTCGCCGGCCGCGGCGCGGTGCACACGATCGGCCGCGGGGCGCTGCCGAGCTGGGACCTGTAGCGCCACGGCGCCAGCGGGCCTCGCGCATAAACTCATCCGCCCGATGACCTCCGACGAGATCCGCGCCACCTTTCTCGAGTTCTTCGTCGCCCGCGATCACCTGAGGCTGCCGTCCGCCTCGCTGGTCCCGGCCGAGCACGACCCCTCGGCGCTGTTCACGGTCGCCGGGATGCATCCTCTGAAGCCCTATTTCGCCGGGATCGAGCGCCCGCCGCACCCGCGCGTGACGACCTGCCAGAAGACGTTTCGAACCGTCGACATCGGGATCGTCGGCACGACCACCCGCCACCTGACGTTCTTCGAGATGCTCGGCAACTTCAGCTTCGGCGACTACTTCAAACGCGAGGCCGCGGCGTTCGCCTGGGAGCTGTCGACCGACGGTTTCGGCTTCGATCCAGGCGACATCTGGATCACGGTGTTCGCCGGCGACGAGGCGCTCGGGCTCGGCCCCGACCAGGACGCGATCGATGCCTGGTTGCAGATCGGGGTCCCGCGCGAGCGGATCGTGCAGTGCCCGCGGTCGGAAAACTTCTGGCAGGCAGGACCGACCGGTCCGTGCGGGCCCTGCTCGGAGCTTTACCTCGACCGCGGTCTGCAGCACGGAGCGCCCGACGACCTCCCGGGTGGCGATAACGAGCGCTTCCTGGAGTACTGGAATCTGGTGTTCATGCAGCTCGACCAGAACCCGGTCGACGTCGTCACGCCGCTGCCGGCCAATAACATCGACACCGGGCTGGGACTCAACCGGCTCGCATGCATCCTGCAGGGCAAGGAGACGGTGTTCGAGACGGACCAGTTCGCGCCCCTGATCGCCCTCGGCGAACAGCTCTCAGGCCGTCGCTACGGGGCGCAGTATGCGACCGACCGGGCGCTGCGGGTGCTTGCCGACCACGGCCGAGCGATCACGTTCCTGCTCGCCGATGGTGTCGTAGCCTCCAATGAGGACCGTGGCTACGTGCTGCGGCGGGTGATGCGCCGGGCGATACTGCAGGGCCGCGGGCTCGGGCTCGATCCTGGTTTCCTTGGCAGCTACTCCGACCTCGTGACCGAGCTGATGGGCCCCGAGTACCCGGAACTGAACGCCCAGCGCGACACGGTTCGCGGTTGGCTGCAGTCCGAGGAGGAGAGCTTCCGGCGCACGCTCGAGCAGGGGCTCAAGCGCCTGGACGAGCTGATCGCCCGCGCGCGTGATGAGGATGCGGAGGGGATCGCTGCCGCGGACGCGTTCCTGCTGCACGACACCTACGGCTTCCCGATCGACCTCACGCTGGAGATCGTCGCCGAGCACGGCCTCGGGGTCGACGAGGCCGGATTCGAGTCGCTGATGGAGGGCCAGCGCTCCAGGGCGCGCGCGGGCGCGCGCGGCGGGGGGGCGGGCGAGGGCGATGCGGCGCAGTTGCGCGAGCGCGCGGTCGCGCTGGCCGGCGGCTCCGGCTTCACCACGGACTTCGTCGGCTACGAGGCCACCGAGGCCGAGACGACGATCGGCGCCGCGGAGGCCTTCGGCCCTGCGGTCCTGGTCAAGCTGCTCGAGTCCCCGTTCTACGCGACCGGAGGGGGCCAGGTCGCCGACACCGGCGTGCTGGAGTGCGAGGGCGGCGGCTGCCGTGGCCGCGTGACCGATGTGATCCGGCTGGGGGGCGACCAGATCGTCCGGCTGGAGCCCGAGGACGGCGCATTTGAGCCCGGCGCTCGGGTCCATGCCCAGGTCGACCGAGGCGCCCGCCACGCGACCGCCTGCAACCACACGGCCACCCACCTGCTGCATGCCTCGCTGCGCGCGCGGCTGGGGTCGCACGTGCACCAGGCCGGCTCCTACGTCGGCCCCGACAAGCTGCGCTTCGACTTCACGCACGGCACCGGGCTCAGCGCGGAGCAGCTCGCGCAGGTGCAGGACGACGTCAACGGATGGATCGCCGGCGCGCACCCGGTGCGCGCCCTGTCCACGACGCTCGACGAAGCGCGGGCGCTGGGCGCGATGGCGCTGTTCAACGAGAAATACGGCGAGATCGTGCGGATGGTCGAGGTCGGCGATGGGTCATTCTCACGCGAGCTGTGCGGCGGCACCCACGTTCGCGCCACCTCCGAGATCGGTCTGTTCCGGATCACCGCGGAAACCTCCAGCGCGGCCAACGTGCGCCGGATCGAGGCGATCACCGGTCCCGAGGCGGTCTCGTTCGTACGGGCGAGAGACCGTGAGCTGGAGGCCGCGGCGGCCGCTCTGCGCGTCCCGCCCGAGCGCGTCGCCGCGAGCGTCGAGCAGCTGGCGCGCCGCATCCGCGAACTCGAGCTCGAGTCGCGGCGGGCAGCGTCCTCGGTGAGCGCCGGTGGGCTCGACGAGGCCGCGATGATCGCGGGCGCGTCGCTCGCCGGCGGCGCGAGCGTCGTCGCGGCCGCCGTTGACCTGCCCGACGGTCAGGCGCTGCTCGAGCTCGCCGACCGGCTGCGATCGCGGCTGGGAGACGCCGCGATCGCGCTGGGGCGCGCCGGCGACGGGAAGGTCGACCTTGTGGTCAGCGTGGCGC
>JBOGYE010000097.1:0-6283 GCA_050696635.1 Solirubrobacteraceae bacterium | reverse complement strand
GGCCGGCCCCCGCCCGAGGGTCCGTCGCCCACGGGGACCAGGGCGCCCACCACGTCCACCGCGTCCACCGCGCCCACCATGGCCAGCAGCCCCGGCGCGTGGCGTGCCCGCGCCAGCGCGTCCGCCGCGGTCTGCGCCAGCGAGGCGTCGTAGACGTACGCCGCCGGCAGGCTGTCGTCGAGCACGTGCGCGACCTCGCCGGGCGACAGCCGGAAGTTGATCGGCGCCGCGATCGCCCCGAGCCGCTGCGCGGCGAGCCAGGCGAGCACGAATTCCGGGCAGTTGTACAGCGACAGCACCACCACATCGCCCGTGCGTATGCCGACGACCGCCAGGCCGCCCGCGAGCCGTCCGCTGTCGGCCCAAAGCTGCGAGTAGGTCCAGCGCCGCCCCGAGGCCGGGTCGTGCAGGGCCGGACGATCGGCGTAACGGTGGCTGTTGCGCTCCACCCCCGCCAGGTGGGTGAAGTTGCGCTCGAATACCTGCCGAAACGCCGACGGGTCGTAGCGATACGGGCCGGCCTGGGCCTCGCTCACCCCGAGACTCCCGCGGTCCGCCGCGCCGGCGCGGCCTGCACGAGCAGTTCGCGGACCTCGGCCAGGCGCTCGTACTGCTCGAGCGTCCGGGACCCCAGCGCCATCAGCAAGAGCTCTGAGACCCCTGCCTCGGCGTACGCGTGCAGCTGCTCGGCCGCGCCCTGCACGCCGTCCAGCAGCGTCCAATGCCTGATCGCGTCCAGCCCCATCCGGTACTGGCCGCGGATGTGCGCCTCGGCCTCGGCGGCGCCGCGGCTGCGGTCGTCGTCGACTCGGATGCCCACCAGCAGCGCCGTACCCGGTGTCGGCCGTCCTTCCCGCTCGGCCAGCTCGGCGAGCCTCGCCGAGCGCTCCGCTACCCGCTCGGGGCGCAGCCACATCGGCAGCCACATGTCTCCGTGGCGGGCCGCGCGTGCCAGCGCCGGCTCGCCACGGCCGCCGACGTAGATCGGCGGCGGCGCGGCCATCGCGGGCTCGAGCGCGGGGGCGCTGACGCTCGTCACGCGTCCGCGAAACTGCACCGGGCGCCCCGTCAGCAGGTCCCCGATCACCGCGAGCGCATCGTCGAGCCGGGCGCCGCGCTGCTTGACGGGCACGCCCGCGGCGGCGAACTCCTCCGGAAACTCCCCCCCGACACCGACGCCCAGCCGCAGCCGGCCGCCGGACAGCGCGTCGATCGTGATCAGCTGCTTGGCTGCCCAGGCAGGGGCTCGCAGGCCCAGCAGCATCACGCTGAAGCCGAGCCCGATCCGGCTCGTGACCGCCGACGCGGCCGCCAGGCTGGCAGGGGCATCGAGTCCGGGCGCAGGGCAGGAGAGATGGTCGCCCACCCAGACCGCGTCGAATCCGAGCTGCTCGGCATGCCTTGCCGCGGGCACGACCTGCGGCGGGCCGCCGACGCGCAGGGCGTCGAAGCTGGGTAACAGGACGCCGACGCGCACCGGTCTTCAGACAGCCTACTGCCGTGCGCGGCGGCGGCGGTCTAGTCCTCGTCGTCGTAGGAGGTGTCGGCGCGGGGGCCGCCACCGTACTCGGGCAGGTTCTTGATCCCCTCGCGCGTCTGCCACTTGGAGTAGTTGTCCTGCATCGCGTCGATCAGCTCCCGCATGAACCTCGGCGAGAGGTTGACGCGCGACACGACCACGCCGGGGATCTCGCCCTCCTCAACCTCGTGATCAACGCGCGCGAACGTGATCGAGAACTCGTAGTCGGAGTGGCTCACGTTGGCGAAGTTGGAGTAATGGCCCGCCATCAGGTCGGGCGAGAAGTGGATATTGATGTGGCGGTCGGGCGCGTTGGGATCGTCCATGGGCCACTTAGTATCTCATCGTGAGGATCATCGTCGTCGCCGTGGGCAGGCTGCGCCCCCCGTTCTCCGACGACGAGGCTCACTACCGCAAGCTGCTGGCGGGGCGGGCCAGGCTGGAGCTTATCGAGGTGCGCGAGGACGAGCAGGTGCTGCGCAGGCTGCCTGAGCGGGCGTTCGTGTCGCTGCTTCACCGCGAGGGCGAGCAGCGAGACTCGGTCGCTTTGGCGGACTTCTTGGAGGAGCGGCGCCGCAGCGGGCGCGATCTCTGCTTCGTGGTCGGGGGGCCGTTCGGGATCGACCTTGAACGAGTCGATCACCGCCTCTCGCTGGGACCGATCACGCTGCCCCATCAGCTCGCCCGGGTGGTGCTGCTCGAGCAGCTTTACCGCGGGCACAAGATCCTGGCGCGCGAGCCCTACCACCACTGAGGACGCGTCAGCTAATTGTTTGACGCGTCCTGAGGTGGGTCGCGGGCCCTGGGGGCGTAGGCTGGCGCCGTGGCCCAGAGCACCGATCCGATCGGACAGCTGCGCGGGCTGCTCGCCCAGGCGGCGCTTGCGGTCATTGGCGAAGGTCGCTCGGTTCCGGCCGCGGTCCGGCTGGAGCGCCCCAAGCGCGAAGGTCAGGGCGACTACGCCACCAACGTCGCGATGCTGCTGGCCCCCGGCGCGGGCGCGCACCCGCGCGAGGTCGCCGGACGAGTCGGGGAGGCGCTCGGCGAGCTGCTCGGGGACGAGCTCGAGCGGGTCGAGATCGCCGGGCCTGGCTTTTTGAACCTGTTCCTGGCCGACGCTTGGCACCGCCGCGCGCTGCGCACGGTGCTGGGCGCCGGCGAGCGGTTCGGCGCCGGCGGCGCCTCGCCGGCGCGGCAGGTGCTGGTGGAGTTCGTGTCCGCCAACCCGACCGGCCCGCTGGTCGCGGCCAGTGGCCGCCACGCCGCCTACGGCGACGCGCTGGCGCGCGTCCTGGCCCACCACGGCCACAGCGTGCGGCGCGAGTACTACTTCAACGACGCCGGGTCCCAGATCCGCCTGCTGGGGGAGTCGGTGCAGGCTCGGGCGCGCGGCCAGTCGGTCCCCGAGGGGGGCTATCAGGGCGACTACGTGCAGTCGCTCGCCGATCAGATCGAGGACGCGGCCACGCTGGCGCTGTCCGAGGTCGCCGACCGAACGGTGGCGCTGCTGCTGGCGCAGATCGAGGCGACGCTCGAGCGCTACGGCGTCCACTTCGACCAGTTCTTCTCCGAGCGCACGCTGCACGAGGGCTCACCGAGCTTCGTCGCTCGGGCGCTGCAGCTGGTTGAGCGCGAGGGCTCCAGCTATGAGTCAGACGGCGCGCTGTGGCTGCGCACGACCAGCTTCGGCGACGACAAGGACCGGGTGCTACGCCGCTCGGACGGCGCGCCGACCTACTTCGCCGCCGACCTCGCCTACCTGCTTGAGAAGCGCGAGCGCGGGATCGAGCTGCAACTGCTGCCGGTCGGCGCCGACCATCACGGCTACGTGGCGCGGATGAAGGCCGCCTCCGCGGCGCTCGGCGACAACCCGGACGATCTTGAGATGCCGATCATCCAGTTCGTGCACCTCGTGGAGGGCGCCGCGCGGGCGGCGATGTCCAAGCGCCGCGGGGAATTCATCACGCTTGACGAGCTGATCGACGAGGTCGGCGTCGACGCGACTCGCTTCTTCATGCTCCAGCGCTCGCACGACCGCACAGTCGACCTTGACCTCGAGCTGGCGCGCCGCGAGTCGCCGGAGAACCCCGTCTACTACGTCCAGTACGCACATGCGCGGATCGTGACGATGCTCGGCAGGCTGGCGGGCGAGCGGGTCGGGGCGGCCCTGGCGCCGGGGGCGGACTGGGGCGAGGCCCCGCTGGAGCCGGCGGAGCGCCAGCTCGTCAAGGCGCTGCTGGCGTTCCCCGAGGAGGTCACCGAGGCGGCCGAGCGACGTGGTCCGCACCGGATCGCGGCTTACGCGCTGTCGCTGGCGCAGGAGTTCACCGCCTTCTATCGCGACTGCAAGGTGGTCGGGGCCCAGCCCGCGCCGGTGGAGCGCTTCCGGGTCGCGCTGTCGCAGACGTCGCGGCAGACGATCGCGCTGGCCCTGGGGCTGCTGGGCGTGACGGCGCCGGACTCGATGTGAGGGCCCGGAGCGCAGCGCCGCGGGCTCACGCGAAGCGCTGCAGGTCCTCGTCCAGGCGCCGCGCGTCGGCGGGGTCCAGCGGGTCGCTGGCGGGCGCCGAAGTGGCCCCCGTCTGACGGCTGCGCCGGCGCCAGCGCGGCAGCGTGACCAGCACGATCGCCAGCCCGGCCGCGACCACGACCGGCGGCACTATGTAGACGAGCAGGTTGAAGCCGTGGGCGGGGGGGAGGGCGAGCACCGCCGGGGTGTAGGCGGCGACCATGTCCCGCTTGATCTGGCGCGGGGTCTCGCGCTTGGCGATCAGCAGCCGCAGGTAGTCGCGCTCCTGATATGCCTCCGGCGAGTTGGCGACGGAGAGCGACTCGTGGCAGACGACGCACATGAACTGAGCCTCGAGCCCGCTGAACGAGAGCACGCGCGGCGGGGGGGAGGCGAGCGCGGGCGTCGCCGATGCGCCCGCGGCCAGCGTCGCGGCGATCGCCATGGTGCACGCCACAAGCGCCGCGGCGAGCGCGCGGCCGACGCGGTGCCGGCTCACGCCTGGCCCGCGAGGATCGATGACACCGTCTGGTGCAGCCAGCTCCCGGTCAGCTGGTAGCGGCGGAGCGCCTGGATTCGGCCGCTGCGGTTGATCACGAACGTCGCCGGCACGCCGTTGACACCGAGCGCGCCGGCGAGCTGTCCGGTGGGGTCGCGCAGGACCGGGAACGTGATGTGGTAGCGATGCACGAACGCCGCGACGTGGACCGGGTCGTCGAGATATGTGACACCGACGACCGTGCCGCCGTGGGCCGCGAGCGTCTTCTGCTCCGCCGCCAGGATCGGCGCCTCCGTCTGGCACGGGTCACACCACGACGCGAACAGGTTCAGCACGACGACCTTGCCGCGGAACGAGGCGAGGCTCTCGCGGGCGTTGCTGCCGAGCTCCGGCAGCGCCAGCCGGGCGTCGGGCATCGTCGGGAAGCTGCCGCGGGCGACCCTGGCGTCGATCGAGGTCGAGGGCTTCTGGTTCGAGACGCCGAAGGTCAGCAGCGCCAGCAGGGCAATGGCCGCGGCGGCGATCAGTCCCGGAAGCAGGAATCGGCGCATCGGGACCGATGGTAAGCGCTCAGCGCTCGCGCGGTTGCCGGTCCGCGAGCCGGCGCGTCGGTCCGCCAGGTCCCGCTACGCCGCCAGCCGGGTCGGCTCGCCGTCGTCGTCGTCGGCAGGCGCGATGGTCGGTGCCGCCACCTCGTCGGCCAGCGGGGTCTCGTGCTCAGACCACTCGCCCCAGGTCACCTTCGGAAGCTTGGCCTGGTAGCGGTAGACCGTCCCCTCGTCGTTGACCAGGTAGGTGTCGGCGGTGTCGTCATGGCTGTGCAGGATCAGCTGCCCGCTGCATTGCGCGAGCGCGACCAGCGCCTTGATGCTGGCGACGTCGACCGGCGGCCATCCGAGGTCCTCGCCGGCGGCGATCGGCACCAGCAGCTGCCCGTAGCGGGCCTGGATGCGCGCGGCCTCGGCGAACGCGCCGCGGCGCCTGAGCAGCACCGCCACCAGTGCCGCGCCCACAAGCGCCAGCGCGAGGCCCGCCAGCGTGAGCTTGCGCAGCAGGGCGATCGAGAGGTGGATGCTCGCGACGCCGAGCGTGTTGGTCTGGGTTGCGGGGACGACCACGCTGCCGTGCGCCTGCGGTGAGAAGCCCCCGGCGGTCTGACCCGAGCCGACCGTCCCGCTGGCCGGCGCCAGCTGCAGCGGCGCCAGCGCGAGGGTCAAGATCGGCTGAAAGCTTGCGTTGATCGGCTTGCCCGCCACGCTGCCGCGCGCATGCACATCGGCGACCAGGGCGAGGCTGCCGTCGCCTGACGTCGCGACCCCGGTCAAACGCGCAACGCTATTAAGCAGAGCCTGCAGCGCGGGCAGATCAAGAGTGACGTTCCTGTGCCAGCGCGGGCCTGCAAACGGGCGAGGCGCGGCGAGGGGAATCGTCCGGCTCCAGCCGGATGGGCCGGTGAGCTTCAGCGATACAGCGTAGGTGCCGGCAATCGAGTTCTTGGCCGCGCTCGCGAACTGGTAGCCGACTCGGACCCGCAGCCGGTGCACGAGCGCCGTGAAGACCGTGTCGCCGGTGGTCACAGCACCGCTCGGGTAGACCGGTCCGGGCCGGGCCGTGGCGCGGTAGCCGAAGCTCGCGCGCTGCGTGTAGCGGACGCTGCGGGTGCTCGCCCGTCGCAGCGGCTGATTGCAGGCGACCAGCCCCAGGAACGCGAACAGGGCGGCGGCCAGCCCGCAGGCAACCAGCGCCGCACGCAGGT
>JBOGYE010000096.1:0-6534 GCA_050696635.1 Solirubrobacteraceae bacterium | reverse complement strand
GCGCTGGCCCGCCCGTGCGATCGCGGCCGGGCTCGCGCTGGCGGCCTGCATCGCCGTCGTCGAGCTCGTCGGCTCGGGAGCCGGCACCGGGCCCTCGCCGGCCCTGGCCGCCGCGCTGGGCCGGCTGGCGAGCATCGCGGCCAGTGGCCCCTCACTGGTGCCCGGTCCAGGGCAGTTCCTGTACGTCGACTCCACCGACGACTCCGCGTCGATCGCCGTCGGCCGTCACCGGGCCTGCATCTCCTACGCGCCGGATCACCGGCAGGTGTGGATCGGCGCCGACGGCTCGGGGCTGCTGCGAGACACCACCGGGATCACGACCTTCACCTCGCCGAGCGACCGCGCGCTCTGCCTGAGCATGAAGATCAGCCCGTCGAGCCGGCGCGGGACCAGCAACCTGTGGTTCGCCGCTGGTTGCTTCACGCTTGGGCCCACGAACGACATGCAGGCTCTGTCCACCGACCCGCGCACCCTGCTGCGCCAGATGCGCCGGATCGACGGTGGCCCCCGCACCGCGGCTGAGGACCTCGTGCACGTCGGCGATTTCCTGCGCGAGACCGACGCCGGCCCTGCGCTGCGCGCCGCCCTGTACCGCGCCGCGGCGCTGATCCCCGGCGTGCAGCTGCTGGGCCGCGTGCGCGACCGCCTCGGGCGCCACGGCCTCGGCGTCGCCTACGACTCGCGCGCGGGTCGTGACGAGCTGATCTTCAACCCGCGCACCGCGGCGCTGATGGCCGAGGACGAGCACACGCCGGGGCCCAGCGCGGTCGACTACTGGGCCGTCTACCGGCAGTCGCGAGTCGTGGACCAGGTACCGCGCCGGTCGCCGCTGCCGCTCACCCCGCCGTGCATCAACGGCGGCGGCCATGTCGCCCAGACGCGGCTGGGGTCGGTGATGACCGGCGCACATGTCGCAGGACAGGGCCCAGGCGCTGCCGGACCGACGACCGCGGGTCGCTGACGCGCAGCGCGGCGCCGACGACCGACGGGCCCGCGGCTCAGCCATCGGCCCGCACCGCGCGCTCGCGACTCTGCGCCGCGCGCCACTGGGCGATGTTGGCGTGGTGGCCGGACAGCAGCACCTGCGGCACCCGCCAGCCGCGGTGCTCGGCCGGACGCGTGTAGTGCGGGTACTCGGGCCGTCCCTCGAGCGCGGCGCTGAACGACTCCTCGACGGCCGAGCGCTGGTCGCCCAGCGAGCCGGGCAGCTTGCGCAGCACCGCGTCGCAGACGACCATCGCCGCCAGCTCGCCTCCGGCCAGCACGTAGCGGCCGATCGACACCCGGTCTGACGCGAAGTGCTCGACGATCCGCTCGTCGAAGCCCTCGTAGCGGCCCGCCAGCAGGGTCAGCTCGGACTCCGCCGCCAGCTCGTCGACGAGCCCGTCGTCGAGCAGGCGTCCGGCCGGGTCCAGCACGATCACGCGGCGCCTGACGGGCAGCTGCACGGGGTCGATCCCGTACCGGGCACGCAGTGCCTCCTCGACGACATCGACGCGCAGCAGCATGCCCGCGCCGCCGCCGAACGGCGTGTCGTCGACCTGGCCGCCGCTGAGCGGCGTGTGGTCGCGATAGTTGACGCATTCGAGCTCATGCCCGGCGGCGAGCGCCGTCGTCACATGGCGCTGGGAGGCGAACCACTGAAATGACTCCGGGAACAGCGTGAACACGTCGATCCGCACGCGCTCACTCCTCGCCGAGGAAGCGCAGGTCGATGTCGATCACGCGCGCGCCGGTGTCCACGCCGCGCACCGCGTCCTTGACCAGCGGCACGAGCAACGCTCGCTCGCCGTCGCCGCGGCGCACCTCCAGCACCTCGCATGAGGGCAGCGCCAGCAGCCGCGCCACCACCCCCACCTCGCGCCCGGAGTCGTGCACCGCGCAGCCTTCCAGGTCGGCCGCCCACCACTCGTCCTCCTCGAGCACGGGCGCCTGGCGCTGCGCGACCATCAGCTCTGACCCGCGCAGGCCGTCCGCTGCCTCGCGGGTGGCGAAGCCGGCGAGACGCAGGATCGGGCGCGCGTCATGTCCCGCGAGGCGTTCGATCCGTCGTGGCTCGTCGCCCACGCGAACATCTAGCCCGACCGTCAGCAGCCCGGGCACCGAGTCATTGAGGTGAAAGCTGCCGTCGAGGCCGTGAGGTCGTCCGACGACCCCGGCGCGCAGCCAGGCCGCCGGCTCGCTCAAGCCGTGACCGCCCCGGTCATGCGTCGACGATGTCGACGAACACGCGCTGGCGCTGCTTGGTGGCGGCGGCCTTGATCACCGTCCGCAGCGCGGTGGCGGTCCTGCCGCCGCGCCCGATCACGGTGCCGTAGTCGTCGTCGTGCACCGACAGTTCCAGGACCACGGTGCCGTCCTGCTCGCGGACCTCGGTCACGCGCACCTGCTCCGGGTGCTCGACGAGCCCCTTGGCCAGATACTCGAGCAGGTCCCTCACGGTCGCAGTGCCGATGCGCGGGTCAGCCGACGCCGATGCCCTGCGTGTGCAGCAGCTTGCGGACGCTGTCGGATGGCTGCGCGCCGCGCGCCAGCCAGTCTCGGATCCGCTCCTCGTTGAGCACGATCGTGGACGGCTCGGTCTGGGCGTTGTAGTGCCCGACGGTCTCGATCACGCGCCCGTCGCGCTTGGCGCGCTGGTCAGCGACGACCACCCGCCAGATGGGGTTCTTGTGCCCGCCGACGCGGGTCAGTCTGAGTCTCACGGCCATAGCGGTCGCTCAGCTTAGCGTGATCGACGAGCTACCCGCGGCGCGCGGGGATCGTGACGCCGATCAGACCCCGGCAGCGCACCGCCTCATCGAGCCTGACGCATCAGAGCTCCGAGGTCGGGCATCTTGCCCTGCGTCACCTGGCGCATCACCTTGCGCATCTGCTCGAACTGCTTGATCAGCGCCTTGACCGCCTGCACGTTGGTCCCTGACCCGCGCGCGATCCGCAGTCGCTGGGAGCCCTTGATCAGCTCGGGGTGGCGGCGCTCATGTGGGGTCATCGACAGGATGATCGCCTGCAGGCGGTCAAACTCCTTCTCCTCGATCTTCACGCCGCGGAGCTCCTTGCCCATCCCCGGGATCATCCCCAAGAGCGACTGCAGCGGCCCCAGGCGGCGCACCTGGCGCATCTGCTCCAGGAAATCGTCGAGCCCGAACTCCGCCTTGCGAAGCTTGCGCTCCAGCTCCACCGCCTGATCCGCGTCGTACTGGGACTCTGCCCGCTCGATCAGCGTCATCACGTCGCCCATCCCGAGGATCCGCTGTGCCATCCGGTCGGGGTGGAAGCGCTCGAACTGGTCGAGCTTCTCGCCGGTGGAGGCGAACATGATCGGCTTGCCGGTGACCGCCTTGACCGACAGCGCGGCGCCACCGCGCGCGTCGCCGTCGAGCTTTGACATCACGACCCCGTCGAACTCGACGACCTTGGCGAACTGCTCGGCGACGTTGACGGCGTCCTGGCCGGTCATCGCGTCGACGACCAACAGCACGTTGTGCGGCCTGACGGCCCGCTTGATCTGCGCCAGCTCGGCCATCAACTGCTCGTCGACGTGCAGGCGGCCGCTGGTGTCGACGATCAGCACGTCCTTGCCCTCGGTCTTCGCCCGATCGGCGGCCCAGACGGCGATCTGCACCGGGTCGCGGTCGGTCCCCTGCTCGTAGACCTCGGCTCCGGCCTGGCGCCCCACCTTGACCAGCTGCTCGACCGCGGCCGGGCGGTAGGTGTCGCAGGCGGCGACGGCGACCGAGGAGCCGTGCTGCTCGCGCAGGTAGCGGGCCAGCTTGGCCGTGGCCGTCGTCTTGCCCGAGCCCTGCAGGCCGGCCATCAGCACGACCGTCGGCGGCCGGGGCGAGAACGACAGCTCCCGCGCGGCGCCGCCCATCAGCTCGGTCAGCTCGTCGGACACGATCTTGACGACCTGCTGACCGGGGTTCAGCTGTCCGATCACCCCCGCTCCGAGCGCCCGCTCCTTGACCGCGGCGGTGAAGCTCTTGACGACCTTGAAGTTCACGTCCGCCTCCAGCAGCGCCAGGCGGATCTCCCGCATCGCGGCGTCGATGTCGGCATCGGTCAGCGCGCCGTGGCCGCGCACGTCGGCGAGGGTCGCCTGAAGCTTCTCGGCCAGCGAGTCAAACACGCTACTTGGGCTCCCCGGAGCTGGACGGCAGCGCGTGATTGCCACCCGCAGGAGGTTCGACCTGCGCCGCCGCGCTCGCCGCCGCAGCGCCCGGCGCCGCCGCGCCGCCGAACGCCTTGGCGACCCCTCCGAACGCCTCCGCGAACTCCGACGGGATCACGAACACCTTGTTCGAGTCCCCGCGCGCGAGCTGTGGCAGCATCTGCAGGTACTGGTAGCTGAGCAGCTCGGGGTCCGGCCGGCCGGCATGGATCGCGTCGAACACGGTCGCGATCGCCTGCGCCTCGCCCTCGGAGCGCAGAATCGCCGCCTGCTTCTGGCCCTCCGCGCCCAGCACCGCCGCCTGCTTCTGCCCCTCGGCAGTCAGGATCTGAGACTGCTTGACGCCCTCGGCGTTGAGGATCGCGGCGCGGCGGTCGCGCTCGGCGCGCATCTGCTTCTCCATCGCCTCCTGGATCGAGCCCGGCGGGTCGATCGACTTGATCTCGACTCGGTTGACCCGGATCCCCCACTTGCCGGTCGCCTCGTCCAGGACGGTGCGCAGCTGCGCATTGATGTGGTCGCGGCTGGTCAGCGCGGCCTCGAGCGTCAGCGAGCCGATCACGTTGCGCAGCGTGGTGACGGTGATCTGCTCGATCGCCTGCAGTGGATTGGCGACCTCGTAGGTCACCGACTTGGCGTCGTTGATCGTGAAGTACAGGACGGTGTCGATCCCGACCACCAGGTTGTCCTCGGTGATCACCGGCTGGGGCGGAAACGAGACGACCTGCTCACGCAGATCGATCAGCGGCTTGAGCCGGTCGACGAACGGCATCAGCACGGTCAGCCCCGGGGTCAGCGTGCGGCTGTAGCGCCCAAAGCGCTCGACGATCCCGGCCCTCGCCTGCGGCACGATCCGCACCGTGCGCGCGAACATCGCCAGCAGCAGCACGACCACGACGATTGCGATTATCACTCCGGCCATCTGGCGCCTCCTACTCGATCACGAGCGCGGTCGCGCCCTTGATGTCGATGACCTCGACTCGCTTGCCCGCGTCGATCTCCTCGTCATCGTAGAGCGAGCGCGCGGTCCACACCTCTCCGTCGATCTTGACGATCCCGACGCCGTCATTGTTTGCGATCCGCTCGATCACGATCGCGCGCTTGCCGATCAGCGCCGCCGCGCCGGTGCGGATCGCGGGCGGTCCCGAGCGGTGCGCGCGAGAGATCGGCCGCAGTGCCAGCAGCGTCCCCACCGAGGCGACGACGAACACGATCACCGCCACCGCGGTGCCGGCGGCGGCCTCCCCGATCGCCGCCAGCCCAGCCCCGACGGCGAACGGCGCCAAGTACAGGGCGCCCGTCATCATCTCGCCGATCGCGCACGCGCCGGCCAACACCGCCCACAGGATCCATCCGGCCATCTCGCCCACAAGCGTACCGTCGCGGCAAACGAGTTTCGCTGATCAGGAGAGCAGCGCGCGCGCGTATTCGGCCGCGTCGAACGGCCGCAGGTCTTCAAGCTGCTCGCCGACCCCGATCAGCTTGACGGGGATCTGCAGCTCCTGGGCGATCGCCAGCGCGATCCCACCCTTGGCGGTGCCGTCGAGCTTGGTCAGCACCAGGCCCGAGACGTCGATCGCCTCCGCGAACGCCTGCGCCTGGCGCAGCCCGTTCTGCCCGGTCGTGGCGTCGACGGTCAGCAGCGTCTCGTGGGGCGCCTCGGGGATCTGCTTGGCGATCACTCGTCGCACCTTTGCCAGCTCGGCCATCAGGTTGTCCTGAGTGTGCAGGCGCCCGGCGGTGTCGATCAGGACGACGTCCGCCCCGTCCCGGCGCGCCTGCGCGATCGCGTCGAAGGCAACGGCGGCCGAGTCCGCGCCAGGGCGGCCCTTCACGAACTGCACCTGCGCCCGCTGTGCCCACAGCTCCAGCTGCTCGACCGCGGCGGCGCGGAACGTGTCGCCGGCCGCCAGCACGACCGAGCGACCGAGCTCGCGGCTCAGGTGCCACGCGAGCTTGCCGAGCGTCGTGGTCTTGCCCGTTCCGTTGACGCCCGCGACCAGGATCACCGTCGGCTGGGCGCGCAGGTCGATCGTGTCCGAGCCGGTCCGCGCGATCTCGCTCAGCAGCTCCACCAGCCGCTGGGACAGCTGCGGTCCCCCGGAGATCTTCTGCTCGGCCGCCTCGTGCTCGAGCTGAGCGACCACGGCCGCGGTCGTCCTCGCCCCTACGTCGGCGTAGATCAGTGCTTCCTCCAGCCGCTCCCAGGTCTCCTCGCTGAGATCCTCGAACAGGGTCGCCTGCAGCTCGGCCTGGAGCGCTTGGCGGGTCTTGCGCAGGCTCTCTCGCAGACGCCGCAGGCGTCCGGACCCGCGGCCGCCGGCCCCCGGCGCGTCCGCCGCATTGGCACCCCCATCGGCACC
>JBOGYE010000095.1:0-15561 GCA_050696635.1 Solirubrobacteraceae bacterium | reverse complement strand
CGCGGTCAGCGACGGGCCGGTGACGCTGCTGATCGGCGATGTCGCGCTCGCCCACGATATCGGCGGTCTGCTGGCCGCGCGACGGCTCGGCCTGGCGCTGACGATCGTGCTGCTCAACAACGACGGCGGCGGGATCTTCCACTTCCTGCCCGTCAGCGGCGAGCGCGACGTCTTCGAGCAGCACGTGGCGACGCGGCACGGCCTCGACTTCGCCCGCGCGGCCGAGCTCTACGGCCTGCGCTACGAGTTGGTCGGCGACCTGCAGGGGCTGCGCTGCGCGCTGGACGAACCGCGCGCCGACGGCGACAGGCGCTCGCGGCTGCTCGAGGTCCGGACCGACCGCGCCGAGAATCTCGCGCTGCATCGGCGGGTGGCCGACGCCGCGGCGGCTGCGGTCGCCGCGGCGGCTGCGGTCACCGAGGTCAGCCCGACAGCGCCGGCAGCATCACCTGCAGCTTGACCTCCGTCTCGGCCAGCTCGGCAGCTGGATCTGAGTCGCGCACGATCCCGCAGCCCGCGTAGCAGCGTCCGACGCGTCCGCGCAGCAGAGCGCAGCGCAGCGCCACGCAGAACTCGCCGTCGCCCGAGGGATCGGTCCAGCCGATCGGACCCGCGTACCAGCCGCGGTCGATCCCCTCCAGCGCCGGGATCGTGTCCAGCGCGGCCGCCGGCTCGGCGCCGACGGCGGGCGTGGGATGCAGCCGCCCCGCCAGCGCCACCGCATCGATCGCCTCGGCGAGCTGCGCACGGATCGGCGCTGCGAGGTGCTGGATGTTGGCGACCTTGACAACCACCGGCTCGGGCGCGACCGTCACCCAGACCGAATGCGGCTGCAGCGTTCGGGCGATCCGCCGGGCCACGATCGCGTTCTCCTCACGCTCCTTGTCGGAGCGCAGCAACTGCTCGCCGAGATGGTCGTCGACCGCCGGGTCCGCGCTACGCCGCGTCGAGGCCGCCAGCGCGACCGTGGTCGCGCGCTGGCCCTCACGCCGGATCAGCAGCTCGGGCGTGGCCCCGATGAAGGTCGCCTCGCCGCGTCCGACCGCGTACACGTAGGAGCTCCCGAATGCCTCGCGCAGCAGCCCGAACACGGCGCCCGGATCGTGCGCGATCGGCGCGTGCACCTCGACCTCGCGCGCCACCACCAGCTTCTCGACCTCGCCGGCCCGGATCCGCGCGACGGCACGCGCGACCGCCTCCTCGTAATGCGCGGGCGCGAGCGGACTGAACACCTCGTAGTCGCCGACCGGCGCAGGATCGAGCAGCGGCAGCGGACGCGCCCGCAGCTCCGCCAGCCGCCGGCGAACCCGCTCGCCGGCGCCGTCGGCGTCGTCGTCTGGCGCGACCGCCACGTTGACCGTCAGCCAGGTGCGCCCGTCGCGCCGGGCCAGCGACAGCTCCGGTACGACCAGCGAGCCGGCGGCAAAGCCGCGCCACGGCGGCGAGCCGCCGCCCGTCTGATGAAATGCGAACCCGCCGACGGCGACCAGTCCTGTCCCGCCTGGCCCGTCCACATCGTCCGCGAGGGCCGCACCGGCCAGTTCGCGCCAGCGCTCGGCGAGCGCCACGAACCTGTCCTCGCCTTCTGCCTCGAGCATCGCAACGGCGCCCAGCGCGGCCAGTGCCGACCCGCCGCGGTCAGGCTGCTCGAGGCAGAACCAGGCCTCCCCGTCGCGCCGAGAGGCGCACACGATCTCGGTGGGGTCCACGGAGCGGTCAGTCAGCTCGCTCGTGATGCTGGCGATCGCGGGGACCCCGGACGCGCGTGCGCGTCGCAGCGCGAGCTCCAACCGGCGCTCCAGCCGGGCGAAGCCGGCGGCGGGCAGCCCGGCAAGACCGACTGCGGTGACCTGCGCTCGCATCCGTGGCAGGCTACCCGTCGTCTGCCGATCTCGAGACCAGGCGACCGACCTGTCGTCGCGACGGGCGGCCCTCAGGCCGTCGCGTAGGAGTCTGCCGACTCTGGGTCCTCCGCGCGGAGCACGCGTTCGAGGGCGGCGTCGAGCAGTTGGTGCATGCGGCGCTGGACCGACGACTCCCTCAACATGTGATCGCTGGACGGCAGCCGCTCCAGCGTCAGGTTCGGCCAGCGGCCGATCCCGTCCAGCAGGCCGTGACGCCCGAACTGGGCGAGCAGCGGCTCGCGGTCCCCGAGCAACAGAAGCGTCTGCACGTCGCGGGCCAGCAGCCGGTCCAACGCCGTCAGCGCTCGCTTGTGGTCGGCTCGCTCCTCGGAGCGCGTGAGCAGGCCCCATGCGCGATCGGGGCGAATGTACTTCATCGCCTTCGCTGGCAGCGCGACGTTGACGTGGGCATGGCGCCGTGCCGGCAGTCCGGCATCCAGCTGTGCGCGCCGGCCGCGCTGCACGATCAGCGCCTCGCTGTAGGAGATCAGCACCAGATTGATCAGCAGCAGCCCGCGCACCCGGTCGTCGGCAAGGGCGGCGTGCAGGGACGTGTACGCGCCGGAGCACAGCCCGCCGAGGACGAACCGGTCCGCCAGACCCACGGCCGACAGATGATCCAGCACGGCGCGGGCATCATCGACGCGCCAGGGGGCGTACAGGCTGTCGTCGCAGAGCAGGCGATGGTCGTCACCTCCGGACTCGCCGATTCCGCTGAGGTCCACCCTGACCGTCGGCACCCCACGCGCTGCCCATCGCCGCGCCGCGCGCACCCAGGCGCGGTTGGGCCCCGTGTGCGGCAGTGGTCCCGCGCCCAGCCACACGACCGCCAGGGGCGCCGGGCGGCACGCGGCCGGGGCTGCCACGATCCCGAACAGATCGCCGTGAACACCTGCGACGCGAAGCGGGGTTTCGCGCACGCTGCCTGAGCCCGCTCGCAACACGTCGGCCTGCGCTGCGATGGAAGCGGTCGAGCGCGACCTCCGGCTCGGACCTTCGTCCGTCCCACGCTCCAGCCAGTCGAGGGTCAGCGCCATCGTGGCGGACGGGGCTCGAGCCTGCAGCGGGTCGGCGATCAGCTGGTCGTAGTCGCGCGTCTGCCGGGTCTCGACGATCACGCCCAACCGGGCCAGGTGGTCGTGCAGCGCTCGATCGACCGGCAGGGAGTCCCGGCTCAGGAGCAGCACTCGACGTTCATCGGGCATCGGAGGCGAGTGCTCGTCCAGCCGCACGCTCGAGAGCGCCTCCGCTGTCTGCTCGCTGATCCGAAAGCCGATCAGGTTCAGGCCGTCCTCAGCCGGCACCGGCTCGCTCGGCTGGGAACCGCCGTCGGGCTCCGGGGCGATCTCGTCGTGCCTGGCGATCAACGCGGACCGGCTGCGAAGCTCGCGAACGAGAGCTCGCCCGCGGGCGGGAACGGCCCACAGGATCAGATCGTCGATCGGCGCCCCATCGCACGCGGCCAGCCACGCCAGCATGCCACCGAGGCCGATTCCCAGCGCGACGACGTGGTCGGCCCTCGTCCGCTCTCGCAGCCAGGCGGCCGTGACCGGCACCGTTCGCCGCCAGGATCCAAGCTGGTCCGCGTCGTCCGCCTCGCCGGAGCTGTCGCCGGAGCCGGGCGGGGTCGCCCGCATCACCGGATAGCCGGCCCGAGCCAGACTCGCCGCCCAGATGCGAAGCGGACGGTATGAGCATTGCGCCGCCCAGCCGAACGGTGGACAGAGCAGGATCGCCGTCCGCCTCGCCTCCGCCTCCTCGGGCAGGTGCAGGAAGGTCAGCATGTCTGGCTCCGTCGCCAGCATCACGGGGTCTCCGAAGATGCTCACTGGGCCGGCTCCTCGACCTCGATCGCAATCCGCCCTGACAGATTCACCGCCGTGAGGGTGCCGCCCGTCGGCGCTCGCAGGTCCGACGCGGGTCGCAGGATCACAGTCCTTGAGTGTCCCGGCTCCACCGAGAAGGCGTCGTCGGCGGCGATGAATCCGGGGATCGTGGCCCGAACTCCGTAGAGGAACCTGCGGCTGGACACGGTCAACACCTGCTCGCCGTCCACCGGCCCCACGACCGCGGCAAGCCCGAGCGCGGGTGCCGATTCGACTGACAGGGGCCAGGAACTGGGGAAGCGGCACGACTGTGACAGCAACCGACGGGGAGACGGCAGCTCGGGCCGTTCGAGGCTGAGCACGATCACGTGCTGGGCCGGCGGACCGAACCGGTATGCCCACGAGGCGTCGACGAAGCGTCCGAGCAGCGACTCGACGTTGAAGTCGCGGATCCCGTGCGGCGGGATCTCCACCGGTTTCGACCGCTCGGCGACGAGCGTCTCGAAGCGCCAGTAGAGCGAGACGCGCAGCGTCGCCTCGAGCCGCTCGGACCCGTCGTTGGCGACGTGGGCCACGACGCCGCCGAGGCCTTCGTCGCTGCTCCAGACCGCCACGGGAGCCAGCGCGCGAGCCAGGACGTGAAACGCGACCTTCGGCGTGCCACGGCTGTCGAGCAGCCCCCACCCGGCTCCTGCCCGCATGTCGGCGAGCCACAGAACAAGGGCGCCCGCACAGGTGGAGCGCTCCCGGCGCCACTCGCCGAACACCTCCGCCATCACCTCGCCGGTGACCTGACGCGACAGCTCCAGATAGCGGATCGGATCCACGCTGCGCAGCGCGACCGGGTCGACCTCGAACAGGAGCCGAAGATAGTGATCGCGCACGTCGTCGAAGTCCCACCCGGCGCCGACGTCCCGCGGCACGCCGCGCTTCCAGGCGCCGTCTCCCACTCCGACGGCTCCGTGGGGGTGGCGCTCGTCCAGAGCGGCGTCGTCGGGCACGTTGGCGAATGCCAGGCATTCGGCCGCGAACTTGACCTCCGAACGGCGGGCGTCCTCCAGCGGTCGCAGGTAGGCCCCGACGCCGTAGTAGTTGGCCACCCCGCGATCGGGGCGAAACGGCAGGTCGCCTCCCCACGGGGTGGACGGGATGTACGGGGCCTGCAGGTCGGCCTCGCCGACCAGGGTCGGGAGCAGCTCGCCGAACAGCGGCCCCCGCGCCAGTTCGGAATCGAGGCCGAGCATCGCCACCTGCTGGGCGACCTCGCTGCCACCGCAGAGCACCGCCGTGCACGGGCGTGGACCAAGCTCTGACAGAACCTGTCGCGCCTCGGCGTCGACCGTGCGCATGAAGGCGTCGTCCTGCTCTGGATAGTCAAGGTTGGCGAACATGAAGTCCTGCCAGAGCAGCAGCCCCAGGCGATCGCAGAGATCCAGGAACGCTGGCGACTCGTAGCAGGCGATCCCGGGGACACGGACGACGTTCATACCCGCGTCGACCACGGACTGCAGAACGCGCGCGAGCTGCTCCTCCACGTCAGGCGCGTCAGGGTCGAGCGGGGTCCAGACCGCGCCACGAGCGAACAGCGGGACGCCGTTGATCGACAGGCGCAGCCCATCGCGCTCCAGGTCCGGCGCCACCTGCAGGTCTCGAAAGCCGACCCTGCCGCAGTCGACGACGACGTCCTCGCCGCGCTCCAGGGCGATCCTCAGGCGGACCTGGTGCAGCGCCGGCGCCCCGTGCGTGTGCGGCCACCAGAGCTCCGGTCTGGCGACGCGCACCGTGCCGGTGGCCGCCAGCGTCCGATCGCGGCCGCCGGCGAGCTCCAGCGCCGCCGACGTCTCGCCGCGACCGTCGCCGACGTGGAGCGTGGCGCCGCGGACAGCGACCCCGGGATCGAGCGCCTCCAGGAGCGCGCGGATGCTGACCAGGCCATCTTCGCCCGCGACCGTGGCGCGCAGCCGCAGCGAATCGACCGAGACTCCGCGGCGCCGCTCGATCGAGATCGATCGATACGGGCCCACGACCGGCGGTCGGCTAGGAAGGCCCGGAGCGCGGCCGATCAGCATCGTGCGCACGAAGCGCAGGTTCCCGTCCGATACAAGCCTGGTGCGCCAGCGGGCACGCGGCCTGGGGCGCTCGGCCAGCCGCGGACGCAGCGCGCGGCAGCAGACCGTCAGGCTCTGGGGGGCGCCCAGGGCGAGCTGCACCCGCGGCGAATGGACCGCGAACATCGAGTCGCTGTCGAGCACCCGCTGACCGTTCAGGTACACCTCGGTGATCGTCGCGAGCCCATCGAGACACAGGTGCAGGCGCTCGTCGGGCCGCGGCGGGGCGGTCTCGAACGTGGTCCGAAACCACCAGTCGCGGTCGTCGAGGTCAACCGAGGAGAGCTCATGGCCGGCCGCGCGCAGGGCGCCGGCGACGGTGCCTGGGACCTGCGCCGAGATCCAGCCGTCGGATGGGAGTGCCTCGGGACCGTCGTGCTCGCCGGGGGCCGACCCCAACAGCTGCCAGTCGCGCCGCAACTGATCGCGCGACGCGGCGTGAACCGCGACGAGCGCTCCGGCTTCCGGATCGGCCGCGGTCGGCGCCCGCGGGGGCACGGTCTCGGGCGCGGCGCTCACGCCGCGCACCTCTCGAGGCCGGAGATCACCCTCTCCCAGGCATCGGCGAGCGCGGCGGTCGCGGGGCGGCAGTCGAAGCGGCGCCTTCGCGCGAGCCGAAACGACAGGGCCTTGCAGCCATCGACGAGCTCACGCGCTGCGGCCTCGATGTCTGCGACCGGATCGCCGAACAGCCAGCGCGCGTGATCGGAGGCGATCTCGAACGCCGCGCCCGCCATGCGGACGGTCGCGAACGCATAGGCGTGGTACTGGTCGAGCCCGCCGTCAAGGAGCACTGGCAGCTGCCGCTCGAGCTGGTCCCCGAACCGCGCGAACGGGTTGCAAGCCGGGCGACGGCGCAGGTGGCGGCGCAGCAGCGCGAGCGCGGCGCCCCGCAGTGCCTCCCCCTCGAGGCGCTCGCCGGCATCGAAGCGAACCAGTTCGGTGTAGGGCGGCAGCAGGTCCTCGTCGGTCCCGTCAAGACGGAGCGCTCCGCGGTAGTCCGCGCCGCTCAGCTCGAACAGGCCCGGACCGTGGAAGTAGTGCAGCGCCTCGCGATCGGGATCGATCCAGTCGGCGGCGACCGAGGTCTTGACGTGCTCGCGGCGGTAGCTGGTCGCGGCGGTGTCGGGTAGCCACCAGCTGTCGAGCTCGACGATCAGCGTCCGATCCAGCGCGAGCTGTTCCGCGATCTGGGTCGGTAACGGGCGGTAGGGCTGCATCTCGTGGATGTCGATCCCGAACAGCGCCTCCAGGTCGTCGGGCGGCGGCTTGAAGAAGGTCCACTGGTCGCCCTCGAAGTCGAGCCTGACGACATGTCCGAACGCCGCCAGCGGCTCGTATCCGCGCGCATGCAGCAGCTCGATGATCACGTCCGCGTAGCAGTTGGTCTCGGGATAGGAGCGGTCGGTGGCGTGCAGACGGTGGCGCTCGTAGTCGCGCGGGTCGCGCCCCGAAAGGCTCGCGCCCGCCGCTGCCGGCCCGGCCGCCATCAGCGCCACAGCTCCGCCCGGACGTGGTCCGGCCACGCGGCGGGGTCGAGCCCGTGCGCGCGCAGCAGCGCCAGCACGATCCGTTCGTGACCGAAGCCGAGACAGGCGGTGTGGGCGGTGCGACCGTCAGCGAGCGCGATCCCCCAGGTAGAGCCGAAGTGGTCACGATGGTGGTTGAACGAGGCGCAGGCGGTGGGCTCGGGGCCCGCGATGTCGACCAGCAGCTCGAGCTTGAGGCGCTCGGACTGCTGGTTGGCGGCGAGCATCCGCCCGCGGCGTCCGAAGAACGGATCGTTGGCCACGTCCAGTCGCGCGTCCAGACCCAACGCACGCAGCAGCGCCAGTCCGCGCTGGGCCCACTCCTCCCGCCATTCGAGCACCGCGTCGGGCTCGCCGATCCTGACCAGCTCGTGCTGGTGGAAGATCTGGCGCCGCGCGGGATCGTCGGAGGGCTCGTGTCGAAACACCCAGGCGCCGCCCGCGTCGACGAACGCGCCACCGGCCACCAGCGGCCCTCGCGCGGCGATCGCCGGGTAGACCGGGTAGCAGGCGGCCGGCATCAAGGTCAGCTCGGTCATGCGCTGAAACTCGTCCCAGGGCTCATGTCGCGAGGCGTGCTCGGCCTGGAGCTGCGCCTCCTGCTCGTCGCCGTCGAACGAGTAGACGCTGCCGGCAAGGTGCGGGAAGGAGCCGAGGTAGCCGCTTGATTCGAGCTGGTGGCGCGGCAGCAGCGGCGGGAACCGGAGCCGCTCGGCGCCGCTGGCGCCTGCCTCGGCGCTAAGCCGCTCGTCGAGCGCTGCGCGCACCTCCTCGAACACGGCGCTGTGGCCGTAGACGCCGGGAACGCCAGACGCCAGGAGCAACCCATGATCCAGCAGCGTCGCCAGCAGCTCGCGCTGCTCGTCTGAGACGACGCGCACCTCGGCGGGCACGTCAGACCTCCTTGGCGATCAGCAGCAGCCCGGCGTCGACGGAGTGGATCCGCTCGTTGGCGACCATCAGCCGCGCCGACAACGCGTCGCGCAACTGACGTCCGACGCCGTACGGGGAGTCGTTCTTGTAGGCCATGATCCCGATCGTCTCCAGCACGCCCATGCAGACGCGCGGCGCCTGCTCGGAGGCGGCAAGCTTGAGGTTGTTGAAGCGCAGGATCGCGCCCATCGTACGCAGTCGCTCGCGGTCGCAGTCCTCGCCGTCGCCGACGAACTCCTCGAGCGCGCGGCGGACCTCCGCGCGCAGCAGCGCCAGCTCGCTCATCACGCGCGACAGGCTGTGCGCCGCGGGCACCGGCGCCCCCGGGCTGCGCCGCGCGGCGGCGCGCACGAACGCGCGCCCGCGCTCGAACGCCTCGGTCGCGATCCCGAGCCACACGTGAGACCAGAGGATGTGCGAGATCGGAACGTGGGACTCGTTCATCACGGTCGAGAACGGGGCCGGCAGGATCTGCTCGGGATCGAACTGCGCGCGCACGACGAACCCGGGCGAGCAGGTGCCTCGCATTCCGATCGTGTCCCAGCTACCAGCCGGCTCGAGCTGCGTCTGCTCTGAGTGGTGCAGCACCAGCACCTGGTCGACCTGCTCGGCCTCGGGAGTGCGGCGCACGGTCGTGAACAGGTCATCGGCGTAGGCGCCGTAGCTGACCGTCGGCGCCCGCTTCTCGATCCCGACCAGACCGTCTCCGGCGGCCGTCACCGGGGCGATCGACCGTCCCATGTCGCCACCGGTGCCGATCTCGGAGGTGACCGAGGCGATCAGTCGCTGCTCGGACGCGAGCCGGCTCAGATATCCCTCGAACCAGCCCTCCAGATGGCGCACGATCGTCGCGACCTGGATCTGGTGCATCGCGAACACCATCGCCGTCGCCGAGCAGCAGCGGCCCAGCTCGAAGCAGGCTCGCGCCAGCGTCTGAAACGAGACGCCGCCGCCGCCCAGGGCTGCCGGCACGAACGCGGCCAGCGCGCCGGCCCGTCGCAGGGCGTCGATCGCCTCGAAGGGAAACCGAGCGTCGCGGTCGACGGCGTCGGCGTGGACGGCCGCGACCTCGTGCGCGATCCGATCCACCTCGGACAGGAACGCCCGATCGCGATCGATCTCGACGGTCACGCCGCCCGAGCCTGCAGCGAGCAGATTGCCGCCTCGATCGCGGCGAGGCTCTCGAACACGCTGCGCTTCAGCATCTCGTCGGGGAACTCCAGATCGAAGGCGTCCTCGAGCGCGAGCATGACGTTGACGCTCGCGTGCGAGCTCATCCCGGCAGCGAACAGGTCATCCCCGTCGCGCAGAGCGTTGACGTCGACCGGCAGCCGGCCGTGGTCGCGGAGCACGTCTCGGATCGTGCTCGCCAGCGGTTCGCTCATCGATGACCCTCCGTCCCCGTCTCGCCGATGACGATCGCCGCCGCGTGCCCACCGGCCCCGCTCAGGCTGAGCGACAGTCGCCCGATGCCGCGCCTGCGCGCCAGCTCCAGCGCGGCTCCGTGAAGCAGGAGCTCCGGTGCCGAACCCTGCCGGGCCACGACCTCGATCGATGACCAGGCCAGTGGCTCCTCGGTCCGTCCGAGCGCCTTCATCACAGCCTCCTTGGCGGCGAACCGCGTCGCCAGCTTCCTCGTGTCACTTCCGCACTCATCGCGTTCCGTCTCGGTGAAGATCCGGCTCAGGTAACTATCGCCGTGCGCGCCCAGCGTCGCCTGGACGGACTCGACGTCCACAAGGTCGAGTCCCACGAAAACGCCCATACGCGAAGTGTAATCGGCAGTCGCGCACGAACCCTGAGCATCGCGCGCCCAGCTCGGCGGTTTATGCACGTCGATGCTCAGGATTGCAGGGCGTGGGCGAGCTCGGCGGTGGTGACCGCCACGGTTCCCACCTTGCCGACGGCGACGCCTGCGGCGGCGTTGGCAAGAACCACGGCCTGCTCGAGCGCCAGCCCCCGTCCCAGCGCAGCCGCGAGCACCGCCACCACGGTGTCGCCGGCGCCGGTGACGTCGAACACGTCGCGCGCCCGCGCGGGGACGTCCAATCGGCCGTCGCGGCCGACCAGGGTCATACCGGCCGCTCCGCGGGTGACGAGCAGGTTGGCATCACATTCGCGGGCCAGCCGCTCCGCGGCCGCCACCAGATCGGCGTCGGAGTTGATCTGCACGTGGGCCGCCTGTGCCAGCTCGTGGTCGTTCGGGGTGATGACGGTCGCGCCGGAGTACTTCGTGAACCGAAGGCCCTTGGGGTCGACGACGATCGGCTTGGACTCTGCGCGAGCCGCCCGGATGACGCCCTGAGCCAACGCATCGGTGATCACCCCCTTGCCGTAGTCCGACAGCACGACGCAATCGCTGCCGGCGAGCCTCGCCTGAAGATTGGACAGCAGGCGCCCCTCCAGCCCCTCGTCCGCCGCGCGGCCGTCCTCCTCGTCGGCCCGCACCACCTGCTGGGCGTGCGCGATGAAGCGGGTCTTGTGCGTGGTCGGCCTGGTGGCATCGGTGACCAGTCCCGACGACTCGATACCGCGCGCCTCGAGGCTCACGCGCAGCCGCTCGCCGGCGCCGTCGTCGCCGGTGATGCCGACGATCGTCGCGACGCCGCCGAGCGCGATCACGCCGGCCGCCACGTTGGCGGCACCCCCCGGGGCATGAGTGCGGCGAGTGATCTCCACCACGGGCACGGGTGCCTCGGGCGAGATGCGCCGCACGTCGCCCCAGACGTATTCGTCGAGCATCAGGTCGCCGACCACGAGCACGCGTGCGCCCGCGAGGGCTTCGGCTTCAGGCATCAGGCCGGCGTCGCATGGCGGATCAGCCTACACACGGCCGACCAATCCGACGCGACGCCGTCCGACCCGCCCGCGGCGAGCACCGGGGCGCCCGCCGTCGCCAGGCGGATCGACCGGCACCCGGCCCGTCTGCCCGCCTCGACGTCCGAGGCCTTGTCTCCGACCATGAACGAGGTCGGCAGATCGATGTCGAGATCGGCGGCCGCGTCGAGCAGCATCCCGGGCGCGGGTTTGCGGCAGGCGCAACCTTCGTCGGGGCCGTGCGGGCAGTAGCTGACGGCGTCGTAGCGAACTCCGTCGGCCGCATACAGCACGACGAACCGCTGATGGACCGCCGCCGCCTCGGCGGCGCTGATGATGCCGCGTGCGATTCCCGACTGGTTGGAGACCACGACGAGCGCGAAGCCGAGGCGGCTCAGGTCGCGTAGCGCGCACGCGGCGCCGTCCAGGGCGGCGACGGTCGCGGGGTCACGCAGATAGCCGACGTCTTCGATCAGCGTGCCGTCGCGGTCCAGGAACACCGCGCTGCGCGCACGTCCGGCCGTCACGGCGCGGGGTCGCCTGCCACACCGAGCAGCGCGGTGGTCGACCGCCCCTGCACCAGCGGGAGAAACACGACCCGGCCGCCATACCCCTCGACCAGCGCCCGCTCGGGGATCGGCTTGCCCTCCGGCCCCTCGTAGTCCGAGCCCTTGACGGCGACGTCGGGCTCGAGGCGGGAGAGCACGGCCTCGGGCGTGTCCTGCCCGAACACGACCGCGTAGTCCACGTACCGCAGGGCGGCGAGCAGGGCCGCCCGGTCCGCAGCCGGGACCACGGGCCGCCCGGGGCCCTTGAGTCGCCTGACCGACGCATCGTCGTTGACGCCGACCACGACCACGTCACCGAGTCCGCGGGCGCCGGCGAGACTAGCGAGGTGGCCGCCGTGCAGAACGTCGAAGCAACCGTTGGTCCAGACAACCGTCCGGCCCGCCGCCCGCCATCCCGCCCGGAGCACGAGCAGCTCCTCGAGCGTGACGACGCTCCCCGGGGGCCGCACCTGCAGGTCGCCGTCGCAATCGCAAAAGACCGCGTCGAGGGCCCGGCAAAGGGCATGCTCGACGACCAGGTGGCCCTCCTGGATGGCCGCGGTCGAGGGCGCCTCCACGGGCAGGGCCACGTCGCTGAGCTCGCATAGCGAGCATCCGGCTCGGCCGCAGAGACCGATCGTCATCATCCCCCGGGCGCGGGCCGACTGCAGCCCGGCCACCACGTTGGCCGACTCCCCGCTGGTGCTGATCGCGATGGCAACGTCGCCCGGCCGGCCCAATGCCTCGATCTGGCGCGCGAACACCCGCTGGAACCCGTAGTCGTTGGAGATCGCCGTGATCGACGATGAGTCGACGGTCAACGCGATCGCGGACAGTCCGGGCCGCTCGCGCTCGAACCGGCCGACGAGCTCCGCCGCCATGTGCTGGGCGTCCGCGGCACTGCCTCCGTTGCCGAACACGAGGATCTTGCCCCCCGCGCGCAGGGCTGTGATCAGAACGGCGGTCGCGCGGGCGACGGCGTCGGGATTGATCCCCAGGACCGTCAGCCGGCGGCGATCTAAAGCATCATGCATGGGCCTCTCTCAAGGTAGCCTCGGCGACGCGGTCCACATCGATCCCGGACATGCAGTCGGTGCGCTGCCCGTCGTACTCGAACCCCAGGTTCAGAAACCCGCACAGTGGCAGGCTGGAGTCTATGCAGACGACACGGTCACCGACCGGCCCCCAACGCAGTGCTGAAGTCGGGCCGTTGAGAGCGATGGTCGGGGCTCCCGCGGCGGCCGCGAGGTGCATCAGGCCGGTGTTGACGCTGACCACGCACCGCGCGGCGGCGAGCACGCCGACCAGCTCGCCGAATGGATATCGACCCGCGATCGAGACGACGTCCGCTGCGCACGAGTCCACGAATCGCCGCGTGCGCTCGACATCGTCCGGGCCGCCGGTGAGAACGACGCCGTATCCGGCGGCTCGGACCCGATCAGCGAGCTCGCGCCACGACGCCGCCGGCCATTCCCGCAGCTCGCTGCGAAAGCCACCGGGCCAGAGGTGGAAGATCACGTAGGGGCCGGCCACCGGCGGCTCGCGAACCGTCTGCGGGCATCGAAAGCGCGGCTGCGCGCGAGGCATCGCGCCGGCCGCGCGCGCCAGCGAGCGAAAGTTCTCCAGCTCGCTGACTCGGTTGGAATGCAGGACGGTTTCGTCATAGGCGAAATGGCGGTCAAACCCGGGGGTGCGAAAGCCAACCGTCCATCGCGCGCCCGACAGCGAGGCATACACAGCCTCGAGCCGGGTCCACTGTCCCAGGTCGAGCAGGATGTCCACCCGCGCGGCGCGGATCAGCGGGATCGCCCGCCAGGGCGAAGCGGTCGGCAGCGTGACGACCGTGGCGTGCTCGACGAGCTCCGCCACCCCGGCGTTGCCCGGTCCCGCGAACAGCACGAGCGATGACCGCGGGAAGGCATCCTGCATGTCGCGGACCACCGCGCTGGCCAGGACCAGATCGCCGATGCCGGTGGTTTTCATCACGCCGATCCGGCGCGGCTGGGCCGGCCGAGAGCGGGTCCGGCGTAACCCACCCAGGAGCCTCAGAAGGGCTGGCCCGAGCGCGGCGTCGAGCGCGCGCAGAAGCTCGTTGGCGGTCCCGGGGCCGGCGCGTCCTGCGGCCGAGCCACGGCTCGCGCCCGGTGTCGTCGATGTTAGGCGCCAGAGCGGCAAGGGCCCGGGGATTAAACCGATGCTGTCGACGCGAGGGCCGGCCGAGACCGGCCTCAGAGCGAGCCGAAGATCTCGGCATGGCGCGTGGCCCACTGCGTGAGGTCGTGCCGGCAGGCCCAGCTGCGCGACTCGCCCCTCGAGGCGGCGGCCATCAGGGCACCGGCAAGCGCCTGCGCCGAATCGTCGACGATCGTCACCGCGGCGCCGCACAGCTCTTCTTGGATACCGGCTCCCGCGTTTGCGACGATCGGCAGGTCATGGGCGGCCGCCTCGAGCAGGCTGTACGGAAACCCCTCGCTGGCGCCGTTCGATGTGAACAGGAACGCATCCGCCGCCCGGTAGACGATGCTCGGGTCGGCCAGATGGCCGACGGCGCGGACGGTCACCCCGTCCACGCGAGCCGTCAACTCGGCCGACAGCGGGCCTGAGCCGGCCATCAGCATCACCCCGTCCAGGTGAGCACCCGCCTCCGCGGCCAACAGCGGCCGCTTGCTCTCGTGCAGGCGTCCGATCCACGCAACCATGCGCGCGTCGGCGTCGACACCGAGCCTCGCTCGGGCGGCGGCACGCTGCTGCGCCGTGGGGGGTCGCACGGTGCTCGTGTCGATCGCGTTGGGCACGACCTCGATGGGGACGCGCGACCCCACGATCCCGCCCACGTCCTCGGCCACGGCGCGAGAGACGCAGACGATCACGCCGACGCGCCGTGAGGCCAGCCGGTACCCGCCGGCCATCGCGCGCCCGAGCCGACCGCCCGGGAACCGCCCGTGCTCGGTCCAGGCGACCGGCGCGCGGCGGGCGAGAACGTCAGTCAGGCCGATCTGCTCGCGCTTGAACTGGGCGTGGAACAGACCGGGATGAAGCTCGTCCGCGACCGCCGCGACCGCCCGTCGTTCGGCCGGGAGGCGCGGGAGGCTGCTGATGATCGAGCGCCTTGACCACTTCGGCGTGAACGCAACCGCGGTGGCCGGCAGCGGCCAATCCGGGACCGAGCCGATCAGGTGAGCGCGGTGCCCGTGCTCGACAAGGCGGGGAAACAGCAGGTTCATGTACCGCTCGGCACCGCCCGGAGCTTCGCTGTAGCAGACGGGCGAGATCAGCACGCCGAGCAGACTAACCGTCGCAGGCGCAGAGGTCCGCGACCAGCGGGCGCTAAAGCTTCGGCCGGTTACGCCGATCAATCGGCATGGTGGTTCGTCGAGCGCTGATCGCGACGGTCGTGATGATCCTCGGTTGCGCTGCTCTTGCCGGCACCGCGTCGGCCGCCGCCCGGCGCCAGCCACGCCACGATCGCGCTGCGCGCCAGTTGCGCATCGCGCGCCACCGAAGGTCAAATGCCTGCCTGCGGACGCCGGGTCGCCGCCACATGCGCAGCCGGACCCGTAGGGCGCGCCGCCACGCTCGCGGGGCGCGCACTCACGCCCGCCGGGCGCGCACTCACGCTCGCAGCGTCGGCTCGCTGTGCACACGCCAGCGCCGGCCTCGGCGCTCGCGGCCGCGGGGCCGGATCGCCCTCGTTCGTCGCGACAAGCACGTGCGATCCACCGGCTCAAGCTCCCCCAGGACCAGCGTCGCCACCGCGGCGCCCTCGGCGTCGGGTGGGTTGATTGTGGGGTTGAACGCGAACGTGTCGGGCTGGGGGAACGCGAGCACCCAGCCTCGGCTGGCGCAGGTGACCGGCCAGACCGACACCAAATGGCTGCGCGAGGACTTCCGCTGGG